>NZ_BCNX01000003.1 GCF_001571405.1 Methanoculleus thermophilus | reverse complement strand
GTCGCCGGAGTGCGCGAGGATGGTTACCGGGAGATCCTCGGCGCAAGAATCACAGATTGTGAGAATGAGGAATTCTGGTCGGGACTCTTCGAGGACCTCAAAGAACGAGGACTTGCCGGGGTTCAACTGGTCATCTCTGATGGGCATACCGGCATCCAGAAGGCGGCTGAAGCCGCCTTCCTCGGTGCATCCTGGCAGATGTGTCAGGTTCATTGTACCCGAGCCGTCTTGAGGAATATTCCTCGGAAACACCAGAAAGAGGTTGTAGAAGGCCTGAAGGAGGCCTATGGAAGTGAACAAAGGCTTCAAGATCTCGCCGATGACCTGAATGCCAGGGGGTACCGGAAAGCAGCCAATACCATCGAACGGTTCCTCCCGGGGTTGATGAGTTACACGGCATTCCCAAAACAGCACGGGAAACGGATCCGAACCACAAACCTGATGGAACGGGTCAATAAGGAGCTAAAACGAAGGACCAAGGTCGTAGGAGCGTTCCCGAACGAGGAATCCCTTCTCCGGCTGGTCGGATCTATCCTGATGGACATCAACGAGGAGTGGGTCACCGGCAGAAGGTATTTGACCATGGAGAAGGAATGATCAGGCAAGGAGACGGGGCTCAGGCAAATTACAGAAGATCTGAGACGTTACCAATTGCTGCAATCGGCCACCCAAATATTATTAACAGGATTGTAATCTTTTTAATACGCTCAAAAAGCATTACTTTATTGGGGCACATAGATGCAACAGGAAAAAACACGGTCACAAAGATGTTGACACAAAGGAGTATTACAGTTGTGAAAGAGTAATTATACGCCCAATAGAGTCCTACATCTGAAACCGTAGCGTATTTGTTAATAAATATTTTATCAATATTGCTATAGAGGATAAATGAAATTCCTCCCATCAACGAATAGACACTATATTTGTGTAATTTACGTGCCCATGCTCTGTTAAACTTGGGCCGCAGGTATTCCCTGAGGATTACCAGGATAATTCCTCCTATCATGCCATAAGCAATCAACATCGAGAATAATGAGGATTTGAACGAGAGTTCCTTGAAAAAGAAGACTGAAATAAAAAACGCACAGAGTAGGATCACAGCATGCACTGGCATCAGTCGTGAATATGCTCGCATCATGTGGAGGCTTTTGAGAGTCTCGGTTGTAAGCGTATAAAACACAAACAGGACGGCGAAGAGTACTGCAAAAAGGAATACTTCATGAGATATTGAGAATATGGCCGTGAGCTCGTTTGAAAAAATGAAATAAACTAGGAGAGATACAACTGTGAACAAGAATACTAAGATGTAAGTCGTCGAGATGATGCATCTCTGCCTTGCAAAATCAATTTTCTCGGCATTGTACTTGATCATTGCCGTGTGAAACCCAAGCAGCATAGGGATATAGAGGAACATGGCCACCGATTGGATCAGCGTGAATGTTCCATACTCCAATGGCCCTAGCCAGCGACCTGCAAGTATATTAAACGAAAACGAGAAGACTGATGCGACAATCGTCCCGATGCCCACGTAGGAGAGGTTTTTGATAAACTTTTCAACCTCAGTACTGATCTCTTCATGGAAGATCGCTCTGTAGATGGTATTGGTGAGAGCGAATAGTATGCTATATGAATTAGTCATAGATTTCATCAAAATATCTTTTTAAATGCCGCTTTCCAGCCCAATCCGAGAATATTCCTATTTAGACCTAACAAATACGGGACAACTCGAGTGGAGGGATTGACCGGGGCATACTCATGAACCTCAGATGCAAATCTGAAGTTGATATTCCGGTGCTGGGCTATGAACCCCAGAAACTCATCCATCACCGAGAGGAAGTAAGGATCTGTCATGCAGGGCGAGTGGAGGCAGATGTGGAAGAGGGGCATCCTCTGACTGTAGTACTCGGTGAAACACGCCTTCAGCCAGGATAGGCCAACTTGGGGAACAACTTCGGGGTTTACATTTCCGGCATGGAACATCTGAGATATGGGCACAATCAGGAGAGGAAGATCGCCCTTCTCCTGATAGTCATGCTCGCTGGGACGGTACGGCATACAGATACGAGGCAGTTTTGACCAGTCATAATGGCAGGGCCTTGAATGGGCGGGGGCTGAGCAGTCCCGTTCCACTCCTGCGGATATCAGTGCTCTGACCGTATTGTTATCGATAGACCACTTACCAGCCACAAACGTGGTCGGTCTGACCCCCAACGATTCGGTGATGCAGTCCGAACCAGTCTGGATCATATCGAGCTGTTCTTTGTATGGGTAGCCTCTCAGCACCGTGGAGGTGGATGATTGATGACAATGCTCCCGCAGGTACTTGTCACCGACATGAAAGGTGAAGCCGCTCTGCCAGAATTCTTCCCATCCCGGGTGGATATGCAGCCCGACTTCGTGGTTGATGTCCCTTGGGAAAGCGCCAACCACCTCAGGCATTACGGCAAATGTTACCTTGGCTCCGTGTCTATCCGCAACCTTGATCAGGTTCGGGACACCCTTGCTGACGCCCTCCGTGGCATTCTTGTCAGGGATAACCTCTCTGGCATGTACAAATCCAAACTCGGTGTGAACGACGATGATTACGTCCATGCATTTATCCCTCGAAAGGTTATGTTTCCGCTCCTTTTCGTCATAACCGGGGATCTCACAACGTACAATACATACACTCCTCCCGCACCCCACCATTATTCCGGAGCATCCCGGTCACGTCCACGATGATCGGCTTCCCATCACAGATGGAGAGCACCGCATCCAGCGTCAGCCCCGCAAAGACACTGTGCGGCGAATTGATAATGATGCAGTCCACCGGATCCTCGAGCCCCTTGAGCGACGCAACTGGCTTTGCCCCGAACTGTTCGATCTCGGCCGGGGAGAGAAGGGGGTCATACCCGGACACATCGATATCGAACTCCTTGAGCTCGTGGATCACCTCCTCGGCCGGGCTCTCCCTTGTATCGGGGACGTTCTCTTTGTAGGTCAGGCCCATGATGAGGACTATTGAATCCCGGATCACCTTGCCGACCCGGTTCAGCTCCTTGATCGCGATCTCGGCGATGTGTTTGGGCATGGCGTCGTTGATCGCCCGGCCGGCCAGGATGTTCACATCGAGGTCACCAATTGTTCGAAGATGTTGCGAGAACGCGACAGTGCGAGGGTAGCCAACGTATCCAAGGCCGACGACGCAAACAGATAAACTCGCTATCGATCCCTGAATCATAAGGCGGTCTCCTCTAGAGCCATACCCTGATGCAGGGTATTCCAGGAACTTTACTATTTAAATGTTCTTGAAATCCATGCAGTTCTGATTAGAGTGGAGCGATGTCAGGACCTAGTGGCCTCATCGCGGTATTACCATTAATTCCGGGATCGATCGGATCCAATTATGCAAATTAGGGCAGTCTCGCCAGTGCCGCAGGAGAATTTCTCACGTCAATTACTGTGAAACTTACCCAGGCATTGCCTGGACATGAGGTCCTCACTATATTTATGCAGAGCTGCCCAACACCTCTGCAGTATGCTGGAGTCCCGCGTCCAAAAGATCGAAGAGCATTCGGGGGTAGACCATGGCAGGGGATGACGCGTGTCCATCCTGCCCACGCTGCCGGGCCGGGGTCTGCGAGATCCACAGACCGGCCATCACCCGCCGCCAGATCACGATCTTCGCGGTCTCGGGCGCCCTTCTGCTTCTCGGCATATTTATTGAGTACTTCACACCGTACCCGTTCATCGGCACGATCCTGCTGCTCGCCGCCGCGATCATCTCCGGTTACGAGGTCCTGAGGTCCGGGTTCCTTGCCCTGATCCGGCTCCAGTTCAGCATCTCCGTGTTGATATCCATCGCAGCAGCAGGTGCGTTCCTGACGGGCAATCCTGCCGAGGGTGCGACAGTTCTCTATCTCTACGCCATCGCCGAGTTCCTGGAAGAGTATGCTGCCGGGAGGGCGGAGCGCTCGATAGCCTCGCTCCTTGAGATCGCTCCGCAGACCGCTCGGGTCCGGCGGGGCGATGGTGAGGTGATCGTCCCCGTCGGCGAGGTCGGAGTCGGGGAGATCGCGATCGTCAGACCTGGCGACACCGTCCCGCTCGACGGCGTTGTCATTGCCGGCGTATCCTCGGTCAACCAGGCCGCGATCACGGGAGAGAGCGTCCCGGTGGCAAAAGGTGTCGGGGACGATGTCTACGCCGGGACCCAGAACGTGGAAGGCTACCTCGAGGTTCGGGTGACAAAGCCCGAAGAGGAGAGCACGATTGCCCGGGTCGTGGCCCTGGTCGCGGAAGCCCAGGCCCACACCTCCCCCACCGAGGCCTTCATCGAGCGGTTCTCACGATACTACACCCCGGCGATCATCCTCCTCGCCGCCCTCCTCGTCGTGATCCCCCCGCTCGCCTTCGGTGTCCCATTCATCGAGGCGTTTTACCGGGCGCTGATCCTCCTCGTCATAGCCTGTCCCTGCGCACTTGCCATATCCACCCCGGTCTCGATGGTCTCGGGGATCACGACTGCAGCGCGTAACGGGGTGCTCATCAAGGGCAGGGACTCCCTCGAGGCCGTGGGACACGCAAAGGTGGTCGTTTTCGACAAAACCGGGACGCTCACGACCGGAAGGCTTGAGGTGGTCGATGTGATCGGTCTTGCGATGCCGGCGGGGGAGGTACTCAGGATCGCTGCGTCGCTTGAGTCCCGTTCCGGTCACCCGATCGCAGAAGCGGTTCGGCGGCGGGCGGTGGAGGAGGGCATCGCGCTCCGGGATGTGGAGGAGTTCGCCTCGATCACCGGCAGAGGAGTTCAGGGCAGGATCGGCAGCGAGAACTACCTCCTCGGAAACGAGGCGCTCTTTGCCGGGCTTGAGAGCGGGCTCTGGCGGACTGCCTACGAGCGGCTGGAGAACGAAGGAAAGACCGTCGTTCTCGCCGGCACTGACTCACAGGTCATCGGACTCATCGCGCTCTCCGACGTGATCCGCGAGAATGCGCAAGAGACGGTGGCCGAACTTAAGTCGCGCAATATCCGGACGGTGATGCTCACCGGGGACAACGAGCGCGTAGGGAGTGCAGTGGCCCGCCGCATCGGGATCGACGAGTGCCATGCCGGACTCCTCCCCGAGGAGAAGGTGACAATGGTCGAGCGGCTGATGGAACGCTACGGGCTCGTGGTGATGGTCGGTGATGGCGTGAACGACGCGCCGGCGCTTGCCCGGGCGAATGTCGGGGTCGCGATGGGGGCCATAGGGTCGGATGTCGCGATCGAGGCAGCCGATATCGTCGTGATGGAGGACGACATATCCCGGATTGCCTACCTCGTAACTCTCTCCAAGAAGACCGTCTCGGTCATCCGGCAGAATGTCACAGCAGCACTCGTCGTCAAACTCGGCATCGCCGCACTCGCCGTCCCGGGTCTGGCCACCCTCTGGATGGCGGTGGCAATCGGGGATATGGGGCTCTCGCTTGCGGTCATTGCCAATGCTCTGCGGATAGGCCGGCCGAACGACGGGAATCAGCCGTAAAAAAGGAGGGTTTCCAACCCCAGAGGCCGGTCTTTTCCGGTGTCCACGTCGGATCGATGAACGAGAGGATCACTGTCGTTTTGTTTACGGTGTTCCGGGTCTCCTTCACCACGTTGGGGGGGATGTAGGCAGCGCTCCCTGCTGGAATACGGATCGTCCCCCCATCGGGCGTGGCGACCTCAATCTCACCCTCAATCACGTAGAGGAGATCGGATGAATCACGGATTCCATCAAAGCCCAGATATCCGCCCGGCAGGAGTTCCACGTAGGCAATGCTGTAAGCGATCGGGATCACTGTCTCGTTCATCAGCACCGGGTTTAAGAGGGTGTAAGCTGCCGCCTGCGACTCAAGGTCCCACTCGATCCCTCCCCGGGGATCGGCGATGACAAGCGGCGCACCATCCGTCATCTTGTTTGACGGGTCAGGTCCGTCTACCAGAACCTCGATTTCCTCCGTAAAGGGCGGCTGAACTGCACTGAGATAGGAAAGATCGGTCTCCCCGATGGAGGTTATCGACTGCAGGGCCCCTTCCGGCAGGAGTACGGTCTCTCCCTCGCGAATGATCACCGTCTCGTTATTACAGGAGATCTCTGCCACCCCGCCGATCACGTGGACTACCTCGGTGCTTCCGAGCAACCGGTGTGGGGGCGTTGCGTTACCCGGTGGGATGACAACGTATCCCAGGCTGTAGTTGGTCTGGACTCCGGGTATCTCCCGGCCGACGATCTCGCTGATGGTTGCCTGGCCGCCGAAGATGGGGGCCGGGTCTGCCGGCGTGATCAGCGCAATACCTGCCTCTCTCGGGGGCTCACTCGCGGTGAGGCATCCGGCGGAGAGGAGCACGCCAGCGAAGAGAAGAAGGATGATTTTCTGCATGAAAAATCACTCCATCATTGAGATGATAAACCCGATCATATCTACCAAGAGGTTACAGAGGTCTATCCAGGTCCAAGCTCTGTAACATGAAAAGAACAAAGGTAAAAGTCGTCCACCACCGGCCTACCGATGGGAGTGGCGATGGTGGATATCGGGCTGGTGCGGATGCTCGTGGACGATCTCATCATGGGCATGCATATGCGAGTGCTCGCCGGTCGACGTGAGCGGAGGGTCGTCAGCCGTGTGAGCGTGGTCGTGGTGAAGGTCGTCATGGCGGTGGCGGTGCTCGTGAACGATCGCCGGGTGCCGGTGGGGATGGGAATGCTTCTCAGAGACCAGCAACCAGGCACCAAGCGCCATGATGGGCAACGCGATATAGAAGGCCCCCGCGGGGAGTTCCGCGAAGAGAAGGAGCGAGAAGATGACGCCGAAGAACGGGGAGATCGCAAGGAGTGACCCCGCCCGTGCCGCGCCGATACCGCGAAGAGCAAGGAGGAAGAGAATACTCGTTAAACCGCCGTAACAGAGAAACCCAACGATCATGGCTGCAGCGATTGTAGATGGATCCGGGAACTGCTCCCCGGTGACAAGTACGAGGATGAGTGTGATGACGCCGGCGCCGATTCCCTTTATGGAGATGACGAGAAGAGGGTCTTTTGCCGAGAGTCGCTGCCCTAAGTTGTTGTCGATTGCCCAGAAGACGCATGTGAGCAGGATGCCAAGCGCCGAAAGGGATAGCCCGAGACTGCCTGTCGGCTCCCAGGTCAGGAGGATGCATGCAGTGGTAATAAACCCGAGCGCAATCCAGACACGGCGACTCACCCACTCACGAAAGATCGTCGCGGCAATCAGCGTCGTTGCTACGGCCTCGAAGTTCAGGAGGAGCGCAGCCGTCGCCGCCGGCGTTCCCGGGAGGCTGAATATCAGGGTTACCGGAGCGAGGAATCCACCAAGGACCATTACCCCGATAAGCCAGGGGAGATCGCCCTTTCCAGGCGGCGCCTCAACGTAACTTCTCCGGGTACCCACCGCTGCCCCGATGATGGAGAAGAGCAGGGCACCCGAACCGCTCCCGAGCGAGACCAGCGCCGCGAGCGCGAGCGGCCCGGCCTCGCCGAGGAGGAGTTTGGTGAACGGGGCGCTCCCGCCGATGAGGACCGCCGTTATGAGCGCACAGAGGACGGGTACCTGGTAGTGCGCCAGGGTAGACGCACTATGGTCTATCTCGGTAGGTTTGTGTGGATACAGAGGAAAGGCCTCCAGATAGGTTGAAGGTTGTGAAAAAGGGAGAGAAGTAGTCCCCGATCAGTTCAGGTTATACTTCTCTTTGAGTTCTTCCCAGTAGGGATCGGCCTGCAGTTCTGCAAGTGCCTCGTTCATGAACTCAAGAAGAGCGGTATCCTCCTTGCGGATAGCGACACCGAACTGCTCCTTAGTCTCGACAGATCCGATGATCTTGAGCGGCTTGCCCTCAATATAGGATCCCAGGGAGAGGTCGTCGTACATGACTGCGTCGATTCTACCGATCTCAAGGTCGCTGACGGCAGCTGGTGTGTCGACGTAGAGCTTCAGGTTAGCTGCGGGCATCTTTCCTGTCTCGATCAGGTTCTTTTCGATCCAGGTTGCAGCGGTGCATCCCCGCTGCGCTCCGAGGACCGCCTTGCCTGCAAGGACATCATCAAGTGTTACGTTCGAGTCCTCACGGACTGCGACATCCTGGTTGACCGTCCAGTAGGGGTTGCTGAAGTTGACGGCCTCCAGCCTCTCGGGGGTGATCGTCATTCCCGCGTAGACCATATCGATCTTCCCTGCCTGGAGACTCGGGATGATGGCGTCCCAGTCAATGGCCTTAAACGTCACGTTGATGCCCTTCTTCTCGGCGATCCATCTCATGGAATCGACATCGAATCCCTGGGCGTTGCCGTCTTTGTCAACATAACTGAACGGTGCGTATGAACCGTCGATACCGACGATATAGGAATCCTTCAGTTCATCTCCACCGGCCTGAGTCGTGCCGGTACACCCTGCACCGGCTACTGCCAGCACTGCAACGATACAGACGAGCAGCGTCAGAATGCCATGCGATCTCATGGAAAGGGGTTAGATAGGTAAGTAAAATTAACCTTTTGATTTGGCCCTCGATAACGGCCTGGTCACACAAAGAGCCGTTGTGAAGTGGCGCCCCCTCTCATCGCCCTCCAGGCAGCCCTGCTGCTTATAGACGATATCTATTTATCACATCTCCTCCTTCATAAGTCGCTCCTGAATGGGGGCGCGGATTTGGTGGTGAGAACGTATGAGAGGTATGAAAGAATCTGCCATGGGCGGGATGTCAAAGGCCGCCGGGGCTCTGCAGGGACTTGACCCACGGCTCATCGAGCAGCTCTCTTCCAGGATCAAGTTCCCTGCGTCGAAGGAGAGTCTTATCTCCCAGGCAAAGGAGAGCGGGGCATCCCAGGGCGTCATTGATATGTTGAACCAGTTCGAGGACAAGCAGTACAACAGCTCGGATGACATCAAGTCCGAGATTCAGAGGATTCAGGGGAAATAACCTTTTTTGACTTGAGGGCGAATTGCCCATCCGAACTACCGCGCCAAAGACTGAGTGTCCGATCCTATCCTGCATGAACCATAGCAGTCAGTATCGATGCCACCCACATGGATGCTCCCGGGATCCGCCATCTATATCTGGTTCCGGGATTCATGGCGCTGCATGCTCATCGTCGGACACCGCGGCGCGAAGGGCGTCGAGCCAGAGAATACCTTGCGGGCCCTGCGGAGGGGTATGGAATGCGCCGATCTCGTCGAGGTCGACGTTCGCCTCACAAAAGACGGTATCCCGATCGTTATCCATGACGCAACGGTCGACCGGACAACCGACGGGACCGGACCGATCAAAGGTTACACCATCGAGGAGATAAAAAAGCTGGATGCAGGCCGGGGTGAGACGATCCCGACACTCCAAGAGGTTCTCGGCCTCGTTCGGGGAAAGACAGGGCTTGTCGTGGAGATCAAGGAGCCCGGGACAGAGGCCATCATTGCCTCAGTGCTCATGGATCAGATGCCGGAGCGGCTCATCCTGGTCTCGTTCCACCCTGAAAGCGTCGCGATGGCAAAGAGGCTCTTTCCCGGAGTGCAGGCGGGCCTGATCTACTCACAGAATATCGATGATCCTGTCGGGCTTGCCCGTTCGGTGCAGGCAGACCTTATCCTCCCGCGATGGGATCGGGTTTCACGAGAGGTGGTAGATCAGGCGCACAGTGCCGGGCTGCTCGTCGTCCCCTGGATACTGAACGATGAAGAGACCATCGGCAAGGCGCTCCAGCTCGGCGTCGATGGCTTTGCAAGCGACGATCCTTGTGCTGTACGGCGATACCTGCAGGGGAGGGGTGTAGAACTCCACGTCCCATCAGGGTGAAGGACCGGTCAGACAAGTGTTCCCGGCAGGTGCTTGAGGATCCACGCCTTCACCTCGACATAGAGGCTCTCGGCCACCTCATCGAGCGTATGCCCTGCTCCATCGTAGACAATCAATCGTCTCGGCTCGTGTGCACGCCGGTAAACATCCTCCGAATAACGGGGAGGGAGAACCGGATCGGCATTCCCGTGAAGGAGGAGGACCGCCGCACGACCGGCGAGGTCCGCGACCGGTTCGGTTCCGGCGGCCTGGGTTGATATAGCGACGACAACCCTGACAGCCGGGTTGTTCGCCGCTGCCTGGATCGCCACGGCTCCTCCAAAAGAGTGCCCAATCAGCCCGATTGCCGAAAGACCCTGGCTCTCGAGGTAGCGTATACCAAGAACCGTATCGATAGTCGACTCCACGAGATCGGTTGGATGCCGGTAACGCACACCAAGTGTGCTGATCCGGTGGTTCAGGAAGTCCTTTGCCAGCCGCGGGTAAAGTCCCCGGGCAGGGGAGTCAAAACCGCCGCCGACCCCACCCACCATGACAACGCCGTTTCTGGCCTGCTCCGCTTCACAGTAACGGCAGATGGTCGTCCCGCGGTCGGTCTCGATCTCAACGAGATCATAAGCCTTGTCGGCCTGTGGCACCCTCCTTATGTCCGTGGGGTGTACCTCAATGCTTGTTGCATCCACTTCAATTGCCGCCGTCCCAAGCATGGTGGGCAGTAGACTCAGTCCTCTATATCTCCTTTGCGGGGGAGGGCCAGGAAGACGATCGGACCGGTGGGCTTCTGCGTGACTCAAAAGAGAGGGCGAGCTTTGCATATCATACGCGGCGTTATCTCGCCAACCGGTGCAGAAAGTACATTACTATTAGATTTAAATTATATAATACAATGGATAAAATAAACTGCAAACTCTTCCAGCAGGTTGGAGATTCTCAACCGGTATCCAGGGCACATCAGTCCTCTGCAACCCTCGATACCGGAGAGTCGGACGCCGACCTCCTTGATGCCTACTCCCGGGCTGTCATCCAGGTCGTTCATTCCGTGGGGCCAGCGGTTGTGAGTGTGGTCGTGGGGAAGAGCCTTCAGGGTCGGCGGGGTGAGCGGATTGGAGCAGGCTCCGGTGTGGTCGTGGCACCGGAAGGCTACATCATGACCAATAACCATGTGGTTCAGGGGGCAGGGAGGATCGAGGTCCGTACGTCGGATGGGGCCACACTTCCCGCACGCCTGGTTGGGGCCGATCCCGTGACCGATCTCGCTGTGCTCCGTGCCGATGCTACGGGGCTTGCATATGCATCGTTCGGAGACTCCGGATCACTCTCCGTCGGTCAACTCGCAATAGCCATCGGCAACCCGCTCGGCTTTGATTCGACCGTCTCAACGGGAGTTCTGAGCGCTCTCGGGCGGTCGTTCCGGAGCAGAGACGGCCGCCTGATCGAGAATATCATCCAGCACACGGCCCCCTTAAATCCCGGCAACTCCGGCGGACCGCTGGTGGACTCCCGTGGCCGGGTCATCGGTATCAACACGGCCATCATCCCCATGGCCCAGAGCATCTGCTTTGCGATCCCATCCAACACCGCCACCTGGGTCCTCCCCCAGCTGGTCGCCGACGGCAGGGTGCGGCGTGGGTATCTCGGCATCGCCGGCCAGTCGCGGCCGCTCCCGCGACCGCTCATCACGGCGCTCGGGCTCACTAAAAACCAGGCGGTCGAGGTTGTCTCGGTGAACAGGGCAGGTCCCGCCGATCGGGCAGGACTTCGGCCAGGCGACCTGATCGTGGCGATAAATGGGACCAGTGTGGGATGCGTGGACGAACTGCATCGTTTCCTCGCCACGTGGCCCATCGAAAAACCGGCAACCCTGACGGTCATCAGAGGAGGGCAACAGATCACGCTCTCGATCATCCCCGTGGAAGCAATCGCGTGCCCTGTAACCGGGTAAGCGGCGGGCCGAGCGGCTCGCCGGCAAAGACTAAATTGCTCAGGGCCCACACCGGGATCCCGGTCGGTGACCCATGACCCCCTCCCTCATATGCCCATAGAGATGTTAAGGGATCCACGTTATCCGGGGCTCCCGACGCTCTGCTTTCGGGAGCAGTGGACCGGGGTAGCCGAAGATCAGCGGCGCCACGATCTGGTAATCGTCCGGAACCATCAGTTTCGCGAGGAGTTCCGGGTTCTGCTCGACGAGGGTTGCAGAACCGATCCAGCAACTCCCAATCCCGAGCGCCCAGGCAGCAAGCATCATATTCTCCGCGCAGAGGGTGCAGTCCAGAACACTCGATACGACCTCCCGTGCACCGAGGACCAGGACAAGCACCGGAGCGTTATAGAAGATGCTGTATTCGGGATCTTTGAGCGCCGCTAGAAACTCTTCTGTTCCCGCATGTCTCTCTCCTTCGATCTTCTCCGCTAGGATCGGCTTACAGAAGTCGGAGATCTGCCGCATCAGGCCCTTATCCTTCACAACCACGAACTGCCAGGGCTGAAGTCCAAGAGCATTCGGCGCCTGGATGCCCGCAGCGATGATCGTCCGGATCACCTCATCGGGGACTTCCTGGTCGGTGTAGTTCCTGACACTCCGGCGTTCCCGGATCACAGAGAGGAACTCAACCGGCTCTACATCTCTCAGCATGAACCTCCTATAGTCCACTGACGTTATTAATATCCTGCCAAGAGCGAGACTTGCATGGCATCTTCTTCACCGAAGTATGGAGAACCCGGTAAGATCCCCCGAGTATGCCTCAGGAATGACGCGCACATCATCAACCCGAGCCGTTTCAGGACCACGACGGCAGAAATCAATCATTTGCTGCACTTGCTCCTGGTATCCCTCAAAGACCGCTTCTACACGCCCGTCAGCAAGGTTCCTGACCCAGCCGGTGACACCATGGGTCCGGGCTTCATCCTCTACTGCCCATCGAAACCCGACACCCTGTACCCGACCGCTGACCAGTACGCGCACTCGGACTCTTGTTGCCATATCAGAAGGTCTGCGTGGAAGAACTTATCCGTACCCAAATTCCCCTAACATAAGCGCAGGTCAAGACCCCTTGATGCCTGGGAATGGCGCCCAACACATATGATGAACACGCAGATCAGGCCACATACCACAGAAATCGGATGAAACTCTTTTTATCCCCAAAGCCCAAAACCACTAAAATTACATAACACACTCCAGCACAGGGAAGAAATGGTAGACTCAGATCTGGACCGGGTGCTCTGCGATCGTGCGATACTCAATACTCTCGAAGACGGTCTTCTTGCAACAAACAGCGAACATAAGATATTCTGGTATAATCAGGCTCTCATACGGATCCTGGCCATTCATCAGCAGGAAGAGATCAACGGGGTAGATGTATGCTCCCTCTTTGACAGATACCTCCTACCAACGCTCGATGACTGCACCTCTACAGATCAGCTCAATCAAACTCTCAATAACGGCGGGGAACTGCCTGCCTTCCTCTGCCGCGTCCGGGCGCCCAACGGCGCAAGGCGCTGGCTCTCGATAGCAAGCATTCCTATCCCCTCCTCTACCGGGGATAGGCTCATCAGGGTCCGGGATCTCACCGGAGACCGGGATGCCCACCACTTCAAATTGGCAATCAGTCAATCGCCGGTGGTTACCTTTGCGCAGGATGAGGACCTTCGCTACATCTGGTCATATAACCAGCAGTTGGGGCAAACCGATACGTCCATCATCGGCAAAAAGGACGATGAGGTCTTTCCAGAGAACGCAGCACATCTAACAATGCTGAAACGCCAGGTTCTTGAATCGGGAAAGCCGGTGCGGGCGACGGTGACGTTCACTTTCGGGGATGACGCACGAGTCCGGGATCTGACGTTAAAGCCGCTTTGGGATGAAAATGGCAGGATCATCGGTGTTACCGGAATAGCCTCCGATGTGACCGAGAGAAACCGGATGGAGGAGGCACTCCGGGAGAAGACGCTTGAACTGAAGAAGAGAATGGACGAACTTCAGTGTCTGTACACCATCGCCCACCTCGTAGAGGTTCCGGGAATGACGCTTGATGGACTCCTGCAGGCTGTTGCCGATACGCTCCCCTCGGGCTGGCAATACCCGAATGAGACCGCGGTCCGGATCCGGGTCGACGACCGTGAGTACTGGCGGGGTGATTCCAGGAATACCCGGTGGAAGCAGGTGAGCCCAATCATCGTCCGTGGCGAACGGCTTGGTGAGGTTGAGGTCAGGTACCTTGGCGAGATACCGGAGGTGGACGGGAGCCCGTTCCTGCCAGAAGAGCAGATGTTGCTCGATGCTATTGCAGAGCGGCTCGGCCGGATCATCGAACGGCTGCAGGCTGAGGCGGCACTTCAGGAGAGTGAGGAGAAGTTCCGGGGGATCGCCCAGCGAAGCTTTGACCTTATCGTCACGTCATACCTGCAGGGCGGGTTAAACTACATCTCTCCGGCGACCGGGAGAATACTCGGATACTCTCCTGAAGAGATGACGGGAACCGAATGGGAGGATTACGTCCTCCCTTCAAGCCTTCCAGAATGGGAGAAAGGACGGCAGAGAGTGCTTCAGGGCGAGCAGGTCGAAAGACTCAAGATAAGTAGCAGGCGAAAGGACGGAGAGACCGCGATACTGGAACTGAACATCTCACCCATCTTTGAAGAGGGGACGGTAGTGGGGTTCCAGGCTATCGGGAGAGATATATCCGAACGGATTCTGTATGAGCAGATCAGAGAGCGAGCCTTCGATATGACGGAGCGCAACATCGCACAGTTTGCCGTTCTTGCCGATCACGTCCGTCACCCGCTCCAGGTAATCATGGGGATTGCGGACCTGCTCGATGACGAAAAAACTGCAGAAAAACTCCGTGAACAGGTCCGCAGGATCAACGAACAGATCGGCGAGCTCGACCGCGAATGGATGGAATCGCGGAAGATCCGGGAATTTCTGAAACGATATGAGCTTTGAGGCTCACCGTGGTCGCCGGGATCGCTTCTCCTGAGGAGGGCGCATCATGGATACAGCCTCCTGGATGATGGAGAGTGTCTCCGGGAGCAGGGTGCCTTTCTTCCCGATGACGTCAGCGGTCCGGATGATTGCGGCGTGGGC
This sequence comes from Methanoculleus thermophilus, assembly GCF_001571405.1. Taxonomy (NCBI): domain Archaea; kingdom Methanobacteriati; phylum Methanobacteriota; class Methanomicrobia; order Methanomicrobiales; family Methanomicrobiaceae; genus Methanoculleus; species Methanoculleus thermophilus. Next base: position 343,179 of record NZ_BCNX01000003.1, on the reverse strand, counting down.
GACAAGAGCGTAACTCTCGGTAAAGAGGTCGAGCCCACCCCTGGCGAAGTCGTCGAGCGAGAGCGGGATCGAGGGTGTATCGGTTGACGGGCTGCTCGATACCGGACAGATGAGCAGGTTGCCCTTATCTTTTTCAGAAACAACCACCACCGGACGCACCTTCCAATCGCCCAGACCCCCAATACGCACGGGGGCTAAAACAACGTCTCCGCTGACGTATCGTCCCATGTACATAATGGTAGGCAGCAGAGCCGATAAGGGAATTGATTGCGTATAGATGTAAGAAAGAGATTCTGGGGCATCCAGAAACCCTCGCTGTTACAGCGCCGGTCCGTTTACGTTCCGGTCGGGCTTCGGGTGCTCTTTGTGGGACTCCTTCTGGTTCTTCATCATCTCTTTTGAACCCCAGGCATGTCCATTATGGTTTCCGGACTCTCCTCTCTGACCATTTCCAGGATTGATCACGGATACGGCACCGTTGCCGGTCACCGGAACCGTATCGTTCTTCATCGTGATGTTGCCGATCACGGTCCGGTTGCCGTCATCGGCGGCGAGATTGAGGTCCGTCTGTCGGTACTTCAGGATGAGCGTCCCGCCGTCTTTTGCGCAGAAGTTGACCCTCTCTGGTGTTGCATTCCCGATCTTGAACTCCGAGGGGTCAAATGCGGTTGCATTCGCGCGGTCAACCGGGCCGAACCTGAGCCACTCCGCAAGGCTGATAAAGACTGTCATAACACCGTTGCTCTTCTCGTTTACGGTCCTTGGGACGACCTTCATCTCCGCGGACACGGGGCTTACGGTCACGGTCAGGGTGTCGCGGGCGACAGCGCCTGTGGCATTATTTACGATCGTCACCGTGACGACGTAGGTTCCGGCTGCATGATAGTTGTAGGTGGCCTGTATGGTGCCGTTGTGGTCGTTATCCGGTACAATCTCTACCTCCATCGATTCTATCCCCCAGTTGACAGAGGCCGAGAGGTTTGTTGTATCGAGGGACTCCGTCTCGTTGAAGAGAGCCGTGATGGTGACCGGCTCCCCAACAGAGACAGTGCGGTCGCTTCCCACATCGAGCGTGAGGGCGGCCTGAACACCAGGAACCACCACGGCGAGGGCGATCAGCAGAGAAAAGATCCGGATTGTCATGTTGCACCTCATGAGTTACTCAACTCCGGTAGGTACTGGCCAACCTCCCCTATTTGACCGCATTGAACCCTACGGTTCAACCAACCATCCGGGTGGCTGGTGCAGGAGGCAGCCGCTATAACCGGAGGAGCCGGGCATTGATCGCGACGATCACGGTGCTTGCGCTCATCAAGACCGCCCCTACGGCCGGGGTGAGGACGACGCCGACGCCGAAGAGCACGCCGGCGGCAAGGGGGATGGCGACGGCGTTGTAGCCCGTTGCCCAGAGAAGGTTCTCAAGCATCTTCCGATAAGTCTTCTTCGAGAGTTCGACTATTGCCGCTACATCCATAGGGTTGCTTCTCACGAGTACGATATCAGCACTCTCGATGGCCACATCGGTCCCCGCTCCGATAGCAATCCCAAGATCGGCCTCGACGAGAGCAGGAGCATCGTTGATCCCATCGCCCACCATCGCGACCCGGTAGCGCTCCTGGATCTGGCGAACTTTCTCGGCCTTCTCATGCGGCAGGACTCCGGCAAAGAACTCATCGAGACCCAGTTCCCCGGCCACCCACGCGGCGACCTCACGGTTGTCCCCGGTCAGCATCATGCACCGCATCCCCATCGCCTTGAGCCGTCGGATCGCCTCCCCCGACTCCGGACGAATGATGTCGGCGAGCGCAATCGCCCCGGTGAGCCGGTCGTCCTCGAGCAGGAAGACAACGGTCTTGCCCTGCCGCTGAAGCGTCTCTGCCCGCTCATCGCCGGACGAGATACCGCGTTCCGCAAGGTATCCCGGACCTACAACCCTGATGATCCGGCCGGCTATCTCTCCCTCGACGCCGACTCCCGGGATCGCCCGGAAGTTCCCTGCCGGGTGTACTGGAATCCCCCGCTCCTCGGCGCTCCGGATCACACCCCGGGCGATGGGATGCTCGGAGTAAGCCTCAACCGAGGCTGCCGCACCAAGCACGTCGATCTCTCCCGCGCCGTCGAGGGCGAGGATATCGGTGACCCCAAACCTCCCTTCCGTCAGTGTGCCGGTCTTATCAAAGATAACCGCTTGAAGATCCTTTGCCCGCTCAAATGCACTCCGGTCCCGGATCAGGAAGCCCGAACGGGCAGCGATGGCCGTCGAGACCGCAATCACGAGCGGGACGGCAAGGCCGAGCGCATGGGGACAGGCGATGACCATCACCGTCGCGGCCCGCTCCACCGCAAACCCGGCCCCTTCTCCAAGGGCAAACCATACCGCAAAGGTCACCGCGCCGACCGAGAGGGCGATCGCGACCAGGATAAACGCAGCCCGATCGGCGAGGTCCTGCGTCCTTGACCGGCTCTCCTGTGCCTTCCGGACGAGGTCGATCACCTGGGCGAGGTAGGTCTCCGCACCAGTCTTTTTGACCTCGACGACGATCGAGCCTTCGCCGTTGATTGCACCGCCGATGACCTCGCTACCGGGGTGTTTCTCCAACGGGTTCGACTCACCGGTAAGCAGTGCCTCATTGACGTTCGATTTGCCCTCAATTACCACGCCGTCGACCGGGACCTTCTCCCCGGGCCGGACAAGGACCCGGTCGCCCACCATAAGCCGGTCTACAGGCACATCTTCGGTCCTCTTGCCCCTAACCCGGTGCGCCTCAGACGGCATGACTCTCGCCAGTTCCTCAAGCGCTCTTGACGCCCCGAGAACCGAGCGCATCTCCACCCAGTGACCGAGGAGCATGACGTCGATCAAGGTGGCAAGTTCCCAGAAGAATCCCTCCCCGCCGACGATGCCGAGGACGACCGCTGAACTATAGACGTAAGCGACGGTGATCGCGACGGCGATGAGCGTCATCATCCCGGGCATCCTTGCCCGGAGTTCATTTATGATCCCGGAAAGGAACGGCCAGCCTCCATAGAGGTAGACGGCGGTCGCGAGCGCGAGGAGGAGATAGTCCGATCCCGGGAACCAGACGAAGATCCCGAGGAACGCCTGGATTGGTGGGGAGAGGATGAGGATCGGGATGGTGAGGATTGTCGAGATGATGAATCGGCGCCGGAAATCCTGAAGGGCGTGATGGTGTCCTGTACCCGGCCGGTGGGTCTCCGGTGGTTTCTGCCGGCGCGCCTCTGCAAGTTGCGTCTCGTGTTGCCGGCCAGTCGCTCCGTGTTCATGGTCCATACCTGGCCCACCTCAACTCCCGGGATCTCATCGGTCCTGCCGAGCGCGCAACACTCCTTGAGCAGGCACAAGGCCTTCGATGATGCCCTCCTCTCATGCCGGTGCCGGTACCGGTCATGGCCGGTGGTGCTGTTTTTCAGAATGTAAATTTACCGGCAGTCTACAGGAAGAGTAATCATCATCCACATATGGAGATCTAACGTAATATCGGACGATGGATGGGTGACAGATATCGTGCCAGAGAAGATGAACAGATTTATATCGTCAGATAGAGATATACTGCCCGTGCTGCATGGTAATCGCCAATAGTGAGGGATAAATCACTAAATCAACAAAAATATGGCATATAATTATTTGAGGTGCAGGGGGATATTTTATTACACTTAAATTATAAAAATGGTCTGAGGATGGGATATAGGTGGTATCGGTCGATGCATGAATGCACCCCAATATATGACGAGATTCTCGCTCTCAACGGCATTCTGGATACACTCGACGAGGGACTGCTCGTCGTCAACTCCAAACAGCGTGTAGTCTGCATCAACAGACATCTCCAGGACATCCTCGGTATCCATCGAGAAAATTTCATCGGGGTCGAAGCAGGAAGGTTCATCCGCCAAATCCTGGCTCCCCGTATCGCTGAGGAGTCATGTAGGAGAGAGATCCTGCAAAATCTCCTCAACAACTCCCCTATTTCAGGTATTCTATGTACACTCCAGTCGCCCGGAGGGGCAAGAAGAGTCCGCTGTTCGTGCAGGATCGTTGATGAAGGGCCAATCGGGAGTATGCGGGTCATCCGCCTATCAGACGAACCACCTGGAATACGGGAGAATTTTGTATCAGATACCTCTGGACAGATATGGATTGATGAGGTTCTGCGACAGAACGAGGATTGGTATCGACTCTTCATAGAGAACCTCAACGAGGGAATAGGGCTTATAAATCAGGAGGGCGTCACGGTCTTTGCCAACCAGCGCATGGCCGATATCCTCGGCTACTCGGTCTCCGAGATGAGAGGGATGCCCGTCTCTGCAGTCGTTGATGAAGAAGGCGCTCGATGCCTGGGAGAGTACCTGCAGAACCTGGACAGTGCGCCGCATGAGGTCTTTGAGATCGATCTCATCCGTAAAGACGGCAACCGCATCCATACGCTGATGGCAACCACCCCGATCCTCAATCCCGACGGCATCGGCCGGGGGTTCCTCGTCGGAGTCCAGGACATCACCCCCTTAAAGCAGATGGAGATGCAACTTCGGGAGAGCGAGGAGAAGTATCGTTCGCTCGTTGAACTATCAGCGGAAGCGACCCTTATTCACCGCGACGGAAAGATAATTTTCATCAACCCTGCCGGGATGAGGCTGCTCGGTGCTTCCAGCCCAAAAGAGGTTCTCGGGAGGGACGCCCTCGATATCGTCCACCCCGAAGACCGAAATACCGTCAGATCATTTTCTGCACGAGATCTGAATGGAGAAGAGACACCGCTTATCGAACTGCAGGTCGTCAGGCTTGACGGGATGACAGTCCCCGTCGAGGGAAGAGGTACGCGGACGCTCTTTGAAGGCATGCCCGCAGTTCAGGTTGTTATGCGGGACATCACCCACCGCAGGCAGGCAGAGGAGCGGCTGCAGGCCAGCAACCGGCATCTCCTGCTCTTGAACAGGATCATCGGCACATCCGCATCAGCCCGGACACCCGCTGAGCTCCTTGAGACGGCGCTCGGCCAGACGCTTGATCTCCTCGGCTACGAGGGCGGTGCGGTCTTTCTCCCCGGGGCCGGTCCAGGCGAAGCTACTCTCCAGTATCTACGAGATATGCCCAAGGAATGCCTGGAACTGATGGAGAGTACTCCTGCCTCCCCGCTCATCAAGACCCATACCACAGGTCTCCCCCATTACCTTGAACTGGACCGCAATCCAGATCCTCTCCAATCACGCCTCCTCCGTGACCTTGGATTTACCGCACTTGCCAGTATCCCGCTCATTGTGGAGCCCGGCATTGTCGGTGCGCTCCTCATCGGAAGCAAGAACCGGAGGTCCTTCCCCCCCGAAGAGCGCGCGCTCCTCGAAGCGATCGGCCGGGAGATCGGGGCTGGCATCCTGCGCGGGATGCTCTACCAGAGACTTGAAGCGGCGAACAGGGAGGCGAACCTCTACCTCGATATCCTCACTCACGACATCCGGAATGCCGACAACGTCTCAAACATCTACGTGGATCTCCTCATCGACGAACTCGACGGAGAACCAGCTCAGCACGCCCGCAAACTGAAAGACGGGATCAAAAAGGGCATCGAGATCACGGCAAACGTCGCGACTATTCGAAAGATTCGCGAGAGTCAGGTTGGGCTATTCCCACTCAACCTTGAGACCCTGATCCGCGAAGAGATTACCCACTACCCCGACCTCCATACCCATTACCGCGGGATGCCTGTTGAGGTTCTTGCCGACGACCTCCTCTGTGAGGTCTTCACAAACCTCATCGGGAACGCCGCGAAACACGGCGGGCCGGGTGTCGAAGTCATGATAACGGTCGAGGACCAGGATGAGGAGACAGTCCTTGTCACCGTCGCCGACACCGGACCCGGTGTTCCGGACGACGCGAAAGAGACCATCTTCCACCGGTTTGAGCGGGAGGGCGGCAGGCGGGGAAGCCAGGGCCTTGGTCTCTCAATATGCCGAATGCTCACGGCCCGTTACGGCGGCAGGATCTGGGTCGAGGACCGCGTCCCAGGGCAGCCAAAAGAGGGGGCGGCGTTCCGGTTCACGCTCAGAAAGGCCAGGCGCAATAACTAGACCCAAACATCCAAAATCCCATACTCACAACAACTGGGCAGCGGTGGTGACCCGGGCCGTTCCGGGAACGGCCACACGTTTCTCCAATATACTTACCGCCACAGTCGTGATCGTCACCAGCACGAGGTAGACGATGCCGACGGCCGCAAACGACTCTGTGTAGGTGAAGTACTTTGTCGCCACCTGTTTCCCCGCCCCGGCAAGTTCAACTACCGTGATCATGTAGGCAAGCGATGAGTACTTGATCAGGTAGATGAACTCATTCGAAAGCCCTGGTATCGCCCGGCGGAGCGCCTGCGGCAGGATGACGGAGCGGATTGCCTGCCACCGGGTCATCCCGAGCGCCTGCGCGGCGATCATCTGACCGTCCTTGATCGATATCAACGCCCCCCGGACGTACTCGGCATTGTACGCTCCGTTGCAGAGGATAAAGCCGAGCACTGACGCAGTGAACGCAGTAAGCGTCATACCGATTGTCGGGAGGCCGAAGTAGAGGATGAAGAGGAGGAGGAGAAGCGGCGTGCCCTTGATGATAAAGACGTACGTCTTGCAGAGCCAGGATATAATGGGGTGGCCATACTGCCTCCCCACCGCAACCCCAATCCCGAGTGCGAGGCCAAGCGGAGCGGAGCACGCGATCAACTGCAGGGTTACGATCAGCCCCTGCATCAGCGCCGGAAGGAGAATGTCGAATGTAAAGACTGCCAGATCCATATCGCTTCTCAGTCTCCCAGACGGGAATCAATCCGACCAATGAAGTCTTTCATCCGTGTGTACTGTGGGTCGTGCAGGAGTTGATCCGGTGTCCCCCGTTCGGTAATCAAACCGTTCTCCATGAAGAGGATCTCGTTTGCAACCGAGCAGGCAAAGCCCATCTCGTGGGTGACGACAAGCATCGTCATCCCCTGCTGGGCCAAGCGCTTCATGACCTCCAGCACCTCACGGGTCAGTTCGGGATCCAGGGCAGACGTCGGCTCATCAAAGAGGATGACGTCCGGGTCCATGGCAAGCGCTCTGGCGATGGAGACCCGCTGGGCCTGGCCGCCGGAGAGCTCAGCCGGGTAGTGGTCGGCCCAGTCTTCCATTCCCACCTGCCGAAGCTCAGCGAGCGCTTTCTCGCGGGCCTCCGCCTTTCCCATGCCCTTGACCTTGATCAGGGCAAGTTCAACGTTTTTTACCGCAGTAAGGTGGTCAAAGAGGAAGAAGTTCTGAAAAACCATCCCGATCTTCTGTCGGAAGTAGTTGATCCGGGCTCCCGAGTTCGTGACCTCTTCCCCGTCGAGCCAGACCCGTCCCCGGTCGGGTATCGTCAGCTGGTTGATGCACCGTAGAAGCGTGCTCTTTCCGGTCCCGGAGGGGCCGATAAAGACCTTTGTCTCGCCTCTCCGAACATCGAACGAGACCCCACGCAACACTTCTTTATCTCCATAGGACTTGTGAATGTCCTCGACCTTCAGCACAATATCGTTTTTATTCATCCTTACATCGCTCCGGACCCGAATCCCGGAATTGCTATCCTCTTCTCCAGCCTGTGCAGGAGTTTAAGGCCTCCATAGTTCAGAATAATGAAGATCCCCGCTGTTGCGAGGTAGATCGGCATCGTAACGCCGGTCAGCGTAACCATCCTCGCTGAAATGGTAAGCAACTCGGCGACCCCTATGGCGTAGCAGACCGCCGAGTCGGTCAGGATGTTTGGATATTCGTTCGACCATCCCGGGAGAGCGATGCGGAACGCCTGCGGGAGAATAACCGAACTGATGGCGGTAAATTTGCTCATCCCGAGCGATCGCGCTGCGATCATCTGCCCTTCCCCGATGGACTGGATGGCGCCCCGGAAGATCTGGGACTGATACGCTGCTCCCCGGAGTCCTAATACAACACCGCCGACGACGAATGCGGAGAGATCACCGAGCCCCAGTAATGGGAATATGCCAAACCAGAAGAGGAAGAGGAGTACGAGGATGGGAAGACCCCTGAAGAACCAGACATATATTCCAATGAGCCAGCGCAGCGGGCGAGAGCCATACACCTGCCCGACTGCCATGGGAAGCCCAAGAAGGAGTCCGAGTGCCAGACCACTCAGGACAAGACCGAGAGTGGTGGCAATGCCTGAGAGAAGGTATGGAAACCAGTCGATAAGTATGAGCAGAACATCCATTTGGCTATCCCTAAACCTTCATGCGGCACTATGCATCTGCCAAGAGAACAGTGCCAGGTACTAGAAATGTTTCTGACGGAGAGCAAAATAAACGTTCTGGAACATACTTTGAGATCGAGTACGGATTCTGCCGATATCCTGCTTGGCATAACAGGATAGCGTATCATAAAATGAGTGCGGCCGCATCCTCGCTACAGAAGCAAAACCGCCTTACATCGCATACTCTATCCGTTTCTCCCGGACTCCAGCAACACTTATGTATGTGGGAATTGGGAGGAGGGGGTATGCCACCTACACCCGATATCAAGATCCCTCTTGATGTACCTGCTGAGGAGGAAGAGAGGTACCGAGAGAACTACCAAAAGATCACGCACGACACCGGGAGGCTGATGCTCTTTGCCGGGGATCAGAAGATCGAGCATCTCAATGACGACTTCTTTGGCGAGGGCATCCACCCCGATGATGCTGATCCCGAGCATCTCTTCCGGATTGCAAGCCGGGCGAGGATCGGGGTCTTTGCAACGCAACTCGGGCTGATTGCGCGGTACGGCATGGATTATCGGGACGTGCCGTACCTGGTCAAACTCAACTCAAAGACCAACCTGGTCAAGACCTCCCAGCGCGACCCGCTCAGTTCGGAACTCCACCTCGTCCGGCAGGTCGTCGACCTCCGGGACCGATCCGGACTTCCGATCCTCGGCGTCGGGTATACGGTCTACCTGGGGAGTGAATACGAGCCGATGATGCTCTTTCAGGCAGCCCAGATCGTCAACAACGCGCACCGGAACGGCCTTGTTACTGTGCTCTGGATGTATCCCCGCGGAAAGGCGGTCAAGGACGAGCGCGACCCGCACCTGATCGCGGGCGCAGCAGGTGTTGCAGCGGCCCTCGGGAGCGACTTTGTGAAGATAAATCCGCCGAAGGTAGGCGGGTCGACCGATGCCACGCTGCTCCGGGAGGCAGTGGCGGCCGCAGGCAGGACCGGTGTTGTCTGTGCGGGAGGGTCGCATGCCGATATGCAGGAGTTCCTGCAACAGCTCCACGATCAGATCCACATCGGCGGTACGGTCGGGAACGCGACCGGCAGGAACATCCACCAGCGGCCGCTCGAGGAGGCGGTCCGGTTCTGCAACGCGATTTCGGCGATCACTCTCGACGATGCGAGTGTAGCGGAGGCAAACAGGATCTGCATGGGAGGGAGGTGTTAGGATGACGACGGTCGGCGTCCTCACGGGAGGAGGGGACTGCCCGGGTCTGAACGCGGTGATCCGGGCGGTCGTGCGGACGGGGGCAAAATATGGATTTGACACGCTCGGGATCCGGGATGGATGGCTCGGGCTGATCGTCGGGGATGTCGAACCGCTCACCGACTACTCGGTTACAGGGATCCTTCCAAAGGGCGGGACGATCCTCGGGACGTCGCGGACGAACCCCTTCAAGAGTGAGGCGGACGTCCAGCGGCTGCGCGACAACATCAGGAAGTTCGGGATCGATGCGATCGTTGCGATCGGCGGCGAGGATACCCTCGGTGTCGCAAACAAACTCTCGCAGATGGGCATTCCGGTCGTAGGGGTACCAAAGACCATCGACAACGACGTCGGCGGGACAGATTACACATTCGGGTTCGATACCGCCGTCGCCACCGTCACGGAGGCGATCGACCGGCTCCATACGACAGCAGAGTCGCATCACCGGATCATGGTTGTGGAGGTGATGGGCCGCCATGCGGGATGGATCGCGACCATGGCCGGGATCGCGGGCGGGGCCGACGAGATCCTCATACCGGAGATCCCGTTCGACCTCGACGAGGTCACCCACCACCTCCGGGCGCGCTACGAGCGGGGGAAGAAGTTCAGCATCGTCGTGGTCGCGGAGGGCGCCCAGCCGAAGGAGATGGAGGGCGCAATCACCCGGTCGGGCAGGACGGACGAGTTCGGCCACGTGACGCTCGGCGGCGTCGGGAACTACCTGCGCGACGAACTCGAAAAAAGGCTCGACATGGAGGTGCGGGTGACGGTGCTCGGGCACGTCCAGCGCGGGGGATCGCCGACGGCGCACGACCGGGTGCTCGCGACCCGGTTCGGGGTGGCAGCCGCGAACCTCATCAAGGAGAAAGACTTCGGGAAGATGGTCGCGCTCCGGGGGGACGATATCGTCGCGGTCCCGATCGAGGAGGCGGTGGCGAACCTCAAGACGGTGGATATGGACCTCTACAAGATCGCGAGCATATTTTACGGGGGGTGAAAGGAGCCTTTCATTAGGCCCCCCGCTTCCGCACCTGCGGTGCTCAAACTGCTCTCCTTCGGAACTTCGTCCCCCGCCCCTAAGAAGCGGGGGCAGTGTGTGGCGATACGCCCGGCGACGTCATGTGAAAATTTAGATGTAGTGGTCCACTAGAGGGATTGGTTGTTAGATACGTTGGTGGGACTTCGGGGTAACCCAAACCTGTTTTGTCCGCGGCTGACCCTGTGTGGTGGACCGTGGTGGATATCGCCACGGGGGGTGGGGCTGACGGGGAGTGCGATGGGCGGAACGCCCGGAGCTTGACCACCGTCAGGTGGGAAGGGGGTCTCCCCCTCCCCCAAGAGAGACCTTGCCCGGAAGATTACATCTGTCCCCCACGTGCGAATTAGCCTGAGGCTATCGGAACCGATCTCTTCAACCCGCCCCACCATCACCCGTACCTTCACCAAAACTCCCCCGCGCAACCGCGCCGGCAACCCCCCCGGCGGTCCCGAGGAGCGGAAAGAGCAGTCCCAGCGCGATGGCGACCATCCCGGCAAGCCCGGCGGCGAACCCCGTTCCATGGGACGCCGTCCAGAGCATCGGGAGCAAGAAAAGACCGGTCCCGAAGAGCGCCGCGACAAGCCCGGCCTCGAGGCCGTCTTCCGGCCGGGTCCCGGCGGAATATCCTGCGATGAATCCGCCGGCGAGCGGAACGATCACGACGAACGGGGCGATAAAGACGAGCACGAGAGCCGAACCGGCGATGACGGCCGTCCCGATGCCGATCCCGAGCCACCGGCCCCGTCCGTGGCCGTCGGCAGTGCCACCTCTCCCGATGCCGTTTCGCACCGCCGTCCCGCCCGCTCCGCCGACGGCGCTGTAGGGGAGGAGGAGCGCCGTGAGGATGAGGGCGTAGAAGAGGAAAGTCATCCAGAACGGGGGATACTGCGGGTTGTTCTCCACCAGGCTCATGAGGGTTATCGTAGAGGCTGCAAGCAGGGCCACGAGCACCCCGCAGACGGCGCCGGTGATGGCTCCGTCCTTCACCGAGCCCGGGGTGAGAAGCCCGGCAATGAGCCCTCCGCAAAAGAGGAACGCCACTATTTCAAACGACCCGGGGAGGACCTTCAGGAGACCAAGGAGTGAGGCTGCACCGATCACCGCCGCTCCCACAACCGCCCCGTAGAAGCGTCTGGCTACGGCACGCGATACCATGCGTCGATCTCATTTCGCCGGCTGTTATCCGTTTCGGTTTACCCCGGCCCCCGGAGCAGAGGTATTATACGCGAGGAGGGTATGGAACTGGAACGGAGACGCGGCGGGAGACCGGGTGGCAGCCCTCCGGAATCCGGCCTCAGACTCGCTGCTCCGGAACCGGACCGGTATACCATGAGCATCACTGATTACTGTCGACGTACCGTCGCCTTCACCCGGGATATCATGCGCCAGCCGGTGAAGACAAGGAGAGACCTCCAGTTCTCCGACCTTGGCTTCTTCCTCCGGTTCGCCCGGCCCATCTGGAGCGTGGGCGTGCTGGCCCTCGTAGCGACCGCTCTCGTCTCGGCCGCAAAGACCATCCTCCCACTCAGCATCAAGTTCTTCATCGACAACATCCTGCTCGGAGAGAGACCGGCCACCGACTCCCTCCTTGCAGGCGCCGCAGGGACCCTCTCCTCGCTCAATGCACTCATCATCGCCCTTCTGCTGCTCGGGCTCTTCACCGGAGGCATGGATCTCTTGCGGAACTACTGGACCGCCCGGTTTCGGGAAGGGTATGCCTTCAATCTCCAGACCGCTCTTGTCGAGCACGTCTTAAGTTTCCCGCTCTCGTACTTCAAGTCGCAGCAGACCGGCTACATCATGTCGCGCCTCTCCGACGACGTCCAGATCCTGCAGTATACTATCTCCCAGTACCTACCCCAGAGCATCGCAAACGCTCTCTACGTCGCCTTCACCTTCGCCATCCTCTGCATCTTAAACCTCAAGTTGACCCTCGTCGTCGTCGCCTTTATTCCCCTCTACCTGCTGGTCAACGCCGTCTTTATCCGGCGGATCCGCGCCGCCACCCACCGGGAGCGCGAACGACAGGCCCACGTCTCGCGGGATCTCCAGGAGGTGATCTCCGGGATCGACACCGTCAAGTCGCACGCCGCAGAGGACCGTGAGGTGCGCAGGGTCTCCGGGACACTTCGGAATATGGTCGATGCCCGGATCCGGAACACAATGCTCTCGGCATTCTCGGAGTACTTCAGGATTGGCACGATGTCGCTCATGCTGATCGCCGTCTTCTGGTTCGGTGGGAACGAGGTGCTCGCCGGTGCTATGACCGTGGGAGACTTCGTCGCGTTCGCGGTCTACATCGTGACGTTCGCCCCCACGGTCAACACCTTCTTCGCCTTCCCCGTCGTCATGCAGCCCGCGGCGACATCCGCCGCACGACTGCGCGACCTCTTTGCGATGCACGGCGAGTCAGGGAGAACTTCAGGTGCCGGCGGGATCGCACCCACCGTGGTGCAGGGCAGGATCGAGTTCTCCGGTGTCTGGTTCGGCTATGCGGAGTCGGAACCAATTCTTCGGGACGTGAACTTCGTCGTCCGGCCCGGCGAGGTGGTCGCCATCATCGGGCGGACCGGTGCAGGGAAGACGACGCTCATCAACCTGATTCTCCGGGCGTTTTTACCACAGAAAGGAACAGTCACACTCGACGGGCGCGACCTCTCAACCCTGGATCCCCGATGGCTGCGGCGGCAGGTCTCGCTCGTCTCACAGGACCTCTTCCTCTTCCACACCACCATCGAGGAGAACATCCGCTACAGCAGGCCCGACGCCACCCATGATGAGGTTGTTGAAGCCGCCCGGAAAGCGCAGATTCACGATGACATTATGCAGTTTCCGAAAGGTTACCAGACGATCGTCGGAGAACGCGGGACACAGCTCTCCGTCGGTCAGAGGCAACGGGTCGCCATTGCCCGGGCGTTCTTAAAAGACGCGCCCATCCTCATCCTCGACGAACCCACATCGGCGCTCGATATGCAGACCGAGGATCAGATCCGGCAGACGCTCGAGATCCTGGTCAGAGATCGGACGACGATCCTCATCTCCCACCGCCCCTCACTCCTGACCCTCGCCGACCGGGTCCTCACGATCGAGGACGGAGAGGTGCGTGAGTACCGGGAGACCGAAAGCACCACATGGACTCGCTCCGACCGCCCTTCCGGATCCCTGGGCCGATCCACCGTCCCCTGATCACGGCTTTATGCTTATTGGATGCTGCGACCCATCCTATGGTATGGATCGTAAGGTCGGATGCCTGATCTGCGGAAGAGATCTCGTGTATAGCAAGGAAGCCCGGGATGTGACGTGTGCTGTCTGCGGCAAGACCTGGAGCACCACGGCGACCTGCGAAGCGGGACACTTTGTCTGCGATCGATGTCACAGCCTGGAGGCTCTCGATCTCATCGAGGAGTTCTGCATCACGACAACACTCGAGGACCCGCTTGCCATTGCCTGCACCCTGATGCGTCATCCGGCAATCAGGATGCACGGGCCAGAGCACCACTTCCTCGTGCCAGCAAGCCTCATCGCCGCATACTGCAACCACCTGGGGGAGCCGGGGAGAAAGGGGGCACTGCTCCGGCAGGCGCGTGCGAGGGCCGGGACGGTCCAGGGAGGATTCTGCGGCACTCACGGTGCCTGCGGCGCGGCGATCGGGACCGGTATCTTCGCAAGCCTGATCACCGGGTCAACACCCCTAAAGAAACAGGAGTGGTCGCTCGCAAACCAGATGACCGCACGCAGCCTGATGATGATCGCCCGGCACGGCGGTCCCCGGTGCTGCAAACGCGACTCATGGCTTGCGATCCGGACGGCGGTCACCAACCTTTCCGAGCGGTTCGGCGTAGCCCTCCCGTCGGAGGGGAAGGTGCGGTGTGAGTTTGGTGATATCAACCGCGAATGTCTGAGAGAGGCGTGCCCCTTTAACCGGACTACTCGACCGGATGGCCCACCATCCGAAGAAGAGTTATAATGATGCCATAGCCGATGACGGTCCCAAGAAGCGTCGCTGCGACGGCAATGAAGCCATCTCCCCACTGCATCCGGATCCACCAGCCCGCCGCACTCCCGATTAAGAAAGAGGCGAATATGATGATGAGTTCATGCCGAACGAGCATGATCATAGCGTTTTCCTGCAGAGTATATCAAAAAGTGTGTGCTCTTGCCGCTCATATCGGTTGCGGGCATCCAAAACCGCAGAGTTATTAATCAGCCAGCATCGAACTCATGAAGAATGTTCATCGCCTGCCACCTCTTTGCGGGTCTCATCCTGGGCCTCGCACTCTCCATACGCCTCAATGATCGGCGGCTCATCGGTTTTGCTGCTCTTGGGGCCCTTCTCCCCGACCTGATCGACAAACCGGTGGGACATATCCTTCTTGCGGACTCGCTCAACTACGGGCGAATATTCGGGCATGGCCTCCTCTTCCTCGCACTCCTCTTCATCGCAGGCATTATTTTCAAGAGAGAGCGAGGATCGCCTGCAGTCCTCGCTGTTGCGGCAGGCGTACTCATCCACCAGATCCTCGATACAATGTGGACAGACGCCATAACCTGGTATTTCCCGCTCCTTGGCCCGTATCAGCCCTACGAGTTCACAGACTACTTCGGCAACGCTATTCTCGCGGAGGTCTCTTCCCTCTCGGAGTGGATATTCCTCGTCGCGTCGGCAGGCATCGCCCTTGCCGCCTGCCGGAACCTCCGACCCGACCTCTCCAGGATCGCCCGCATGCTCGTCCGTGCTTCCATCCCGCTCCTAGGGGTCCTTACCATAGCCTCCCTCTATGCCTGGGCGACCGGTATTGCAGGGAGCATCCTGATGGCCGGAGCGGGGCCGGGGGATTACCTGCTGCTTGCAGTCGTGGGGGCCATCGGGATCGCCGGAGTGACCGGGCATCAGAATTTCCTGGGCATCAACCCCTCAGGGCAGTTTGGTTAAGGCGCTGATACTGCCCGGGACAGTCCTCTCAACCCGGAGCGCCGTCCGACCCGCGGGTTTGATCTCGATGGCGAACGTCCCATATGGAGCGCAGTCTTGTCTGTTGTTTAGCCTTATGTGCAGCACATACTCCTCTCCAGCTTCAAGAAGAAGATCGGAGTCATCATTGAACCGATCCTGGATACTCCAATAGCCCGCTTCGGGACTATCGGTAAGAAGAGGAATATTTTGTCTGATTGGATCCACGTGATGAGGACCGGTCAATCGGAGAGAGACCGTGGTCATATCGATCGGTTCGCTGCCGCTGGTGAGTTTGATCGGGATGATGATGGAGTTGAGGTAGTCATAGGGAGGTGAGCTGACACCGTAGACGGTTCCCGAGACCATGCAGGCCGAACCGGCCTGTCGGATTCCCTGGTGGATGGTAGACTGACTCTCACCTGAGAAGAGAAGACCCATCGTAAGAACAACGTAGCCAAAGACGGCAGCGACCACGACAAAGGCGATCAGGACGATCGCCGCCTCGAGCCCTGTGAACCCGGCATCCGGCGGGCCGACCGCATCAGAAGAGCTCGACATATGCATTCTTTCCAATCCCGGAGGGAACTGTTCTGGTCAATGAGGCAGTCGCCCCTTCCGCGGCAGTTATACCAAGGGTGAACGTATCCCCCGGTCCGATGCCCACACTCTCCAACTTCCTCAGTTCCACCATAACGACCTCTCCTGCCTCCAGAACAGGTCCGCCATCTTTCGGATACCGCCACGTTAGGGTTACATCGCCGGGAGGAAGCGTGACAATCTTCTCTTTTGTGGCGATGGTGTAGGTCATGCTCCCCATATCAAATGCAGCGAGATCGGTCATGGTCTCAAGATCGAAAACAATGCGCTCAACGAGATCCCGACTGCTGTCCATCTTGACGATGACCACATCCCCCAGACGGAGAGCGGAACCTGCATCCATAAGGCCGGCATGCATGACTTCCTGGCTCTTTTGCGATGCAAATATCCCTGCTCCGAGTACGACGTATGCAAAGATCGACGCAATCACAATGATTGCGATGAAGACGATGGCCGCCTCGAGCCCGCTAGAAGCTTCTCTGTTCCAGCCTTCCCGGAGCATATCTGGCACTCAACCGTACTTTCGTTATGTTGTATTTATAGACATCGATCATATCTGAACAAACTCAAAAAAACTTAGGGTGAAATAAAGATTATTTCTGGTATAAGCTGGAGACCTATTGCTTGATATGAGATTATATGAAACAGCAGACGCTGATTACGATTGAACCAGTTTTAGAATAGATCGCCTTCTGTCGTAGCAAAGATATGACAAAGGCCCGTCTCAGGGAACGATTTTTATAGCATGGCTCATCATGGTTTAACTGAATGCCTCTGGAAGCCGCGATAGACCTTCTCATAGGTTTCCCTGCCTTATACACCATCCAACCCGTAGCCGCACTCATCATAGCCGCCATATCGCTCTTCGCTTCAATACATACCGCGGCGATAGAGGAGAAGTCCTCCAGCAGATCCATATCCCGGCTCAATCAGGCCCTGATTGTCATCCTCACGTTGGTTCTCCTTGCGGCCATTGTGATGACTGTATTCATCGTCGTGAATCCAAAAGAAGGCGAGAAGTACACCGAGTTCTATATCCTTGGCCCAAAAGGGAGAGCTGCCGATTATCCAACCGAATTCATGGCCGGGACACCCCAGACGGTCATCATCGGTATTGGAAACCACGAGTACCAGGACATCACCTACACGGTGGAGACATATGCCATAGAGAGCAGGCTTAATAATGCGACAAACCGGTCAACAGTCGTCTCGGCAACGCTTCTGGACCGATTCTCCGTCACAGTGCCGCACAATCAGACGGTGGAGCAGCCCTACTCCTTCCGGATCATGGACCCGGATGTAAACAGGCTGGAACTCCTTCTCTTCAAGGAGACGCCCCCTGAAGAGATCCCAAAGAACAGTCTCATCGGTGCCGGTTACCGCAACCTCCACCTCTGGCTGCGGGTGCATTG
The DNA here is from genome assembly GCF_001571405.1 of Methanoculleus thermophilus. Taxonomy (NCBI): domain Archaea; kingdom Methanobacteriati; phylum Methanobacteriota; class Methanomicrobia; order Methanomicrobiales; family Methanomicrobiaceae; genus Methanoculleus; species Methanoculleus thermophilus. The sequence continues at coordinate 325,691 of NZ_BCNX01000003.1, read as the reverse complement.
AGTGGTCGTGCGCAAATCGGGATCAAGAGGGCATCCACATGGAGCGTCCTCCCATTCTTCTGGGAAGAGATGCAATAGACAAAGGGCTATGGTTACTCCCTTCAATCATATGCTTTGGACGTCAGTCGAGGGGAGCATGCGTATCCATGAATAAGCCGGATTGATGCGACACCTGTTTGGCCAAACCAGATACGGGACGCGTGATCTCAGTCCGAGGCGGGGCATCCAGATCGAGATCGTCTCGCAGATGGTGTTTCCGCAGGAATTCCCTGGCGCTGAGCGACGCGGCGTATCCACTGTCCAACTCCCTAAGAACCCCATCAATGATCTCTGCCTGCTTAACGATCTTTTCAGCGATCTCACCGCCCTGCAGATCTGCAAGGCCGACGATGACGGCAAGCGGGTTTCTGATACGATCGCCAAGGCAAGCCAAGTGCTCGATGTTCTGATCGAGTTGCGCAGAGATCTCCCGCCACCGACTGTCATCGGTCTTCTGCTGTACGACCGCGATGATCCCGGCGAGGTTGCCCATACTGTCGCTGATCGGCGAGAAACCAAGACTCATGGCAATAGGAAGCCCCTGTACGCTCATAAAGAGCGCCTCCATTGTGCGTGGTTTTTCGATCGGATCGGAGCGTCCTGCCGAGTTTCGGGAGACACGTTCCAGAAAGCAGACCTTCTGGAATTCAGCAATAGAATCTCTGGTCATCAAAAAAGAGAGGTGTTTTCCTGCGAGATCTTCGGGGCGGTACCCGAGAAAGCGCTCAACCGACGGGCTTACTGATGTTATGATGAGGCTTGAATTGAGAGAGATGACCAGATCCGACGAGAGAGCTACCAGAGTTTCAAACAGATCGCGAGCCTCCTGAAGGCGCGCCTCCAACCGATCGGAGCCGCTGGTGATGTGATAGATATCCAGGCGCGCACCTCGGTTCCGCCCTACAGGGATCACGATGCTTGAATACTCCACCCAGATATTATCGGTCGATTTACGGGATATGCAGTATCGTCTTTCCGGGATCTTTTCGTAAAAGAAACAGGCACTGATAAATTCTGCCTTAAAATCCTCACCGTTAGGGAAATTTGGAGAGATACAGCGGGAGACAAACTCAATGGCGTTCATTCCGACGGTATCGTATCTGTTCACCCCGAAGAGATCCTCGATAGCCCTATTCATCCAGATCACTGTCTGATCAGGGGCAATCAGTACAATTCCATCCTTCTGGTAGCCAACCAACAGCGTCAGGAGGTCCCCGGTGGACGTCGCAAAATGAGAGCCGGCATGAGGGCAACAACCGCCATGGTAAAAATGAGCATCAACTACCGGCCCCTGTTCCGGTCTCTGCCCATCGGTTCTCCTGTGCTCCATACTCCCGCCCAAGAATAATAATCAGTCTTTCCAGGATATACTTTGAAAATAACCCATATAAATGGCTTTCTTGTTATTTCACTGACGTATTACACGATTTTTGAGAAATAACAATGTTGCTGAGTTGATACAACAGTACTGTACAATCTCCATCAGAATGGAATATTTTCCTCTTTCCGATCGTATACAATATGCAAGCATACAGTCTAATCATCTCGATACTTGTGGTTACGCTTTCAGGAGCCCTGAAACTACAGTTTGCATATGGATTCCTCGGTAGCCACGTCCCGCTCACTGAATTTGTCGCCGCAGCGTTCATTGCCTACGCAGCCTATGCGTTTGATCGTGGTGTGGAGAATAAAGAGGATGAGAAACGAGGAACTCTGTTCAAAAAAGCACTCCTGCTAACAGCAGTCTTCGCGACGATCGGAGCATTCGCCCTTTACCCAAACCCCGCCCTGGTCGTGCCGTTCCTCGTTGCATACCTCTATACAAAGGGCATCGGAGGATATCGGCTGAAAGGCGGTAAAGGCGTGAAAAACTGTATCGTCGCTCTTACCTGGTCACTCGGCATCCTGATCTTCCTCGGTACCATCAGCCTGCCGGTCATGTTGGTTTGCCTCTTCTTCTTCTGCAAAAGTTTTGTCAACACCGTCATCTACGATGTCCGCGACATCGATAAAGATAAGATGGCGGGGATCCTGACCATCCCGACAGTCCTCTCCCGGACGCAGGTCACCGCCCTGCTGCTCGGACTCAGCCTGATCACTCACATGACAGTCATCGGTGCATACTTCTCAGGTTTCATCGCCGGTATCGACGTTCTGCTCATCAGCTCGATCCACAGCACCATCTACATCATTGCTTACTGTAATGGGTTCGAGATGTTTCGGAACGCGCTCGTCGATGGGGAATGGATCCTCTATGCAGGCTATATAATCCTGCGGGATTGCATCCTATAATGCTGGATGAGATCCCTTCCAAACTTTATTGCTTCCGGGGACGTCGCAATGAGGTCCCTCGTGAAGTCGTAACTTCCCGACTTATAGAAGAACCCGATCGAGAGGAATGTATCTGTGACTGTCGCAGCGATCCCGGGAGTTTCTGGGATGAGATACACCTCAAGATTGCTGTAATCTTCCAGCGGATAGGTAGAGATAATATCAAGGACTTCCTGTGTGACCACAAGAGAGATCGTCTCGAGACTCTCCGCCAGGCCCTTGAAGAACTCAGGGTAATCGGGGAAGAGAATCGGTGAGTCTCCGTAGATCTCCCGGGTTTTCCTCAGGTTGTTGATGAAAACTCTGTGAGGCTTTAAGATATCGGATGGTTCAGAGACGATAATCTCGGCATCCCGGATCTCACTGAGGCGAAGAGCGAACTCGTCCGGGAAAGCGATGGTATGGTCCGGAAAGGCTTCATAGAGTAACCTGAGGGTATTGATACTCTCTTTGAACCTCTCAAATACGACGAGGTTGGCATATCCCCTATCAGTCAGCGAAACCTCACCGTCAGCTTCTCTGACAAACCCCACTTTCTTGAGGTAATTGACCGTGAAAGCGTAGGTTGAGGAGGGTATATGCTTTTTAATCTCATCCTTGGTTTCCTGCCGCATGAGTGCATCAAGAACCTCAATCCGGCGTTCACTCGAAAAGATCCGCATGAAATCGGTGATCTTCATGTATATCTTAATACTTCGTCGACATCGTCAGATTAATCTTGTTCTTTACAGAGATGATACATTGAACGCCTCTCCATGAACGCCCCTCCAGAGCCGAACGTTTCCCGGCTTTGAGGGTGAGTCGGCATCAAGACTGCTTCTGCCGGCCCCAAACCCCGGACAAGACCGCAGACGATAACCTTTCGCACACCCATGATCGTTAACTGGCGAGCCATACCCCAGGCAAACAACTCCCTCGCTGCCCTCTCCGCGGCATGCGAGAGTGACGGCTACCACCTCCAGATCACCGACGAACCGCTCGACGATGTCACCATCTACAGCCTGAACTCCATCAACGAGCGCCTCTACCGTGACGAGATCGCGGGGGCGGACTGCATAACCATCGCAGGGGGGCCCCACCCTTCAGCATGCTACCGGGAGGTGGCAGAATATGCCGATTACGTCGTCGTCGGAGAGGGGGAGTACACGCTTCCCGCTCTCCTTGCCGCAATCGAGGAGGGGAGGGATCCACCCCCGGGTGTCGCCACCGCCGCCGGCTATACGCCGGCCCGCCACACCGTCCTCCTCGACGCTCACCCGCCCTTCTCGCAGATCAAGGGCTTCATCGAGATCACCCGGGGATGCCCGTTCTCCTGCGGGTACTGCCAGACACCCCGTCTCTTCGGACGGTGCATGCGCCACCGCTCCATCGACGAGATTGCCCGATATGCCTCACGTTACCGTGACATAAGGTTCGTCACCCCGAACGCCTTTGCCTACGGCTCTGATGGAGTCCATCTCCGACTTGATCGAGTGGAGCGGCTCCTCCGGAGCCTCGATGGGCGGATCTACTTTGGAACCTTCCCCGGTGAGGTGCGCCCGGAGTCTGTCTCGCAGCAGTCCATCGATCTCATCCTTGACTACTGCGCCAACACCCGCCTGCACTTTGGAGCCCAATCGGGGAGCAATGCGGTGCTCCGTCGCCTGCACCGGGGGCATACCGTCGAAGACGTTATTTGTGCCGTCGAACTCTGCCGGGAGAATGGGCTCGTCCCGATCGTCGATTTCATCGTTGGCCTGCCGTTTGAGAGCGACGATGACCAGCGCGCTACGCTCGACCTCGTAAGGTTTGTCACCCGGGCAGGAAAAGCGCATATTCACTATTTTATGCCGCTACCCGGGACCCCACTCTCAAATGAACAGCCTCGCCCCCTTCTCCCTGAGACGGAGAAGGTTCTCGGCAAACTGGCGCTCGGTGGTAAAATAACCGGTTCCTGGATGGATCATGAGATAAGGTTTTTTAGGCGCACTTCTCACCTATAGTGCATGACGGATGTGCTACTCTTAGCAGATCTGCACGGTAACTACGGAAAGCTTGACGCTTTTCTCAGCTACGACTACGATGCAGTCATCATTGCAGGCGATATCACCAATTTCGGTCCACTTGAGCCTGTAGATTCGGTGCTCTCCAACTTCGAAGTACCGTGTTTTGCAATCCCCGGAAACTGCGATCCCCGCGAGATCATCGATGTGCTCGAGCGCTCGGATGCGGTATGTCTACATGACTCGTGGATCGCTCTCGGCAAGATCACGCTTGCGGGTCTTGGAGGTTCGAACAAGACCCCGTTTGACACACCGTTTGAATTGACGGAAGAAGAGATCGATGATAAACTCACCCGGATAGTCAACCATATGGATAAGAACGTTTACAACGTCCTGATCTGTCACGCCCCACCATATGAAGCGCTGGACTTGGTCGGTGATAATCACGTCGGGAGCCAGAGCATACGCAAGCACATGCCCCAATTCGACCTGATCTGTTGCGGCCATATCCATGAGGCACGGGGCATAACCGAGGTCGATGGCGTCACTATCGTCAACCCCGGGCCCGCTTCAGAAGGTAATGGAGCTCTCATCCACTTCGGGACGGAGCCGAAAGATATTCATATCGATCTTATCACTGTTTAGACAACAGCATCTCCAGATACGAGGTGTAGATTGGTGGACCGTCTACACCCAATTCTTTTGCAGTCGCCCCAATTCGTGCGGCAGCATCATCTCTGTCGCTTTCCGTCAGGATCTCGATCTCGATGAATGTCCCCAGATCGTCGACATCATCAAGCGTCACCGTCAGATCGCCCATCTCATAGATCTCCCGCACCTTTGAGACCGTAGCAGCCCGACGGAAACCGAGACGGGAGAGGATCGCCTCAAGGGTCTCCCCCGACTCCACCGCAAGGTTGAACTCCTCGCGGGCCTTCGCGCTCCCGACCCGGACTTTCGGTCCCTTGTAGGTCACGGTAGATCCGGCATCATCATACCTGACCCTTAACGCCTCGTCGGTCTCTCCAAAATCCCGGTGTGGAGCGTTATAGTAGACGTCACGCTCCTTCTGTCTGGTAATCATCCGCGCTTCCAACCGGACAAGCCGGTTCCTGACGCTTTCGAGATCGGGAACAGCAAATTTTGCTTCTACTTCAAGCATACTCGTCGCGCTAGATCACTCTCTCGGGAACCGCGATAAAACCTCATGGAACGGCCCGGACCGGGCTAGCGATCTTTTGTCGAATCAGATCTCTCTGCTGCTCTGCAGCAGCGAGGAGGGCGTCGTCCCCAAGATATCCCGCAGCGGTGATAGCCCGTTCCGTGAGCACGAGAGCGGTATCGTAGTCCTCACGATGGTAGAACCGAAGCCCGAGTTCGAGGTTTAAGTCTGCAGCTTTTTCGTACTCCTGCGCGTGGAAGAAGTGGCAGGCAAGCGAGAGAAGAGCGTGCAGCCTGCCGGAAAGACGGTGCATGGACCGCTCAAAGCAGTCTGCTGCACGGGCATTGAGCGCGGACTTTGCATCGTCTGGGAGCTCGCGCCTGCAGTGCTCCTGTAAGAGTGGGTGGGCGAAGGCGTACTCCCCACCCGGAAGCCTCCGGAATATGCCGATCTCCCGCAGCCGGTCGGCAAGGCTCGAACCTTCAAGACCGAGCATGCAGGCCACAACCGGTACCGGGAACGGGGGGTTTAAAACAGAAAGTTCCCTGGCCCAATCCTTCCAGGACTCAGGGAGCCCGCTATAGGCAAGATCAGCCGGATCTCTACTACCGGTGAGGAGATCTGCGATCTTTTCCAGGGTTGGGTCAAGCCCCCGGTAATTCAGTGTGTTAAAGCAGGCCATAAGGCCAAACGGGTTGCCGGCGGATTCCTCGAGGAGACCGGCGGCGGCCTCGTTAATGGTGAGATTAAACCTCCTCTGTGCCAACTCCTGGATCTCACTAACCCGCATTTCGGAGAGGCGTATCGTAGAAAAGCCGAGGTTCCGGATCTCCTCCTGCATGGTCGGGTATCCGGGGCACGTCCCATCCTCTGCCCGGCAGGTGAAGGCAAGAAAGATTCCCGGCGGGAGATCGTGCATGATGTCCAGAAGGAGGCGCCGATCAAGGCTTGAAGCAAGATGGACATCATCGAGCAGGACTGCAGCCACACGGCCGGTCACGCTCATCACCCTTCCGAGCTCCTGGAGGAGTTCGAGGAAAGCCTCGCGCACCCGGTCGTACCCGACCTCGGGCGACTCGGCGAAGACGCCGATGATCTCTTCCCCGGTCTTCGCAAGGAGGCCGACCGGCTCCACCGGGGCGACGTACTTCTCAAGTACATCGCCGGCATACCGGATCGCCTCCCTCATGCTCTCTAGACCAAGATCCCCCCCAAACCTTGCGGTCGCAGCGTGCCTCCGCAGGTCTTTCAGGAGGTCCCGAAAGACAGAAAAGATCATTCCTGGAAGGTCGAAGACCTCTCCCCGAAGGACTGGGGACTGGAGGCCGCCGGGACGCTCCTGCACCTCGTATGCAAGCCAGTTCAAGAGCGAACTCTTCCCGATCCCCGGCGGACCGGAGATCATCACAGCCTGTCCTCCTGCACGGGAGAGGAGAGCCCCAAGATGCTCACGCTCCTCCCTTCTGCCGCAGAACTCTTCAGGGGGGCAGGGGGCATACGAGACGCCCCCCCACCCGTCGCTGCACCTCATCCATGATCCTCCATCCCCCTCTATCACGGGCATACTTCAATATTTGGACCGGAGCCTCCAGCACCTGCCGGGCATCCCGTGATACCAGTCCAGGCCTATGATACTGTCCAACCGTGCCCGGGAGGCGGCAGAGACAAGAAGCAGCCCTGTATGGGGCCAGTCATGCGCTCCCGGAAGCGGGGCGGTAAACAGTATAAATACACCTCCTTCCAAATAAATTAGAACAACTAGACGCAGGCTTGCAGCGGGCCGGTGCAGAGACGTGCCGGGGACCGCAATGCGATCTGCTATCCAAGGTGAATGGAATGGCACTTCAGGAAGGAGACTTTATCAGGCTCAGGTATACCGGCCGCTTCGATGAGACTATCTTCGATACAACGGATGAAGAGAAGGCAAAGGAAGAGGGGATCTACAACCCGCGGGCAGAGTACGGTCCGGTCACCGTCCGTCTGGGGAGCCACCACATCATCATCGGCCTTGAGGATGAACTGATCGGCAAAGAGGTCGGCGCCGAGGGAGAGGTTGACGTCCCGCCCGAGAAGGGATTCGGGTCCCACGATGACGCAAATGTCCGGTCTGTCCCGGTCTCGCAGTTCCGCGAGAAGCCGAAGCGCGGGATGCGGATTGAGGTAGAGGGGCGCGAAGGCGTCGTCGTCGATGTTATCGGGAGGCGTGCGGTCGTCGACTTCAACCACCCGCTTGCCGGAAAGACCCTGACCTACTCCTACACGATCGTCGAGAAGGTCGAGGACCCCATTGAGCAGATCAAAGGCCTCATCAAGCTCTACTCGGGCCGGACCGACATCGGGATCAGCATCACCGATGGCGTGGCAGAACTGGCGCTTCCTCCCGCGATCGTATATGACCGGCGCTGGATGATCTGGCGGGGCACCCTTGTCCGCGAGATATTCGAATACTATCCCGACATCAAGAACGTCGTCATGAAAGAGACATTCCCGCGCCCTGAGGAGACAAAGGCCGCTTTTGAGGTCCCCGAGACCGAAGAGACCCCGAAGACGGAAGAGACTGAGGAGTAATTCTCCTCAGCTCTTGAGTTTCGCTTTTTTGGAAGACATTTCTGCGTTAACCTACATCTTTGAGATCCTGTGAGCGTGGGATGGCCTTGCCTGAGATGTCAGGCTGCCCATCACGCATTGCGGATCTGGTTTCCCTGCGGATATCACCACGCAGGGGAGAGCGACGGTTCGTAGAACCGGAGCTTGAGCACCGCCAGGTGCGAAGATCGGCACCATCCATTACAAGGTTTCTGCCAGTGGAATGATCGAGGGAAAATCCGGGATACTGGACTGTGGGGGCATCGCATTGCAGGGGTGGGTTTCAGGGGAGTACGATGTTCCAAAGGAGCGGAGCTCGACCACCGCCAGGTGGGGAGGGGGGAGCATCCCCCCTCCCCTATCCCCTCCCCCCTGTAATGCGATGTCCAGTGGGAATCCGTTTCAGGTGGAGCCATAAGGGTATCAACACATTTCGAGCTGTCCTGAAGGGACGGGGTTTGAGAAAACGCAAAGCATTTTCGGGACAGGAACTCGAGCACCGTCAGGTATGAAGTGCGAGCGAAGCGAACTTGAAATACTCGAAGAGTTTCGAGGCGCAAACGAGAGTGAGCGTGAGCACCGCAAGGTGCGAGAAGGGAGCAAACCCCTCCGCACCCTTCGGTTGCTTGAACTCAGGTTCTCTACGAACCATCGCACTCCCCCGGTTCCCACCCCTTAGAGTGATACCCCCACGGTCCAGTGTACGGGGCTTTATCCCCACTATTTTACTGGCACGCCCCTCCTGTTCGTCTCCTGCCGGACCAAGAACCTGCATCACCCGCCCGTACCCTTCTTTAGGTACCGGACCGAATGTATTCTGGAGTCAATGGCAACATTACAGGGAATGAGCGGGGTCGATCTTCGGGCACTGGTAGCGGAGGCTGCCGATCGCCTCCCGCTCTGGGTCGGCAAGATCTACCAGTTCGACGCAATGACCCTTGGAATCAGGCTGAACGGTGAAGACCGGGCGAAATACCAACTGCTCGTCGAGATGGGGCGGCGTGCCCACTTCACCGCAGAGTTCCCCAACCCGCCAAAGAACCCGCCGAGTTTTGCGATGCTGCTTCGAAAGCACCTTGATGGCGGGAAAGTGCTCGGTATCCGCCAGCTCGGACTCGAGCGCACGATATGTATCGATGTCGGGAAACACGACACGACCTATCATCTCATATTCGAACTCTTCGACGAGGGAAACACGGTTCTCTGCGACGAAGGATATACAATAATCAAACCCCTCTGGCACCACCGGTTCAAGAACCGGGAGGTGATCCCGGGTGCGGTCTACGCCTTCGAGGGATCGGACTGCTCGGCACTCTCCCCTGCTGAGTTTGAGAGTATGCTCGCCGGGTCCGACCGGGACATCGTCCGGACTCTTGCCGTCGGGTGCATGCTCGGCGGCGCGTATGCCGAGGAGGTCTGCAGACTCGCGGGCGTCGATAAGAACGCCGCGGCGAAAGAGGTGGATGCGGAGACGGTCCGCAAGGCCCTCGAGCGGTTGATCACGAGCGTCGAGAAGTCCCGGGAGCCGGTGATAACACCCTCCGGGTGCTGGCCGGTTCTGCTCGGCAATGAAGAGGTTCGCGAGCGGTTTACAACCTTCAGCGAGGCGCTCGATGCCTTCTACCCGAAGATTGCAGGCGAGAAGGGGGAGGTCGCGACAGAGAAACCGCGCCTCTCCCAGGCGGAGGTGATCCGCCGCCGTCAGGAGGAGGCGATCAAAGGCTTTGAGAAGAAGATCGAACGTTACGAGCGGATCGTGGAGGTGTTCTACGAGAACTACACGACTGTTGCCGAGATCATAACGACGCTTGATGAAGCGAGCAAGACCCGATCCTGGCAGGAGATCGAGCGAATCCTCAAATCCAACGGCAACAACCCGACAGCAAAGATGGTCCGTGCGGTCCACCCTGCGGAGGCGGCGGTGGACCTCGAACTATCGGGCGAGCGGGTGATGGTCTACGTCCACGAGACGATCGAGCAGAACATCGGCCGCTATTACGACCAGATAAAGAAGTTCAAGAAGAAGAAGGCCGGCGCACTCGCGGCGATGGAGCGTACGGTGCCCGAGAAGCCCCGGCGAAAGCAGAGCCTTGCCCTCCAGAAGAAGCGGTGGTACCACCGGTTCCGCTGGTTCACCACGAGCGACGGAGTCCTTGTCATAGGTGGCCGTGACGCTTCCCAGAACGAAGAACTCGTCAAGAAATATATGGAAGGCGGGGATCTCTTCATCCACGCCGACGTCCACGGCGGAAGCGTCGTCATCGTGAAAGGCACGACCGAACACCTGGACGAGGCCGTGCAGTTTGCCGCATCCTACTCCAATGCCTGGAAGGCCGGGCACTTCACTGCGGACGTCTATGCCGCCCGCCCCGACCAGGTGAGCAAGACAGCCGAGTCCGGCGAATACGTCGCCCGCGGAGCGTTCATCATCCGTGGCGAGCGGCAGTACTTCAGGAACGTCCCGCTCGGGGTGGCGATCGGTCTAGCGATGACGCCGGAGGTCGCCGTCATCGGCGGCCCAGCAGCGGCCATCAGAGAACGCGCGAAAGTATGGGTAGAACTTCGTCCCGGGCAGTTTGAGCCGAACGATATCGCAAAGAAGGTTGTCCGGGCACTCAGAGAGAAACTCCCGGAGGAAGAGTGGAAAGGGCTCAAGTCCGCCTTAAACACCGAGACGGTCGCCGCATTCATTCCTCCCGGCGGCTCTGATATCGTAGAACCATGAAGGCTGAAGTTTGCGAGTTAAAAAAGCAGTACGGCGAGATACGTCTCTTTCCAGAGACGCTTGACGATCTCTGGCACCTCTCCCACCTGGTCGGACCCGGCGACCTCGTCTTTGCGACGACCTTCCGGAGTGTCGAGGGAGCAAGCGATAAAATTCGGCCCGAGAAGATAGAGAAGCGGCCGGTGCGACTGGGAATCCGGGTCGAGAAAGTGGAGTTCCATCAGCACACGAACCGTCTCCGCATCAGCGGGGTCATCGAGAGCGGGGTGGATGTCTCCGCACACCACACCTTAAACGTAGAAGCGGGCTTCGAGATCTCGGTCATCAAACAGTGGCGTTCCGTCGACTGCGAGCGGATACGCCGGGCCGTCGACGCCTCTGCATATGGTGTGGTCCATGTCGTGAGCGTCGAGGAGGGTGAAGCGCAGGTTTACCGTCTGCGGCAGTTCGGCCCGGAATGGGTAACGACCGTCACGGCCGGGAGCAGCAAGGGTGCGGACACCGGAACCCGGTCGGCGCTCTTTGAGAAGACGCTTGAGGCTATCGCCGCGGTCACAGGCCCCCTGATCGTCGCAGGCCCGGGGTTCGTGAAAGACGAATTCGTGAACTATGCAAAAGTCCAGGCTCCGGACCTTGCAGAGCGGATGACCACCGTCGAGACACGGCGTGTCGGACGGGGCGCTGTCCAGGAGGTGATCGGGCAGGGGGTTCTCGAGCGGCTCCTCGGCGACCTTCACCTTGCACGCGAAGTCAGGCTGATGGATGAGGTCCTGCGCCGGATCGCGACCAACGGTGCTGTCGCCTATGGCATTGACGAAGTCGGCAAAGCGGTCGCTTACGGTGCGGTAGAAACGATCCTGGTCTCCGACACCCGGCTCCGTGACGAAGAGGCAACGCGTATCATCAAGGATGCCGAGTATATGAGCGCGTCGATCGTCGTGATGAGCACCGAGTTTGAACCCGGAGAGCGCCTTGAAGCCCTCGGGGGTATTGCGGCAATCCTGCGGTATAAGATCGAGTGAAATTCGGGCCACCTAAGGCTTTCCTGTGCGACCAAGCATGGGAGCCCTGGCAGCCAGAACGCGCCATCTTGTACATCACTACCTCTAATCTATCCTATCATAGGGAAAGCCGCCGCAAACACCTTCGATCTGCCGAACCTCAGTTTCCCCAGAGCCAGGGGTACCTACCTTTATAACCGGAGAACACCCTATATTGTAGTGATTCCGTCAATCCAGGAAGGGGCCGGAAGCCCGCTATGTGCTGCCCGGACCGCCGTCCCGAGGTGAGACATCCCTTTCAGGAATGGCGTAAGACTGGTGTCACGATGAGCGAGAATGTGGTAGCAGCAGAGGTCGAGAATACACGGCCGCGGACTCGTGCCGAGAAGCAGATCGAGCACAGAAATCGGATTAAGCGGACGCTTGTAGCCTGTTTTATGGGCATACTTACCGGAGCGCTCTCGTTCTACCTCTCCGGCACCCCCGATCCGGTGAACGGACTCCAGCCAAACGCCATCATCGGTATCCTTCTCCTCGCGGCGGGGGTTGTCTTTCAGAAGCACATCTTCATGCTTATCCGGATCGACTACATGGCTCTGACCGGAAAAGACTGGTTCTACCAGAGCTTCATGACGTTCGCGCTCTGGTTCATAACCTGGACGATCCTTTTGACCACCACCGTTCTGTGATCACCCATGCGTATTGCTGTTGTACACCGTGATCGGTGTCACCCCATCAAGTGTGGCACCGAGTGCATCCTTTACTGCCCGCGTGTCCGAACCGGCGATGAGACAGTCATCATCGGTGAAGACCAGAAGGCCGCCATATCGGAAGAACTCTGTGTCGGGTGCGGTATCTGCGTGAAGAAATGCCCGTTTGAGGCGCTCGATATCGTCAACCTCCCCGAGCAACTTGACCAACCGACGCACCGCTATGGCAGAAACGGTTTCGTCCTCTACGGGCTCCCGATCCCCATCGAGGGGAAGGTTACTGGCATCCTCGGGCCCAATGGTATCGGCAAGAGCACATCGGTGAAGATCCTCTCAGGAACGCTCGTCCCGAACCTGGGAAAGACCGATGCCGAGGCCTCCTGGAAGGACGTCCTCGACCTCTACCAGGGGACCGAACTCTTCGACTACCTCCAGATGCTCTCGCAGAAGAGCGTGAAGGTCGCGGTCAAGCCCCAGTATATCGACCAGATCCCGAAGGTCTTCTCCGGGTCGGTGCGTGACCTCCTCGCAACCACCGATGAGCGCGGGAAACTTGATTATTACATTGATCGGCTCTCGCTAGGGCCAATTCTCGACCGGTCAATCAAGACGCTCTCCGGCGGGGAACTCCAGCGGGTCGCGCTCACCGCCAGTCTTGCCCGCGATGCCGACTTCTACTTCCTTGATGAGATCACGCCGTACCTTGACGTCTATCAGCGGATGGCCGCGGCGAACCTGATCCGGGAACTCGCCGCGGAGCGGCCGGTCGTGATCGTCGAGCACGACCTCGCCATCCTCGATATGCTTGCCGATACTGTGCATATCGCCTATGGTGAACCGGCGGTCTTTGGTGTCATCACGCATCCCAAAGGCGTCCGGGTGGGTATCAACCAGTACCTGGAGGGGTTCCTTCCCGAGGAGAACGTCAGGTTCAGAGAGTATGCGGTGACGTTTGAAGCCCGGGCCCACGCAGCCGACACGGACCGGGAGACGCTGTTTGCGTTCCCGGCGATGACAAAGCGCTTTGATCAATTCTCGCTCACCGTCGACGGCGGAGAGATTCGGAACGGTGAGGTTCTCGGAGTGCTCGGGGCGAACGGTATCGGGAAGAGCACGTTTGCCCAGCTCCTCGCCGGAGTGATCGAGCCCGATACCGGGGCAATGGATACCCGGGTGCGGATCTCGTATAAGCCGCAGTATATCAAGGGTGACACCGATGCAACCGTCGAGGAGGTCCTCCGCCGGACGACGGCAAAGTTTGACACATCATACTATCAGCACGAGATCCTGGAGCCACTCTCCCTCTCACAGCTCCTCCAGGCGCCGGTGAACACACTCTCCGGCGGGGAACTCCAGCGGGTCGCGATCGCAATCTGCCTCTCCCGCGATGCCGACCTCTACATCTTGGACGAGCCGAGCGCTCACCTCGATGTGGAGCAGCGCGTGAAGATCTCGCGCATGATCAGGAAGCACGCCGAAGGGCGGGACGCAAGCACGCTCGTGATCGACCACGACATCTACGTCATCGATATGATCAGCGACCGGATACTGGTCTTTGAGGGCGAACCGGGCGTCCACGGCACGGCTGCCGGTCCGTTCGATATGGCGCCGGGCATGAACCGGTTCCTCAAGGCGCTCGGGATCACATTCCGGCGTGACAAGAGCGGGAGACCGCGGATCAATAAGCCAGGGTCGTTCCTGGACCGGGAGCAAGTCGCTGCCGGAGAATACTATTATGCAGAAGTCTCGAAGTCTTGAGGTTGGGTTTCAAGGCTTCCTTCTCCACTCCCTTCTCATTTTCAGAGAGATATACAGGTCCAATCCTCATTGAATCCGGCTGCCAGGACGCCGGTCGCACGTACCCCAAGGAATCGAGCACAGGAAGGCTGAGGGGTTTTGGCGGCAGGGCCCGGAGGGGGCCCATGAGATCCGCATTAGGAGAATTGAAATATCTTTCCCGCTGGATCTCGCAGTTCGCTCACCGGCCGATCACTGACCCCAACCGTCCCCCAAGAGACGCCCACACCCTCTCAAGTGCGCCTTGAGACTCTCCGGGAGTCACTCCGGGCGTCACTTCCGGAGCCAGGGTCTCCTGCGGAGTTTCGGGAAGGGCGGTGGTCACCGGTACTTCAGGCGTCGTCTGCGTCGAAACGGCAGAGAGGTCAAGGGAAGCCAAACCTGCTGGCAGCGGAATGTAACCCACGTTTCCGGGGACAACAAACCAGCATCTTTCGGCGGCATCGATGAAGAGTTTCTTGACAGCATTCGAACGAATCCCGTCCCCTGACGTGATATGCAGGGTCACATTCATCCCGTCCCACCCATAGATCCCGTTTGTGGATGCGACAAGAAGCATCCCATCCGGCGTTGCCGCAATATCGTTTATATAGACGGGGAACGCGCTCAGGCTCCCGCTGTCAAGGACCGGCACGACTTCCCCATCAGGGGTGCGCTGAAGGACCGTCGTGCGGTTGAAGAGATAGACGCCTCCAAACGGGTTGACCCGCACTTCAGATATTCCTCGAAGCGGTTCGCCGCGGTAGGTAACACTCTCAAAAGAGATCACTCCAGAATTGTTCTTGAGAACCTGGATACCATCCTTCTCGGACCCGATGACGAGAGCATCGCTTGCGGCATCGACCGCCATGCTCAAGACGGTGTAGCACTCGAGGCCTTCGGGCCCGAACGGTTTATACCACGTCCAGTTACCATCGTGGTAGCGGAGGAGGCCTGCCCGTCCGGTGGCGACCCACATCTCATCTCCCCACCGCGTTATGCTATTGATGTTGCGGTTCTTAAGGAGCACCGGATCATCAATGACCTGATATCCCGCCTCATCTCCGAACTGCAACCCTTTCGGATACCCGATCCAGAGACATCCCTCTGCATCCAGGGCGATCGCGGATACCATAGCGTCAAGAGGAGTGAGCCAGCCATACGCCGTCTCTCCCGGGTGCCTGGGGTTGAGAGAGTACCAGGTGCCATCTTCCGTATATACAGAGATACCGTAATCGGTTGCAAAGATGACATCGCCATACAAACCGTTCGTTACGTCCTTCACTCCGGCTGATGCAATACCGGTATAAAAATCAGGCTCTTTGATGTACAGGGCCGACGAGGCGGGGACGAGAAGGGATAGAACAATGAGGGAGAGAATTAGAACTCGGTGCATGTGCCATCCGCCCTCTTGATGATGAGGCGACCCTTCCCTTCCGGCCAGTAATACACGGATCGCCCGACCTTTCCACCGGTCTCTTCGTGCTCAATCTGAATGCCCAATTCGCGGAGCTTATCTTTCACTGCAGCAATGTTGCGCTCACCGATGTTGAGGAAGTTTGCCGAGTACTCAAACATGCTCGCACCACCGACAATACTCGCAGTGACCGAGAATTTTGTGCTTCCGAACTCCTCCATCTCTTCAAAGAGGGCGATTGCGGCTGTATCTGCAAACTTACCGGGACGGTCGGTGTTTCCGCGGCTCTCGGGGAGCATAACATGGGCGAGTCCCGCAAGGGATCTGCGCTGGTCATGCAGGATGAGTGCGATGCAGGATCCAAGCCCGATCGTCCCCATTGGACATTTTCCTACCATGTATTCACCAAGGCCGAGGATCACGCCCTCTCCCTCTGCGAAGAAGTTGTTATCCATGCTATTCCAAGGATGGGCTATGAGAGTGGTTCCATCAAGCGCTCAAGCATGAGGGACAGCTGGTGCATGAGATCCACGTTCGGAAGCATGAAGATACCACCGTAAACAGGCGGTGCCTCGCTCGTCAACATGGTGTTGAAGATGATGACATCATTCACCTCACCAGCCATCTGTGCGACGACGGACTCAAAGGCTGCATGCGCCATATCGATGGCCAGCGCCGGCGGGGATGGCAGCATGACGATGCCCAGCAGTTCTGCGGTTGCATCAAGAAATGCCGATATCATGATGTTCCCGATCTCGATTGCGGCGCTCCGATCCATCTCGTTGATATCACGATCCGGATCGCCCGTGCCGAGCATCAAGTTCGTCAGCTGGATGATGGTCTGTTTGGGCATGCTGACGATGACATAACCTCCATCCGCAACCTCGCCCTGAATCTGGAAGACGATCATGGCCGATATCTCATTGCTGACGTACTTGTGTATCTCGGCGATATCGACGACCTGCACGTCCGGCACCGTCATCTCAATAGGGCACATCAACATCTGGGAGAGGGTTGTTGCTGCGTGGGCAGCACCAATGTTTCCAAACTCTGCTAGCGCATCTTTTTGAATTGTATCGAGTTTCATAAAAGCCTCACTTAAATCATTGTATTTACATCGAGTACCGGGACGACATCGCCATCTCCGGGGATGGTGATCCCGCTGATCCCGCGGCAGTTGCCCGCAAGCGCGGAGAGCGGTTTTACCACTACCTCCTGCTTCCCATCAACGGTATCAACAACTATGCAGCATTTCTTACCGTTATTCTGCAACACAACAAGCGTATCGCTCTTGGGTGCTCGACCGAACATATCCTCCAGGCGGTACATGGGAAGAATCTGGTCACGGAGCAAGATCGCCTCGCTGTTGCCGATCTGGTGGATCGCCTCCATCCGTATCTGCGCAACCTCAACGACATTGCTGATAGGAATAGCACAGCGCATCCCGTTAATGCGGACCATCATCACATCGATGATTGCCATCGTCGGGGGCAACACCAACTCGAATTTCGTTCCCTTGCCCAACTCAGACTCAATTTTGATCGTTCCTTTGAGCGATTCGATCGTCTTTTTGACTACATCAAGCCCAACACCCCTGCCGCTGATGTCGGTGATCGTCTCAGCCGTACTGAAACCGGGCTCAAAGAGCAGATTAATCAGGTCATCTCTCGTTGCGGCGGAAGCGGCTTCGGATGTCATGAGTCCTTTTTCCACAGCCTTCCTTCGGAGTTTCTCAGGGTCAATACCGGCTCCGTCATCCTCAACCTCGATGACGACGTTGTCTTTATCCCTGTATGCCGTCAGCCGGACCAATCCAGTTCTTGATTTTCCATTAGCCTCACGGATCTCAGGGGTTTCAATGCCATGGTTTACCGCGTTTCGGATGAGATGCAGGAGCGGATCAGCGAGACCGTCCATAATGCTCCGATCAAGTTCGGTTTCACCGCCCTCAATGATGAATTCAACCTCCTTCTTGTCGTGATTCGCTACATCCCGCACGACCCTCGGGAAACGGTTGAAAATACGCTCGAGCGGCATCATGCGGATCCCCATCATGAGGTTCTGGAGATCGGAGACCGAACGGCCGATCATATTCAGAGCCTCGTCAAACTCTTTGATATTGTATTTTCTTGCGATCTGCTCAAGACGTCCGCGGTTGATAACCAGATCCTCAACGAGGTTCATCATGCGGTCAAGCCGCTGAATATCGACACGAATATTCTTGATCTCGCGGCTTTTCTCGCTCTTTGCAGACCTATGTTGCGGCGGCGCTGATTCTGTTTGCGGTTTGACGTTAGGCTCTGCTTGTGGTTTAACCTGAGGGGCCGGGACCGGACTGGGTGCAGGACCGGGCGCAGGGCTGGGTGAAGACTCCTTCACCACCCCCCCTGCCGGCGACTGAGTGAGGGAAAGGAGTGAGATCTCAGTGCCGGAAGCGACTGTTCTGAGCGCATCCTCCCCTGCCTCACAGGCAACCTGAACCTCGAATGAGTCACCGAACTTCCCATCTTCAATGAGCTCCCGCGAGGGGGTAGTTGATACGATTGTCCCTATCTCCTCGAGGTTCTGCAGAACCAGCATAGCCCTGACGTCTTTCATGGTGCTGGCCGGGTCAACGGCAATCGAGAGAGTGTAGATTGGACACTCATCTGCCCCTCCGGCCTGCTCCACGGGAGGCGCTTCATTGGACACTTCTTGCCCTGCCGTGGACTTATCTTCGGCAAAGGCCCTGAGTTCCTGCACCAGTTGCGCAGACTGTTCGTCCGAGAGAGGCTCTCCCGCTTCGATAGCGTCCAGCATATCCTCGATTACATCGGTGCAGTTGAGCAGAAGGTCGATGAGAGCTGCGGTAACTTCCTGCTGGCCGTTGCGGATGAGTGAGAAGACATCTTCCATCGAGTGGCAGAGGTGCTCCATCGCATCAAATCCCATCGACGCGGACATCCCTTTGAGGGTATGTGCAGAACGGAAGATCTCGTCGATGGCGGCCTGATGATCTTCTCCGCTCTCAAGAGCAAGGAGGTTGCTCACAATATTCTCATGATTCTCCCGCGACTCCTCTACGAATAACTTCCGGTATACCTCTTCATCAGACATGGTTGACCCCGAACCGAACAACAGTTCTCGCGATCTCATGCGCCAGATTCTTGAGTGGAACCACCTTGTCGACGCAGTTTCTTGCAAGGGCAGAACGTGCCATCCCATATACGAGACAGTCCTCTTCAGCGCAGACCATCGTGGTCCCGCCCGCGGTCTTCACAGCAAGAGTCCCTTCGCCGCCGTCGCATCCCATCCCCGAGAGGATAACCGAGACGGTGCGTGGACCAAAAACGCGCGCCGCTGAGGAGAAAGTCTTGTCCACGGCGGGCCGGACCGCATGGAGGGGAGGAGCGGTCGAGTGGACGACCCGTCCGTACTTTCTGCCGGCACCGGCATACTCCCCTGAGATCACAGTGTGGTAGCCCGCCTTCGAGACCAGGATCACTCCGGCCTCCAGAGTGTCCCCGTTTTCAGTCTCCTTTACCGGCAGGTGCGATACGCGATTCAGGCGCTCGGCAAGCGATGCAGTGAATCCCTCGGGCATATGCTGGGTGACGATGACTGCCGCAGGCAACTCAGCCGGGAGTGCGGAGAGGAGTGTGTCAAGCATCGGCGGTCCCCCGGCCGAAGAACCTATCAGCACCACTGTATCGGCGGCATTCCTCCGGGTTGCAATAGGCTTTACGGCCGTAGGAAGAACGACAAGGTTTCGGATCTTCTGGATGAGTTCCTTCTCTATCCCTTTGACGTTCTGGATATCTCTCGGTTTGAGCATGAAATCGTCCGCCCCAAGGCGAAGCGCCCGGTGAGTCATCTCGGCCTGCCGGGATGTCAGCGTACTCAAGACGAGCACCTTCGGCCTAGGACTCATCCCCTGGAGTGCTTCGAGCACCTCAAGACCACCCATTCTGGGCATCTCGATATCAAGGGTGATGGCGTCAGGTTCGAGCTCCGATATCTTCTTGAGGGCATCAATACCATTGACCGCCGTCCCGATGACCTCTATATCCGGACTGCCTTTGAGCATATCCCGGAGTATCGTCCGGATAAAGAGTGAGTCGTCGACGATCAAAACCCGAATCATGATCACGCACTGAGAACGTTCTTTACTTCTTCAAGAACTTTCGGAGCCTGGAACGGCTTGATGATGTAACCTTTCGCCCCGCTTTTGACAGCGAGTTTGACCATCTGCTCTTGGCCGACTGCTGTGCACATAATAACCTTTGCAGACGGGTCAGCAGCTTTTATGGCCTTGAGCGCCTCGATCCCATTCATTTTCGGCATAACAATATCCATCGTGACGAGATCGGGTTTTAATTCCTGGTACTTAGCAAGTGCCTCAGCTCCGTCCGCGGCTTCACCGACAATATCGTGCCCGCCGGAGAAGAGGATGTTCTTTAACAGCGTTCGCATAAACATTGTATCATCGACGATCAGGATTCTCCCCATCAAGCACCACTTATTGATCATTTGGAAAAAATGGTATATAGACTTTCGCGTTTTAAAGAAATAATCTCATTAACCTGTTGGTGATTTCATTGCGTTAGAGATGTATCTTACCCCTTTCGCCGTCAACTGAACCTCCTTTCTTACATAGAGTACTTCGGCGAGTCCCTTGTTGATGAGTTGTTCATAGATGGCGTCAATGTCCTTGTGGGAGAGTTTGAGCATATTCTCAATAGCACTCGAATCCATCCCGCTGTAGACCAGCATGGCCACCTGCCCGATCAGGGGGTCGATCTCCTCATTTACCTCGAAGTCACGCGTCGCCTCTTTAAGGAAGTTGTAGAGAACCTGAAGTGTCGTCAGTGGACAGAGGACAAAACTTGTCACGACCTCATTCTCAATGAGGTGATCGATCTTTACGACATCGAGATTCTTCTCCTGGATCTCGCGGGATGTGAGTTCGATGTCGGCCACCTCATCTAGTGGAATGCAGACCTGAGTGTCCTGGCTGACAAACCAGATGCCGGTCTTCATGACGGCAATCGCTCCCTTATTCCACCGGGCATCCTGGACAAGGACTCCACCGCGGATTGCGGGGGACATGAAGAAGGCGTTTAACCGGTAGGCGCTGCATTGCATGATGATAAACTTTTTCAAGACTGTGAGGACCTTCTCGACGGATGCAATTTGATAAACATCTTCCCCATTTGCACCAGCAGTGATCACCACCTGGTTCTTCTTCTCTCTGAGATCAACCATGGACTTGTAGGGCACCTCACGATTGAGAGGGGCATCGATGCGGATCCGATCCTCTCCGATACCCATGGTTGTCGCAACCCATTTGCCCCCATACTCGATTTTTATTGGAACAGACTTCATTTTCACCCTTCTAGCATTAGTCTGCGGCAGACTTCACTGTTTATGATTTCATCGCCGCGAGAATATCCTCAAGTTCTGCAGCAAGGTCTTTCGCGTTGAACTTTTCCCCTTTCAGTTCGCGAACCAGACTGAGGTCCTCCACGAACTTTTTCTTCTTCACCTCAGATTTGAGCTCGGTGATCAGATCATCCTCAACGACGCCGCCGGACGCAAAGGAGACCATATCAAAGTCTTCTTCCGACTCTTCTTGCAGTTCCTCAAGGAGCGCTTTTTCGTTTGAAACAGGTTCTTGCGCCTTTTGCACCTGTGTCTCAACTACTTCTTCATGCTCTTCCCCTTCGACCTCGATCTCATCAAGATTCACGTCCTCAAGTTCAGAGAGGTCATCGCCGAGCAACGCGTTCATTTCCTGTACATCACCCGCAGGGAATCCGCGGGCCTCCCCAGCAGCCACCGGCGGAAGCGCCATGGCAGGCTCGCCGGGGGTTGAGAGACCGCCTGCGCCATCAGAGGGATCGCTGCCGGGTGTGAGATCGAGGTCGCTAAGATCGCTCAGGTTTTCCTTGAGGATATCCGCTACGGCATCTGCCTCTTCTTCAGAGAGGAGAGAGATTCCTTCCGACTCAAATGCTGTTCCGGAGCCGGATGTCTCGCCGTCGAGATCGAGATCATCCAGGGAAGCGAGATCGAGATCTGCAAGCGAAGCCAGGGGATCGACCGCTGCCTCGCTGCCTTTCGCTGAGGTCGATCCTACGAGTTGGCTCCCGGCTGCCCCGCCGACAGCCTGATCGAGCATGGCATCGACCTTCGCAATCTTCCTTTTCTTCTCGCTTTCGGGGGCGCGGGCGTGTCTGATCGCATCCTGAATCGATGCAACGAAGGTCCCGAGCATGCCGGGCAGATTGATCTCGGTGGCCGCGAGCCTCTGAATGAGAGACGGTTTTTCCACCGTTTCACCGGCTGCCTTAAGCTCAGATGCTTCGCTATGTTTGCTGTCATCCTTACGCTCCCGGAGCGCCGTGCGCAGCCTCGACGGTCTCAGTTCCGCAAGGTCGAGCGCCCCGGTGGCGACGAGCGCGAGAAATCCTGCAAGTACGGTGCCAGCGACGATGACCTCGATGGAGGCATCGGCGATGATGATCAGGGAGCCTGTACCAACTGTGATCAGGAACAGGAGTGGACGACGTAAACTTTCTCTCATACTAAATCCCCACGAATGTCGGAATGGTAAAGAATGTACTCACAACGATCGGAGCCACGATGTAGACGATGCCGGTGGCCACACAGAGCAGACTTGCAAAGAAGTAGTACAGGTAGCGGTCACCACCCATGACAATCTTTCCTGCAAGCATATTTGCAACAGTCAGCATCAGGAGGATTGTCACGACATAGGCTCGCATCGTGTCTTCCGGGAAATTTACGAAGATACTTAAGGAACCGATCGCGGATCCACCGAGCGTGGATGACCCACCCGTGAGCGCTGCTGAGGCCTCATCAAAGTGATTCATTACTTCTGCCACAGCATGGGACATGGTTAGAAGGATCTCAAAGAGGAAGACGAAGATCCCGATCATCGCCGCGTGCATCGGGACGAGCAGGACGACAAATCCTTTCACCATCATGTCGCGCTTCCTCCGGAGCAGCACCTGCTCGAGCATCGAGGAGCCGACAATCTTCCCGATCTGGTCCGGGGATCCGCCGAGGGTGACGGCATCGCGGAAGATGTTCATGTACTTGTAGATCAGGTAACTGCCGGTCTCGCCGATGAACTTCCTCCAGCTTCCGGCTTCATCGAGTCCGAGGTTTAACTTCGACGCAACCGAGTCGATGAACGGTTCAAGGTAGGGAAGCGATTTTCGGTCCACTTCCTGGAGCGCGTCAGCGGTGGTGATCCCCTTACCTCCCATCACCGAGCCGAGACTCCGGATGAACGTGGCAAAATCGTTGTCCCGATTGATGACGTTCACATCGTCGATATAGCCGATAATCCCGAGAGGCATCAGGAGCAGGCCGACAAGCAGGAAGATGATACCCGCGTTGACGCCGAGAAGAATGAGCACAAGTGCGATTGCTGCGGTAATCGGGACGACCAACCGCTCCAGTCTCCTGATGATCTCCTGCTCCTTTGAGCAGATCTCGGCAAGCCCGTGCGTGCGGGGATCATCGGGGACAGCCCGATACATGATTGTAAGGCCGAAGACCGATATCACGAGAATAATAAAGTAGGATGTGTTCAGGGTCGCGTCTATTCCTTCGGGAGCGTAAATAGCCACCGATATCATGAGGATGATGGCAACAAGGGCGGCGGAGAGGAGCATCGCGATGTAGGCGTCACCCCATTTCTTCAGGAGTTCAATCCCCTGCTCAAACGTGTTGCGGTAGATGCTCCGGATGCTTGATAATTCCGTGCCGATGAAATCATCATCCGGAACGCCGGAGTCAATAGCGTTGGCGTACCGATGGAGCATGCTCTGGAGGGTTTCGTTCCGGCACCTATCAGCGATCGCCCGAAGCCCGCTGGCATAACTGTGCCCCCATCCAGCAACCAGACGCTGTACTTTTGCGATGTAGCGCGAGGGAATGTATTCAAACCGCTCGGAGGTGTACTGGAAGATTTCAGGCCGGGTTACGGAAGCCGTGGTGATCGCAGCCATGTAGGTGTACATGAGGAGCAGGTCCTGCTCCATCTTCTTCTTCTCGAGGATATAGTCCCGGATATTGTAGAGGGCTTCAACCTGCTCCTCAAACGGCATCTTTCCCTGGTTTGCGGTTCGCAACCGCTCGGCCATATCCTCAAACAATACTACACCTCTATGTTAAGCAGTCCTTGCTTCCTGATCTTCGTGGTCATGTGGAAGAGGTCCCAGAACTGGGTGTACCCTGCTTTGTGAAGCCGCTCAAGAATTCTCGCACGTTTATCGACTTCATCATAGATATCGGCCCGCCGATTCTCGGGGATACCAAGCATCGTTGCGATCTTATTCTCGAGGAGGTAACTGCTCCCTTTCCCGGTGAAGGTAAAGGTATCGGTTGCAGGGTCCCAGATGAACGTCGCCATGAAGGAGAACCCCTGGGTTTCAGGGTCATAACCGACGAGCTCGTTGATGCTGAGCATCCTTCGGACGGTTTCGCCATCGGGGCGTTTTACAGCGCTCTGGATGATGACCAGATTTAAGTTGTCGACATAAGTCTTCGGAATATTGATCGGATCACCACAGAGACGCTGGATCAGTTTCTCAACCGATGCGGCGTGGAAGGTGCTCATCACAGGGTGACCGGTCTGCATCGCAGAGAAAGCGACGGAGCCTTCCACACCACGAATCTCACCGACCAGGATCCGGTTCGGACGCTGACGGAGGGCGGATTTCAGGAGGTCGAACATTGTGACATCCGCGCCTTCACCTTCACCCTTCCCCTTGGCCTTCGCGACCTCGCGGGTCCAGTTACGGTGAGGGACCGTCAGTTCCGGGGTATCCTCAATGGAAACGATCTTACTCTCTGGCGGGAGGAAGGTCGTAAGCGCGTTTAAGGTCGTTGTCTTGCCGCTCGCCGTCTCTCCGGAGACAAACAGCGACATTCCGAACTCAAGGCAGATCCAGAGGTAGGCAGCCATCATGTAGTTGCATGCCCCGCTCTCGATGACCTGCAGGATACTCAGGGGAACCTCGTTCACTTTACGAATGGTGAAGTTGCTCCCGTGCTTGCTGATCTCGGTCCCGTAAACGATGTTGATACGTGAGCCGTCAGGGAGGGTCGCATCCACGATGGGGTTTCTGTACGTCAGCGGCCGCTTGATCCGCTCGGCGAGTTTGATGACAAAAGCATCGAGCTCCGCTGAGTCCCGGAACCCGACGACAGACTTCAAGCCCTTGAAGATCTTGTGCTCGATAAAGATCGGGCCGACGCCGTCGCAGGTGATATCTTCGATGTAGGAGTCGGAGAGGAACGGTTTGAGTGTTCCCATCTCGATCTTGTCGCGGATGATCAGGTATTCGAGCGCCTTATACTCCTGCGGCGAGAGGACCAGCCTTCCGTCGGCAAGCTCGAGACGGTCGGAGGAGACCCGCGGCGGCTTTGGCGACGCACCGATATCGCTGGTGAGGAAGTTCTTGATCCGGGCCTTAAAGTCTTTTGGTTCGGCGCCAGCGAGCAGGGATGGGTCGATCACCTCGCCTGGCTGCTGGATGTACACAAGTTGCCGGATGAAGTTCTTGAGCACCTCAATACGCGCTTTCTCGGTCACCGGCTCTTCGTCAAGAGCATCGATCATATCGATTAGTTTCTCCTCGATCACCGGGAGGATTGCCTTGACGGAATGGAGAAACGACGGCTCGATCGGGATATACCAGTTTCGGACGTCATCCGGGTCCGGGAAGATGTGGATGAACGTCGTCTCATTCACCGGGTAAATGATGTTCGGGTTCTCAATCGAACGCAAGTCTTTTTTCAGTTCCGAGAGGAAGAGAGGGATCCCGACGGTGTTGACCGGCAGGATGTGGAGATACTCAAGAAGATGGGGACTCTCCTTAACGTAATCCCGGGCGTTTGCCGGGAGCATTCGGTAAAGCGCGCAGGACTCCACGTTGTTGTAGCAATCATTCCCCTCATCGATGAACTCAGGCTCGAAGGGGAGGGTTACCGTTGCTTCCAACGCCGATCCCATGCTTCACACCTTCGCGACCGAGACCGGGATGATCTTCATGCCGTACCCGGGATGAACTTCGAAACTGATGATGTTTCCTGTAGTCTTTCGTGCACCGCGGACCTTGACGACCTCAAGCATCATAACATACTTGCCTCCGACGAGTGCCTTCTTCATGAAGAGGTGCGCATCGCAGATCGATCGGATCCGGACAAGAGAGTCTTCAACGAAGGCGTAGGTATGCAGGGTGATCAAGATGGTCTTCCCGTGGTCCACGAGGTTCTTGCAGTTGGTAAAGAACGTGAGGACCGTGTCCTGCGTCGCGTACTCGGTGAAGAGGGTGAGCGAGTCGATGACGATCACCTCTGCTCTGCTCTGCTCCATGTAGGCGATCATCCGCTCGAGCGTTCCCTGCATCTTCTCCTTTGTCCACTCGAAACCCACAACGTGCATGGGAAAGACCCGAAGGTAGCCCCAGGCAAAGTAGTCGGAGATATCGAGACTCATCGACTCCATCTGGGAGAGGAAACTCTTGCTCGTGTTCTCGGTCGAGAATAGATCGACGTTGAACCCCTGCTTTAAGGCACCCCAGATGATCTGCTGGGTAAGCACGCTCTTTCCCGTGTCGTTCTCACCCTCGACGAGGGTGAGCGACGAGAGCGGGAGGCCATCGGCGATCTTCTTGTCGAGCTCGGTGTTCCCGGTCGAGAGGATGTCGGGCTTCTCGAGGGTATTGCTGTTTGCGTCTACGCTCGTGTTCATCTGTTATTCACCTGAGTTTATGTATGCCGAACCGGTGACGCCATTCGGAGTGACGACCTGGACCCATGTAGGAGGAGTAACACCTACCGCATATGTGATAGAGATGGTCAGGGTCTCGCCGGGATCGATCTGGCCCGGGTGGACACCGTCGGGTTCGATGCTTACCTTGCTCCAGTGGTTGAGATCGGTGCCGTAGGGGACGTAGACCGGTTCGCCCTCAACCTGGAGGTAGACGTCGATGGAGGGAAAGTCCACGATAGACTCGCTTCCGGTGTTCTTCACCTTGACGTATAGGGTCTGGTTGTCGATCACCGTCTCCTGGATCTCGATTGCCGTCCGCATACGGGCCTCCTGGTAAGCGACAAGGTTGCTCTGCGCCTCGGCCATCACCTCTGTGGTGGAGAGGGTGCCGCCGATCAGGACGTAGGCTGTGACGATCAGGAGGGCGATACCCGTTGCGGATGCAACGAGGGGGCCTGCACTCATGGTTAATCACCCGCGGTAAACGTGATCGACCGGGAGAGCCCTGATGGAAGGACAAACTGGAAGTAAACAGCCTCTCCTTTACTAGGGATCTTGTCGCTGGTTATGTCGATACAGAGCGTTTCCCCGGGATCCCAGCAGTTGTTCGTGGTCACCTCGTGAATCGTGTACGTCCAAGTATGCGTTCCCGACGGGGCCAGGCCAAGCAGGATAAAGTTCCCCGGGGTGCCTATGAAGACATCAGCCAGCTGGATGTTGCCCTCAGAGATCCGGGCCGTGCCGACGTTCTTTATCCAGACCCTGGCGGTATCATTCCCGCCACTGGCATACGTCGTGACGATCCTCACGTCCGTACTCAACCGCTCGTCCACATTATGGGACGACGACGTGATCGTGCCTGAGAGGGTATATATCACGGGGAAGATTGCGTTGATAAGAACCCCGGCCGAGATGATGGCAGCGATGAGGAACATCGCTGTGGTGAAGGTTTCACTCGACATCCATCATATCCTATCTAGCAGATCTATCCAGGTATCGCCGACATCCCGCTCGCGAGAGGACGTTCCAGAACCAGACTCCTCCTGGCGGCGGTGAGAGAGCATCACTTCGATCATGTCCCGATCCAGCGTCGCATCCTCGGGATCCAGGATCCGGTTCAAGACGTAGAGTTCCGAGACGAACTCATTCGGTCCGATCTCCTGCACGTCTCTCCGGGTCTCGGGCACCATCCGCATGATCTCCCTGATCTGATCGGAGATGTCCTCGTTAATGTAGCCCATCGACCGATAGGCGTCGATCATGATCGACATGTGTTCATGCCGTATTTGCTGCAGCCCTGGCGCACCCAGGCAAAGAGCCGGTGGACCTTCTGGAGTTTGAGTTTTCCTGCAGGCTTCTGCTGCAAAGAAAGGGCAGTGCTGCCTCCGGGGAGAGATGTTGTCACAAGATCCGCCGGGAAGAGGTCATCATCCAGACCAGGAGTTTGCTCTCCAGAGTCAACCTCCTTACCGGCCATATCCTCGGTTGTATCGTCCTGTAATGAATCCTCATCCTCGGCATCACTGGAGGCATCCGATAGTCCAAACCGGTTCATGGAGTATGATGCGGCAGCACTCGTGAACGGGTTGTCCAGATCGTTCATCCGCTCCCTCAGGTCGATGAGCAGCCGTTTGATCGAGGTCTTGACGAAATCCAGTTCCCTCTCGACGTTGTCAAGGCGGGCTTCCGGATCCTCCGAGGAGGCGCCGGAGAGTATCTTATCAATCTGAGCCTGATCTACCCCCACCATAGTATCAGATTATATCTATGTTATACTATATAAGATTTTCTTATATCGAGAGACGATTTCCTGGCTCTTTTGCATCTTCCGTTTGTTCTGTAGAGCCTGTTGCTGTTAAAGCGTCACGAAAATGGCAATACAAAGGGAGGTCTGGCCACAGTCTCTCAAGGATCTCCACGAGATGAATGGATACGAATCTTTTTTGGTTCTTGTTGAACCTGAAGCCGGCCTCCCGGGTCTGGCGCCCATCCGCAACCAGGAGCAGTTGACGACGCGCAATGGTTCGCTTCTTGCCTCCCCGGGGCCGGCAGAAATCACACCGTTTGAAGATGCAGTGCATATGGCATCCAATCGATGAAAAATGTTCGCTCAATCGGGCATGGTAATTTTGATGCCAGCATGGCGAAAGGATATGGCCGGGCATCAAGAACAGGAGTCTCCCTCACCCCGGGTCGCTCGACGACCGGGGTGGACTCCAGCGGTGCCAGAGTTTTGGGAGAGGCTGAATCCAGCATGTTACACCTTGAGATAATATACATTTCGAATTTGGAACAGAGAATACTTACGAAGATATTAAAATTAACGGACTCTAAGGTACTAAACAATAGATTAACTCCTCGTATGCATTATCCGGGCGGTTACAATGAGTCCAAAACGACAGAAGTCAATAAAAGAGATTCAGCAGGGTCAGGAGAGTAACAATCAAAGTCCTCCAGAGCAGGGTCCGATATCCTGTTTCCTGAATAGGAATCTTATATCGGTGCTCATCTTCCTCTTTGCGCTCTTCTTTGCCATGACGTTCTCAAACCCGGCGCTCTTCCTGAATGACGAGTGGATCACAGTCAACCAGCTCCATCAGCTCGGTGAGGGGCACCAGATCATCGTGAACGAGGGAAAGTACGGCACATTCCTGAACGGGACGCCGGGACCTTACATGCAGTCCCACCATAACCTCCTCGGCTACACAATGATGCTCCCCGTCCTCTCGCTTCCCGCGCTCTGGTTCTTCGGGCTCTTCGGCGACCAGTTCAGGCTGGCCGTCATATTCCTCTGGTCGCTTCTTCCCATCGCAATGGCGGTGCTGGTCGACGTATACCGACCGCAGTATGCCCGATGGCGCGGGGTCCGGTGGACCTGGCTCGTCGTCGGCGCCGCATTCGCCGGATTCCTTGCAAACCTGGTCTTTTACTATCCCTGGCCGTTCACTGCACCGGACGCACCCGTTGAGGCTGCAGCGGTGGTCTTCACGAACCATCTCCTCTTTGCTGCACTCGCGGTGATGGCCTACCTCACCTGCCGGATCATCTTTGAGGATACCTGGTTCTCGCTCTTCGGGACGATTGCCTGCGTTTCATGCTCATCATACATCTTCTGGGCCTCGAACGCGAAGGACCACATGCTCGTGGCGGCAATGACGGCAGCGGTCATCCTCTTCCTGGTGCGCTACATCCGGCACGGGGCCCTCCGGGATGCTGCTCTCGGGTTTGCCTTCATCGGATTGCTCGCCTGGGCGCGGCCGGAGGTCGGACTTGCAGTCTTTATCTTCGCCGTGCTCTACTTCGTCGGACTCCAGATCTCCCGCGGCCTCCTGCGCCGGCCGGTAAAGGAGACGGTGAAGGTGCTCTGCATGCCCCTTGCCACACTTGCAGGGGCCATACCGCTCTTCATCAATAACATCTGCGTGACAGGAAATCCCCTCGTGCCCTCGTTCTACGTCTACCAGAGCGGGGCCTGGGGTGCTGAGTCCGGCGGTGCATTCATCGGTTCCACTGATACGATCGGGGATGTCGTCCAGGCGGTTCCGGCGCCGTCAGACGGTGTCTCAAGTTTCCTCTCGATGGTCACAACCCAGTTCACGTCGTCGTGGTCGACCCTGCCCGGCGACATCTTCGGCATACTCTTTGCCCCCGAATCCGGGAACATGAGCCTCGTCGCGGTCTCGCCGCTGATCGTCCTCGCGGTTATACTTATCCCGGTGCTCTATCTGGATTACCGGAAGGGTGAGCGGTCCCCTAACCTCCCGGTCATGATCTTTCTCTTTGTTGCGGCCTGTGCAATCTGGGTCGCGTATGCCCGGAGCCTCCCGATGTTGAGCACCAGCCACGGTATCGTTCCGGACATCCGATACCTCTCCCCCCTCTACCTCCCGGCGGGGCTGCTCGGGGTGTATGGCATACGGCGCCTGAACGGCGCCATCAACTCGAAACGGCTGATGCTATCGCTAACGGCCGTTATTGCAATCTCCGCCCCGGCGCTCCTTCTCGCCATGATGCTCATCCAGCCCTACGGAGGCAGGTACGCCGGCTACACGCAGTTCTTCACCCAGATCACGTCCGTGCTGCTCGCAGCCACCCTCATCCTCATCGCGGCAAGGGAGCGGTTTGGCATATCGCAAAGATGGGTCACGGCGGCCCTGCTCCTCCTCGTCGCCGTCCCGTTCGGGTGGCAGATGATGATGGTCTTCCTGTACTCGGTGGCGAAGTTCAACGGCTACCCGCTCTGGATCCCGGTCGTTGAGACGCTGTATGAACACTGTATCGGGGTAAACGGGATTACTCCTCCCTGAGGGGCGGCGAGAGGATCTCCCCATGACATCGGGTTTTTCCAAACCCCCTGCTATTTTAAGATAAATATCGGGCAGCGTTCAACTCTTGCGTGCCCCCCATTAGCCAGGATGTGTCAAACCTCCACGTCAGGTGCTCCAGCCCTCTGATCAGTCATAGCCTACCCACGGCCATCAGCCGGGTATCGTCGGTTCGGGTGGGGCCAAACAGAGGGAGACATCCTTCAACTCTCCCATAATGGATACCCATATCCCTCATCTGCATGGAGACGCGAAGAGCCGTCTAAAACGAAGTTTGGAGTGGCCGAAGGTTCCCAGGTGGGGACTACAAGCAAGGGCGTATGGACTCTGCCTTGCTGAATGTGAGAGGGCTACCGTTCATGGTGATACACGCACGAACCGGGCAGATATTAACAGAGTCGCAATACTACCTCTCTTGAGGATGCAGACGCAACGCGCTCTCGCATAAAGCGATGATGCCCGCGACATCATCGGTCGATTCCAAGGGGATGGAATACCTGGTGAGAGCAGATGGGCGATTTGTGAATGCTGACAACCCTTAAGAACGCATGAATGCAGGGAGACATTATCTGAACGGCATATAACCAACCGAACAGAATCATCAATACGCTGGAATCGCCGGGACGGACTCCTATAAAAAAAGTGAGTGTTGGTCCTCACATTTAGAGGACGTTCATCGGGTAAAGGGTTGCCGGAACGGTCTTCTTGATCGGGTAGGCCGCTCCGATAGCCGGCTGCAGGTTCACGGAGAACCGGGTGTCAGCCCTCAACTGCTGGTCCGGGAAGTAAACCCTCAGGACAAACTGCTCACCGGGTTCGAGGAGTTTGTTTCTAGTGCCGCCGACATCGTTGTATGTCTTGTTGACGCCCCATTTACCGCTATCGATCACTCCAGTTCCAGTGTCCTCCACAATGGATCCGGTAGTGTCATACGGTATAACGTCCGACTTCTCGCCGCAGACATAGGTCACCAGCGTCTGGGTGATATCAATCGGCGAACCGCCTGCAGTGTTTCCGACCGTGAACTCGATGTAGTCAAGGTAAGCTGCTGTGCCTGTACCCTGAGCATGACCATAGACGTTGCCGATGATCTCCATGCTGGAACTGGCCTGCTGCGACCCGGTGTGAACGGTCCGCTGCGCCTCCTGGGTCGCGTAGAACCCGGCGCCGAGCATCACGTACGAGAAGACCGCGGCCACGACGACGAACGCGATCAGGACGATCGCTGCCTCAAGGCCGGTGAATGCATCCTCATTCTTGAACAGTTTCATCATATCACTCACCTCAGTAAACCTCGTAGTTATTGCCCTTTACCAGGTCCGGCGGCGCTACCCGGTTGATCGGAAGTGCCGCACCGATATCGGGCTTGACCTCAACGGTGAACCGCTCGTTCCGTCCGATTGCGTTGGTCAAATCATCGACCGGGATCGTGATCTTCACAAGCTCGAATTTCTCAAGCATGTTGTTCTGATCAGTTGTACTTTGCTCCGCTCCGTTTGCGTACCACGTAGGCGTAACATCCGTGTAGCCGTAGGTCTTCATCTCGTCTTTCGTCGAGACGGTGAAGGTGACCTTCTTCATGTCCACCGATGCTCCACCGGCAGCAAGCCGCAGGAAGAAGCTGATCTCTGCCACTTCGTCATCCGTGTTTGATGCCGCCACGATGACCGGTCCGGACAGCTCGAGGTTCGAGCTCGCCTGTGCTACACCCGTCTGGACGCTCCTCTGCGCCTCGCCGGTCGCGAAGAACCCAGCACCGAGCATTACGTACGAGAAGACTGCAGCCACGACGATGAACGCGATCAGGACGATCGCGGCCTCGAGACCGGTGAATGCGTCTTCGTTTCTCACCATTTTAATCATAAAGCGTTTCCTCCATTTACCGAGGTCCGGGGGAGTGACTCACCCGAACCGATACGGTTCTTTGGAGTATATGCATAAACCCCTATAAAAATTTATTCAATTTGCTAGGGGTTTTATACGGAGTTATTCAATTAATAGATAGATGTAACCAAGGGTTTGCTGGCTCCAAGAGCCAAGAGGCAAGTATTTTTAGCCGGAAGTGCAAAACTAATGGATAAGAAAAATAGGTTCACAAATCAGCGCATTTGTGGAAATATTATTTCCGCGCGGAATTTTGCCTCGCACATATCGATATGTGCTGGCGGATGGCCGGGCGGGGCCGAAAAAATGGAGTTAAACCAATAACAAAGCAGGAGCAGAGTATGACAGAAAAAAAAGATTTTATGTATGTTGTTCTGGCTATCGCAGTGGTTCTCGTGATAGCCCTGGTGATCAAACCAGCGATGAACGGTGAGGGCCCGGGACCATGGGGCGCCAGAGATCCTGAACCGACCATCACTCCGGTGTGGACGCCCACGGTGCCCCCCGCGACCACGGTGCCGACCCCAACCCCGGTCCCAACCTGGGACGGGAAGCCGCAGAATATCGGGTTTGTCGACCCCGCGACCTATCAGATCCCGACTGGGAAGACGATCCATCAGAATCTGACCACCCCGCCGCCCGGGGCCGCGCCCGGCATCACCCGGTGGGTGACCTACGCGACGATCGACGGCAAGGGATCGGGGACGACCGGGGTTGTCCGCATCCCGTCCCCGATGTGGCGGCTCGACTACTCCGATATCACGACCTCAAACGACGAGATCCCCTTCTTCAACTGCCAGGTCATGGACGCACAGGACCCGAACCGATTCGTCAGGATCGTCACGCTCAACTTCGCCGACTTCCTCGGGACGAAGGGCGAGCCGGATCTTCGGGAAAAACAGTGGGTGAACACATTCTACGAGGGGAACCGCGACTACTACTTCGTCATCAATACCCGGTGCATCGACTCTTACAGCATAAAGATCCAGGTGCCGGAGACCTACGTGGGCGCGCCGCTGGAATGACCCCGGCGCCCCACCATCGATGATGATCCTGTAGCCCGGTGGAGCGAAACCTGCACCGCTCCTCCCTTTTACCCGCTGAACAACCAGGGTAGCCGTTCGGATAGTTGTTGCCGCACGAAAAGAGCGGCAGATCTTCCATCCATCACCCATAGATCGTAAAACCCCAAGGTGCGGCTTATCCTCGGGGAAGGAGTTCGAAGACTCTAAGAGTGCAGGTCGGTGCGACGAACGGCAGACGGGTCATGACAGCCTTCTCGATTCAGCATAAAAAAACCGTATCGCCACCACGACGATCTTTACGCCCCAAAAGGCACTCCGATGCGGAAAGAAAGCACGGATAAAATTGTGTGGAGCCGCTCAGGCGGCCACCTTATCGATCATATAGCCTGCAGTGCTAAGGACGGCGATGAAGACGATCAGCGCGATGATATACGACAACCCCTCCATCCCCACCATCAGCCCGGGCAGCACTACCAGCAGCAGGATAAAGAGTGCAAGACACCCGAACGCGGCAAGCACCTCAAGGACCCGTAGATTCATGTACTGAAGATGGGATATCGGGAGGTATATCTCTATCTATCCCCCATCTCGTGCCCGGGCCAGTGCAGAAGGCCACAACCTTATACCCTGCGATTGACAACCCTTCCCGCATGAAGAGAGACGAGGCACAGGCCCTGCTCGAGCGTTACGTAACGTCGCCGTCGCATATCGTACACAGCCATGCCACGGCGGCGATCATGCGAAAGGTCGCAGAGCACCTCGGCGAGGATGCCGCGACGTGGGAGATCGTCGGTCTTCTGCACGACATCGACTACGACCTCGTCGGCGGCGATATGGACCGGCATGGTATCGAGGGCGCCCGGATCCTCATCGAGAACGGCGTCCCGGAGAGTATCGCCGAGATCGTCCGGCGCCACAACCATATGCTCACCTCTGACTACGAGAGCCAGGTCGAGCTCGCGCTTCAGGCGGCCGACAGCGCTTCAGGCCTGATCATCGCCTGCGCCCTGGTGAAGGGCGGCGCCATCGATGAGGTCACCCCACGGACGGTGAAGAAGAAGTTCAAGGAGAAGTCGTTTGCCGCCGGATGCGAGCGAGAACGAATCCGGATGATCGAGTCGCTCATGGACCTGGAGACGTTCTACCGCCTCGCGATAGCCGGGCTCGCAGAGGTCCGTAGCGATCTCGGTCTCATCTAGCCGCAATCCATATATCACGAAAAGAGTGAGTGGTACGACCATGACGGACGAAGAGCGCGAGAGAGTGATTAACCGCTTAAACGAGGCAGTAAGGCTTCTTGCCGAACGAATGGACGTCCGGCTCATCCCGGAGGTAGGGATGAACATTGCCTACGCCCTGCCCGACGCGCGGAGCAAGGACGACGTAGCCGCAGTCCTCGGCCGGATCGTGAGGCTCAAAGACTGGGTCCACCCCGTCGGAGAGGTCGCGTTCGGCGCAAGCGATCACGTAGCCCGGACCGTCCTCACGGCCATGCGCTTCGACCGGCGGGTCCGGAGCGCGGCGAACATCCGCTTCTCTGAGGCAATCCTCCCGGAACTCGACAACCTCCTCTTTGAGGTCTGTTCTTTTGACCGGGAAAAAGAACCGCCGGGTGTGCAGACGATGGACTGGGGCGTTGCCTCCTGCTGCAAGGAAGGCGTACCCGATGTCATCTACGACCGTGGAGCCGTGGGAAAAGAGCCGATGATCAGGTTCTTTGGTGAGGATCCGGTCATGGTCGCACAAAATATTCTTAAACTGTCAAATCGCATTACGTATGCACAATTGTAGAGGAAGGTCCACATGGGAATAAAACCATCGTATATCAAGAACCTCGGTGAAGAACTCCTCGTCAAGCACCGTGAGAAGTTCAGCGGAGACTTTGAAGAGAATAAGCACGCCGTCGCTGAAGTTGCCGTAATTGAGAGCAAGTACGTCCGGAACAGGGTCGCCGGATACATCTCAAGAAAGATAAATACCAAGAAGCGATAAACCTCCTATATGTTTGAGGGAATCCTTCCGGCAATTATTACTCCTTTTCACCGGGACTCCAAGCTGAGTCTTGATCTTGAAGGACTGCAGTCCAACATCGAGTCATTGCTCAAACAGGGGGTCCACGGCATCGTTCCCTGCGGGTCGACCGGCGAGTCTGCTACGCTCACGTTCGAGGAGCACGAACAGGTGATCTGCAAGACCGTCGAGGTCGTCGACGGGCGGGTACCGGTACTCGCAGGGACTGGGTCAAACAACACCGCAGAGGCAATCCGCCTGACCCGGTCGGCAAAAGATGCAGGCGCGGACGGGGCTCTCGTCATCAGCCCATACTATAACAAGCCGAACCGCTCCGGGCTCATCAAGCATTTTACGAAACTCGCCGACCTCGATCTCCCGATCGTCCTTTATAATGTCCCGGGCCGGACGGGGCAGAACCTTCAGCCCGACCTGGTGGCTGAACTGGCAAAACACCCAAACATCGTCGGGATCAAAGAGGCCAGCGGCGACATCACCCAGATCTCCCGGATCATCGAGGAGACCCAGGACGAGGACTTCATCGTGCTGTCGGGGGACGATGCAATGACGCTTCCCGTCCTTGCCATAGGTGGGGCGGGCGTGATCTCGGTTGCCGCAAACATCGACCCCGGCCGGATGGTGGAGATGTATGAGGCATTCCGGGCGGGAGATCTCGCCCGTGCGCAGGATCTGCACTACAAACTCGCCCCGCTTATGCGGGCGATGTTCGTCGACACAAACCCCATCCCCGTGAAGAAAGCAGTGGAACTCTGCGGAATGGCCTCCGGACCGGTCCGGTTGCCGCTTGACGAACTCGACGAGGCAAAGACCGAACAACTGAGAAGAGTGCTGATGAACCATGATTAAGGTAGTCATATCCGGCGCCCTGGGAAGGATGGGCACCACAATCGGCCGGATCGTCGACGAATCTCCCGACATGGAGCTCGTCGGCGGTATCGATATACGAGAAGGAACATTGTACGGGACGCAAGTAGTCCCCGCTGAGAAGCTCGATGAACTCCTCAAAGAGAAGAAGCCCGACGTCCTGATTGATTTCACCATTGCAGCCGCTGCAGTCGAGAACATCAAGATAGCCGCTCAAAACAACGTGGCACTCATCGTCGGGACGACAGGGTTCTCCCCGGAGCAGCGGGAGACAATCAGGACCGCCATTGAGGGGAATGTCCCCGCGGTGATCTCGAGCAACTTCTCCGTCGGCGTCAATATCTTCTGGAAACTCGTCCGGGAGGCAGCCCGCGAGCTCGGTGACTACGATATCGAGGTCACGGAAGCCCACCACCGTCACAAAAAGGACGCCCCGAGCGGTACCGCAAAGACAATCCTTGAGATCCTCGACCAGGAACTCGGGAACCGCGAGAAGGTCTACGGCCGCGTCGGCGAGACCGAGCGGAAGGGCGAGATCGGGGTGCACGTCATCCGCGGCGGCGATATCGTCGGCGATCATGCGGTCCTCTTCGCAGGAAACTTTGAGTGCATCGAGATCTCTCACCGTGCCTACGACCGGGCGATATTCGCACAGGGTGCGGTCCGGGCCGCACGATGGGTCGTCGGCAGAGAGCCGCGCATCTACTCCATGCAGGATGTTCTCGGAATATAGTGGAGAGGCGAAATCTATTTTTTAATACACTTATAACCTATGTACATTCGGAGGAACAGAAGTGCCAGCAATTGTTGATATTGAGAAGTGTACCGCCTGCGAGACCTGTGTGGACGTCTGTCCGGCTGCCGCCATAACCATGGAAGACGGCAAAGCAAAGGTCGATGTCGATCTCTGTGTCGACTGCGAGACCTGCGTCGATGAGTGCCCATCTGAGGCCATATCGATGGAATAAAAAAACATACTCTTTTAATACCTCCTACACTACAGATACTTTATCTATGATTAATGTAGGAGTGCTTGGTGCCACAGGAGCGGTTGGACAACGCTTCGTTCAGCTTTTGGCGGATCATCCCTGGTTTAATCTCAAGACACTCACCGCATCGGAACGGAGTGCAGGAAAGCCCTACGGCAAGGTGGTCAACTGGCGCCTTGATGCGCCATACCCGGAGAGCGTCAGTGATATCATTGTCACTCCCACAACCGTCGAGAGCGTCAAAGACTGCGACCTTGTCTTCTCGGCACTGCCTGCCGATGTAGCAACCTCCCTTGAGACGGAGATCGCTGATGCAGGCATCGGCGTCTGCAGCAATGCGCGGTCGCACCGCATGGACGCGGACGTTCCGCTGGTGATCCCGGAAGTCAACCCGGATCACCTGGGCCTGATCGATGTCCAGCGGGACCGGGGACGTGATGGATTCATCGTGACCAACCCAAACTGCTCCACGATCGTCCTTTCACTGGCCCTTGCACCCCTCAGAGA
Source organism: Methanoculleus thermophilus (assembly GCF_001571405.1). Taxonomy (NCBI): domain Archaea; kingdom Methanobacteriati; phylum Methanobacteriota; class Methanomicrobia; order Methanomicrobiales; family Methanomicrobiaceae; genus Methanoculleus; species Methanoculleus thermophilus. Next base: position 287,548 of record NZ_BCNX01000003.1, on the reverse strand, counting down.
ATTTGAGTTCCATGATGTGCGTGCAGCAACCATGCAGGCAATCTCGGGAGGCGGATTTAACGGCGTCTCAGCCATGGAGATCTATGACAACATCATTCCTTACATCGGCTCCGAAGAGGAGAAGATGGAGACTGAGACGCTCAAGATCATGGGTACCTTCAACGGTTCCGAAGTGATCCCCGCCCCGTTCCGGGTGAGTGCAAGCTGCCACCGGGTCCCGGTAATCGACGGGCACACTATTGCGGTCTGGGTCGACGTAAAGGCGTCGGTCGATGAAGTGAAAAAAGCTTACGCAACCTTTAAGTCTCCCTTAAGCAATCTACCCTTACAGCCAGCAAAGGCAGTTGAGCTCCTCGACCAGCCTGACCGCCCGCAGCCACGGCTCGACCGTAACCGGGGGCGGGGCATGACGGTGTCCGTCGGGAGAATCCGCGAAGGATTACGGTTTGTTGCACTTGGCCACAACACCATTCGTGGGGCTGCAGGCGCATCCGTCCTCAACGCAGAACTGATATACTCGAGGAAGTATCTTTAGACGAGGTGGGCTAATGATAAAGGATAACACAGTATTCGTTGGAAACAAACCAGTCATGAACTACGTGCTCGCGGTGGTCACCCAGTTCAACAACGGAGCGGAGGAGGTCGCTATTAAAGCTCGGGGGAAGGCTATCTCACGGGCAGTCGACACAGCGGAGATCGCCCTCAACCGGTTCCTGGAGAACGTGAACAAGAAAGAGATCTTCACATCGACCGAGATGATCGACACCGATACCGGTAAGACAAACGTCTCAAGTATCGAGATCATCCTGGCTCAGACGAAGTAGGGTCTCAAATCATCTTTTTGATCTGCCGTCAAAGAGTGTATACTATGCTCCTTGACTGATCCGGATCGCGCCAGCTCGTTTCGGCGCGCCTTCTCCTCGCTGCAAGTTGCCGGTGGTTAAAGCCCAATCTTTCGAGGGCGATCCGACAAATATCCCGCATATTGCCTTTCCCATGCAGGAGTAACCATAAAGGTTTTATGAACCCCTCTATAACCTTTGTAGTATGAAATGGGTGACAATCAGCATGGTGCTGATGCTGGTCTTTGCTCTCTTCGCACCCGCAGCGGCAGAGGGGGAAGAGCGGTACAGTTACATTGCAGTCAAAGATGTCACCATCCAGCTGGAGAGAGCAGATGCCTCCATAACCATGAATTATACGATCGATGGAGGCATCAGTTTCCTTGTTCTCCTCCTTGGGAAATCGGATTTGAGGCAGAAGGCACTCACCATACTGAACTTCGACGATGCCAGAGTTGACCACCTTGACCTCAACCGCATCGAGGTGTATGTGGATAACGTCTCGGAGGACTACGGACAGGGATCATACTGGTTCCCCGCACACCGGTTCGGCGTGACCATTCCCTCGCTCACCGTTATCACTCCGCAGGATACCAAGCGCTACGAGAATATCAGTACCTTCCCCGAAGGGTTTGGATACTTCGCTTAACAACCCGAAGGTAGGGTCAACTGCTGGTTAGGGCACGGGGGTGCTGCAGGTAGTGTGTACGATCGATTATCGGCACCGGTGCGACCGCCGCTCGCCGCTCGTCCATCCTGCAGCCATGAGCCCAATCTCCCACTAGGGCGCGGCCATCATTTTTCGGAGATGCTGCAATCTCACGGCAGAGGCGGTCTAGGCTGGCCCCGGTGTCGATATCCATACCACTCAAACAGGGAGACCAAGAGATTCAGACGTCAATCAGAGATAGTTGTCGCCATCACCGCACGACCCGATGACAACATCAGTATCTCTTCAGCCCAAGGAGTGGCCCTTTGGTATATCAGCCAGGAAGAGTTGGGCCGTCGCCGTTGTGGAAATGACAGGGCAACTCCCCGACCTGAATGCCAGGGTCGCTTTGCCCAATTAGATAAATGCCGGCGCACAAAACGCCACCAGAACCAGTCTGCTCTTCATTCACCACTTCGTCGATAAGCGAGAGCGCAACTCACGCGCCTCTCTTCAGCAGAACCGGCTCGCGCTCATCTCTCAACCTGCTTAAAAGCGACTGGAGATAAACGCCAAAGAAGGCGCAGAAGAGCCCACCGAGCGTGGCAAAGATGATATAGCGCACACCGAGATCGCCTGTGATCGGGAAACCGGTGATCTCACTGATCGAGAGGATGTAAGTGCTTGCACCGTAGGCGATGGCACCTATAGCGAGGACAAAGAACGGCAGGGCGACTACCCGGCGGATGGCCTCCCGCTCATTGAGGAAGACATCGATGATCTTTCCCACCGAGGCGACGAGGCCAGCCACGGTGAGCCAGACGATAGCCCCGTATATGAACGCCAGAATCTGGAAGAAGACCCCTAACGAGGTGTAATACTCAAGAAGACTTGTCAACCCGAGGATTACCCCAACTATACTTAGCAGTATCGCGGCGATATACGAGACGAATGTGAACCTGCCGCCATGCAGCGACGCGCGTAGCGAATTGATGAGATACCCAAACACCTCGTCGATCCCCATACCTTTGAAGAGCAGGTACGTACCGACGACGCCAACGACCACGATGGTTGCTCCCTCAGGGTATCCAAGCAGGTATCCCACCGCGTACAGGAGCATGGCAAGACCAAGCGGCACGAGCACGAGCTTCGAGACCTTAGGGTCGTCGAGCAGCCGTTTGAGGATATAATACGTCCCCTCGAGATTCGGCATCTGGTTGACCACGACCCTGCGCACGCTGCTGACCGGCACCCTTGATTGGATGATCGGAAGGACATACTCGTCCTCAGCACCGTCCGTTACCAGAATGCAGGAGGTGGCATTTGTGGCTGTGAGAATCTCATCGAGGCTGGAAGCTATCCGTCGGTCCCCGTCGAGCAGGTTCATGTGGTTGCCGCAGATGACGGCGACAGCAACCTCCTCCCCCCTCTCGACGAGTTCATCGTAGATCTTAATCGTCTCAAAGATGGCATTGATGTCAGAATCTTCTGAATCGACCAGACCAAGGGAGGTTGCCGCATGGAGGCATGCCTCTCTCCCAACAACAGGGCCTTCAACCCGGGCTTTAAACCCAAGATCATCATCGCGATCGATACAGAGGACGAGCGTCCGCTCTTTTGCCATTCAATAAAACATTGCCTCAGATGTATTAAACCATTTGCAGCAGAGGTGGGAAAAAAGTATTAAATGAGTTTTGCACGCTGAAGCAGGAGCAGATCATCAGTCGTGATCTTCTCGCCATCACGGAACTGCTGGAAGACGCGTTCAGCCTCTTTCCTTACGGCCTTCTGTTCTTTGGTGACTTTGGTCTTCTTGGTCTTCTTCCGGAGGCCCGAGATCACCTTATCATAATCCCGAAGTTCCTTCTGGCAGGCGATGAACTGCTTGTGCTCCTCGTCTGCAGCCTCCTGGGCTTCAACGAACCGCTGGTGAGCCAGGTCGGCCTCCTCGCGTGACTTGTCGGCCTTCCGGTACGCCTCCACCATCAGGTCGTGGTGCCGCTGGGCAGCCTCGGCTTTCTCGGTGACCTCCTTGTGGATCTCGGAAGCCTTCCTGCGGAACTCACGGGCTTCAGCGAGTTTCGCCCGCATCTCTTTGTTCTGCTCGAGTTCGGCCTCCTGGTCCTTTGCCGCCGCCTTCAGCTGCTTGATCTTCTCGATCAGTTCCCGCTCTTTATCGGTGCTGTAGACCTCAGTCTGCTGCTTGAACTCAAGGTGTTCAATCTGTTTCTGCAGTTCTTTGATGCCCCGGTTGCGAAGGTTGCCGTGCTCCTTCTTGAAGGCCTCTATCTCATCAAAGAGTGCGTTGGCCTTGTCGTTGTACTCGTTTCTCAGGTCTTTCAGCGCCTGGACTTCCTCGTTGAGTTTATCCCGTTGCTCCTTATGCTGCTGCGCCTCCTCGACGAACTCGCGGGTCTGTGCGTTGAGGGTGTTACGTTCCCGGGCATTTTTGCTGGCAAGAGCATTCAATTCATTGCGCCGGTCTTTGTGTTGTTCAGACTCCGCAAGGACTTTCTTTCGCTTCTCAATCAGATCGTTCAGCATTCTCTACCAATCCTCGGTATTCAGTACCTGTCTCATATCCCCACCAGCAGGACCGCTCCATGCGCTGCAAGGATGCCGGAGGCTTACGTAGCGGCTATACCACAAGAAAAGACGCTTCCCGGACTCGTTATCGGGTCCGTCATTCATCTGTCTGCTCATGTGTTCAACCCCGGTACCTGGCAATCGCAGACCCACAGGTTCTGCGCCCTGCACAATACACCCCGTGCTGGAGGGATTATACAAGAACGTCTATATTTCAAACGTCATCTGTACTATTAAGTATTTCGTAGTGGGCCGGAGGGAGACTGTCGGAGAGCAATTTGACGCAAAAAGGTAGAGGAGGATATGATAGATTAGAGGAAGTCAATAAGATGCCCGCTCGGATCATCATCCCTTGCCATGCGCCTGCCGACGGATGCGCTGGACCGTTGCGTCACCGGTTCATAGGCACGATGGGTTCCGAGGATCTGTGCACTTTTAACGCCGGTCATGACCGCCATGACACGTACTCTCCCCTCAAATTCACTATTCACCCGGGCTCCCCAGATGACATCCGCGTGCGGATCGAGTTCGTAGGTCAGGGAACTGGCGATCTCCTCGGCGTCCTGGAGGGTCAGGTCGTTCCCGCCCGTGATGTGGATGAGGCTTCCTGTTGCCCCACGGTAGTCGATATCGAGCAGGGGGTGGTTGAGGCACTCGTGAACGACGCTCTCAGCCTTGTTCTGCTGTTTGCTCTCTCCGACGAGCATCACGGCGACTCCCCCTTTGCTCATGATAGCACGCACATCCGCGTAATCGATATTGATGAGCGAAGGCTCCGTGATCGTCTCGCTGATGCCCTTGACCGTCTCTGCGATGAGTTGATCCATAACCGAGAACGCCTGCCCGAGCGGGAGGTTCGGCACATACTTGATGAGACGGTTGTTGTCGAGCACAATCACCGAGTCGGCAGCCGCCGAGAGCTGTTCAAGCCCCTCTTCCGCACGGAGAAGCCGGGCCTTCTCGACCTGGAAGGGGTAACTGACCATGCCGACGACGATCGCTCCCTGTTCCTTTGCGATCTGCGCGACGACCGGTGCGGTTCCCGTGCCGGTACCCCCACCCATACCAGCAGTGATGAAGACCAGGTCGGCGTCACAGAGGAGACTCTCAAGAGTCGGCCGGGCCATCTCAGCCGCACGCCTGCCGACGTCCGGGAATCCACCGGCCCCAAGGCCTTTCGTGAGCGATTTGCCAACAAGCACCCTTTTGTCGGCCTGGATCATGTCCAGATGCTGCTTATCCGTATTGATCGCGATCGTCTCTGCGCCGCTCACCTGCATGTGGTACAGGCGGTTGATCGTGTTATTGCCTGCACCGCCACACCCTACGATGACAATCCGGGGTTGGCCGAGGATGTCGTCTTCCCCATCGGCCGGGTCTGCTTTCAGATACTTTTCGCGTTCTGCATGTTTCAATGCCTCATTGATGATTGTCTGCATTGGATACCTCCTAAACCTGGAATGAAATCTGGTCGGCCTCACGGAGAACACGGTTGCCATGCCTTTCAAGAAGTGCCCTGACCGAGTAGCGCACAGCCTCCGATACTGTGGGGAACTCGCCAGCCTCCACCAACCTCTCGAGCATCTCAACCTGCTGCCGGGGCAATCTGATAGTTATCCGATCCATCATTTTAATCACTCATATCTGACACATGACAGCCGCGAGTCTGCCATTTGTCAGACAATCGCAATCTTTTTGTCTGACTTCATCAGATAAGCCATAATAATACCCGTATGGTATAAAAAACTTATGAAATGAATTCCTGCCCGACACAACGGTTTTATTGATAGTTGTCGACAACGTATCCTCAAAGAGTTGCCACTGATATGAGAGACAACCTCCCAGAAAGGATGGAACACGGCGGTCGGGTGCGCTGGCACAATACCCGGGTGAGAGGAAAATTGCTTGATTTTAGTGCTAACATTAACCCTTATCCCCCGGAAATACCCTGGACTCCGGACCCGGCGACCCTGAAGGATTATCCGGATGACCAATATGAGACCCTCAAAGAGGTGATCGGCAGGAGGTTCAGACGGGATGCGGCGGAGATCGCCGTCGGCAACGGATCCGTCGAATTGATTCGCGCGTTCTGTTCTGCCGTGCTCGGAGCCGATGACGCCGCCTGCATCAAACCCCCAACGTTTGCCGAATATGAGATGGCAGTCCGACTCGCCGGTGCTCGGTGCACCACCGAGGAGCGCGGAGTTGCAGTTCGGTTTCTCTGCAACCCGAACAACCCCACGGGAAGACTGTACACCCGTCCGGAAGTACTCCAGGTGCTTGAAGAGAATGCCAAACAGGGATCATACCTCTTCCTCGACGAAGCGTTCATCGAGCTCGCTGACCCGCGCCAGAGTCTCGCCGAGATCTCGCATGAGAACCTCTTTGTCCTGCGTTCCCTGACAAAGAGCTTTGCCGTGCCAGGCATTCGGTTCGGCTACGCCTTCGGTACCCCAGAACTGATCGAGAAGATAGAGACGGTCCGTCTTCCCTGGACGGTCAACGCGTTCGCCGAGGCTTTTGCCATCGAGGCCTTCCGACACTACGAGAGGCTTGAAGAATCGCGGGAGCGGATAGCCCGCGAGCGCGACTGGCTCTCCGGCCGGTTGAGAGACCTTGGGCTTTCCTATGAACCCCCATCTGCAAACTACATCCTGCTGGAAGTCCCGACGGATGCGGAGGTTCTAGTCAGGCGGCTCCTTGAACGCGGTATTCTGGTCCGTGACTGCCGGTCGTTCGGACTTCCCCGCCACATCCGCGTGGCTGTCCGGACCCGGGAAGAGAATAGACAACTCATCGAGGCACTTGAAGCATGCTTGTCCTGATCATGGCCGGAGGGGAGGGGACGAGGCTCCGGATGGGCGAAAAACCGCTTGTCACCATCTGCGGCAAGCCTATGCTCTCCTACGTCATCGATGCTTTCTCGTCGGCAGGGCACGACGTGGTCGTGGTTGCCTCGCACAAGACACCGTTCACCAAGAACTGGTGCCGGGCCCAGGGGATCACCCTGTATGAGGCAGAAGGGCTCGGCTACGTTGAGGATATCCATGCGGCGGCAGCAGACCTCGAGGAGGAGGGAACGCCCTTCTTCACCTGCGTATCCGACCTCCCCTGCCTGGCGCCCGAGATCATCGCCAGCATCGAGGGCGCCTGGCGCCAGGCGGGCGTTCCGGCATGCTCCACGTGGGTTCCCCGCGACCTTGTTAGAGAGCACGGCTGCCGTACACAGTACATAGAATCGATCGACGGCGTACCCGCCTGCCCGGTGGGGATCAACATCCTGACGGCTGGGGATCTCGACGTCCCACAGGATGAGTTGCGACTCCTCCTGCATGATCGGAGGCTCGTCTTCAACATCAACACACGGGAGGAACTGGCGCTGGTGCAGAGGTATCTCTGCCGAAAACGCGGACCGTAACGCCGTTTTCGAATGTCGATGGCGCGAAACCCCCAGGCAGGGCTCGGCAAGACCTCATGGAGAGCCGTGCATAGTGGGAGTGTCGCTCGCCCAACCCGTCAACCATCGCCCCGGGGGCACTCCCCGGGGGAAGGCAACTTTGGGGCATTCTCACCGGGGCAGGCACGCAGGGAAAACTGTATTATCGGACTATCACCTACCCATATACATGGAATCCTGCCGGGAAATCGAACTAGAGGGCCATATCATCGATTCAGGTGTAATGACCCTGGTGTTTGACAAGATTATGGATATGGGGGGAGAGTTCGAGATCCTCACCTTCAATGTTGGGAAGCAGAAGACAGACACAAGTTACGCACGGCTGCGCGTGACGGCACCTACCGACCAGCAACTTGATGCCATCCTATCAGAGCTGCACCGGCTTGGCGCACGCACCCCCGAGATCGAGGACGTCATCCTTGTACCGGCAGAGGGTGACCGGATCCTCCCAAAGGGGTTCTACTCGACCACCAATCATCCGACCTTCGTAAAGTACCAGGGTGAGTGGCTGCCCGTCGAGCATATCGAGATGGACTGTCATATCGTCATCGATGAGAGAGAGAAGCGCGCCATCTGCACTCCGATCTCAAAGATCAAGGCCGGGGATCTCGTCGTCGTCAGCGAGACGGGAGTCCGGGTGGTCTACCCTGAGCGGCCGCGCAAAGTCAGCACATTCGAGTTCATGCATGGGACCGTCTCATCGGAGCGGCCGAGCGAGGCGATCATTGGAAAGATTGCCCGCGAGATCCTGGAACTGAAGAAGAGAGGAGAGAAGATCGGGCTCGTCGGCGGTCCGGCCATCGTCCATACGGGAGCTGCCGCCGCTCTCGCGAGGATGATACGCGCAGGCTACATCGATGTGCTCTTTGCGGGGAACGCTCTCGCCACCCACGATATCGAGTCCAACCTCTTTGGGACATCGCTTGGAATGGATATCAAGACGGGTAAGCTTATCACCGGCGGGCACAAGCACCACATCCGCGCAATCAGTGAGATCATGCGAGCGGGCTCCATCAAGAACGCGGTCGAGCAGGGGATCGTCACCGGGGGGATCATGTATGAGTGCGTGAAGAAGGGAATCCCGTTCGTGCTCGCCGGTTCCATCCGGGACGATGGACCGCTCCCCGATACGATAACGGATGTCGTCGTAGCACAGGACACCATGCGCCGCTACATCCACGACCTCAGCATGGTGGTGATGGTAGGAACACTCCTTCACTCGATCGCCGTCGGGAACTGCCTTCCCTCGTACGTCAAGACCGTCTGCGTCGATATCAATCCCGCATCGGTGACGAAACTGATGGACCGGGGTACGACGCAGGCGATCGGCGTCGTGAGCGACGCCGGAACGTTCCTCCCGCTTCTCTGCGAGCACCTGGAAAAATTGGAGAAGTGCTAGCGGGTAAGCGGCATACAGAACGGCTCTTCCTGCTCCAGCACGAACTCCCACTCTCCTTTGCACTCGCACTCCGTCTCCGCAAGAGCACGCAGAAGTTCTACATCCCCGGATAGCGAATATTCGCCAATTCCTTTCACGATCGGGGCGTCGCAGGCGCCGCAGTTGTGTGGTCCCCGGACCTGTCCGCCGCCAACAGGGTCGCAGAGGACATGCACCGGTGCTCCAATCAATACGTCAAGAACACTCCAGAGGTATGGCGGGCGGTACGCGTTCTGGTTCCAGAGGCGCTCGACCTCGGTTCCGCTCTGGACGGTGCAGAGGTTCATCGAGATGCTGTCTGCGACGGAAGCGACGTCCTTAATGGAGCGCACCATGTCGTCACGCGCCTCACGCTCGGTCAGGAACGGCGGTTTCATCAGCAGGTAGGCCTTCACATCCGCTCCGACGGCATGCGCAACCTCTGCTGCACGGAGAAAGTCGGCGTATGTGAACCCCTTATCGATGCTCTTCTCCCTGATGGCGTCGTTTGTGGTCTCCAGACCCACAGCAATGGAGAGCGGTCGATCCCAGGCCCCGGTATCAATACCCTCCAAAAACTCCCGGAGCGCTTCCGCGTCGACGTACTCAGGCCGTGTCTCGGCGATCACGAGTTTGCCCCGGAATGCCTCCGCAACTGCGCGCCGGGCGGCGGGGGGGACCTCATCGGGATCGAAGAAACTTCCAGACGTGAAGATCTTGAGCATCTGGTAATCATCGTCGGAGAAGTTCTCTTTCACCCAGCGGACCTGGCGGATCAGCCGGTCGGTAAGTTCATCCAGAGGGAGGTCCTGGTAGCGTTCGTGCCGGTAGCCGCACATACGGCATCGGTTCCAGGAACAACCGCCGCTCCGAAAGATTACCGTCAGCGTATCGAGGATCTGACCGTTATAGCGGTCTTTCCCCCGCCAGGACGCCAATGGCTTCTCGATTGATTTGGATAGCATTATACCTCATATTCGTTGATGTACTGATATGAAAAGGATCGCATGGCTGACGGTCATCGCCGCGATGCTGCTTGTTAGTACAGCATCAGCTGCGTATGTCGCAATCAGTGCTCCACAGACGGTAAACGTCGGCGAACCGCTCGAGGTCACAGGGACTACGATCGCGCAAGGGCTCACGCGACCCTCACTCAACCCCGGGTTCAGCACGGAGATCGTCCTGTACTATGCCCAGCACACGAAGCGCGAGGTTGACCGCAAGACGATCGTCGTGCAGCAGGATGGTTCGTTCTCGACGACGTTCGAGACCGAGGGGCTTGCTGTAGGGCTGTACTCGATCGAGCTCGTCGATCCTACACGGACCACCTTTGGGAGCAGTTCGAAGATCCGGCAGCTCGTCACCCTGGTCGACAGGTCTGGAAGCCTCACGGTGACCTCCCCGCTCAACCAGGACTTCGATGGGTACCTCGATCTCCAGGGTGCAGTAAGCGGCATCGGCAGCTCGGGCATACAGATCCAGGTAGAACATGATGGTTTCATCGTTTACGGGCCGGAGTTCATCAGCACTGATGCAGACGGCAGGTTCGATACGGCGGTGCCCATCTCCAGCGGAGGTTCGTACAAGGTCACCTTCGCTGACATCGACGGCTACATCGATAGCCAGGACTTTGTGGTAAGCGGTGCACCGACTCCCACGTCGATCCCGGGGATATCCGCCAGTGCTCCCGCCTCGCGGTCCGCGCCGGCGTACTTCGAGATCGATACCCGGAGCGGCACTGTGGCGATCGCAACCTCAGCCGGGATCGACTGGGTGGTCGAGTATATCGATGAGGATGAAAGACACCACAAGGTGAATAATAAGGGCCTCCTCGAACCCGAGACCGCAGAGTTCGCCGCGCGTGGGGGTGTGGTCTACGTCAAGGTCTACCCCATGAGTTACAACGACAGCGGAACGGTGCAGATCTCGGCTACGAATGCCAAATCAGTCAGGGTGAGCAAGGCCGCGCCTGCACTCTTTGGAGACGCGACCCCCACCCCCGCCCAGGCTGCACCGCTCCCGGCGGCCCTGGCACTCATTGCACTCGTAGCAGTCATCCTCGCCCGCCGGGGATGAACAACCTTTTTTTTATCCCACGACCAATAGGTTAAGGCGAGCCGGGATAGTCTAGTCCGGGAAGGCGGTGGCCTTGAAAGCCACTGGTGCTTGGCACCTCGGGAGTTCAAATCTCCCTCCCGGCGTATTCTGTTTACGTTCACATCGCTGTTAAATAGAGATTCACCCCGTATGATAAGATGTATGGGATGCCGGTACCCCCGTTAGGTCTGGAACCGGCAGTCGTTGAGATCAAGTTGCCTGTTTTCACTCCTCTCTGATCCAGCCCTCCCGCACCCACCGCTCGTACTCGTCCGGCCGCCAGTCGCGGTTTGCCCGCACCACCCTGCCAAAGCACCTCCGGTTTTCCGCCATCCTTGCCTCCTGATCAGGGTAACGCGGGCGACTTTTGATTGCCAGGACCAGCCGCCTCCCGAGATCGCGTGCCGCCGATTCTGCCCTATCGATCGCCTCCGGATCGTCTCCGAGCGCGACGCTCATCCCCCCAACCGTCGTCACCCCGAGGTAATTGAGCGCAAGGTTCAGATAACCGACAACCGCATCGCCTCCCGAGATCTCGGTGGTCGCGATGCTGCAGCCGTATCTCCCGGAGAAGTTCTGGTAGTGCATCGCGTCCGCCAGCCGGTCGATGAAGACTTTCATCTGTCCGCTGACATTGTCGACGTAGACCGGTGAGGCGAACACCAGCCCGTCGGCATCCTGCATCCGGTCGTAAGCAGCGGGGAAATCGTCGGCAAAGACGCATCTCCCGTCCAGGCTGCAACTCTCGCAGGCGGTGCAGGGAGTGATCTGCATATCGGCAAGTTCAATGATCTCAACCTCGGCCCCGGCATCTTTCGCCCCGGCAAGCACGAAGCCTGCAAGCCTTCTTGTCCTGCTTCTCATCCCACGCGGACTTCCCACAACTGCGATTATCTTCACTCTTTCATCACGTCCTGAAGGAAAGCGTTGGCGGCGGTGCGGGAAAATGGTTTAGAACCCACCGGCGGCACGCCCGGATCTTGAGGTCTCGGGAAGGTGCGCCGCCCTCACGGTCCACCGGGACGAGTTGGGCAACTCTGTCGATTGTTTCCGCACATCGGTCGTCGAAATCGCCCACGAGAGGCCCCCGCAGGGCCCCCGTGAAAAAGATTAAAGAATCTTCTCCCCCGCCTTCGCACCGGGAGAGCACTCATAGACCTCGCGGATCTTCATGATGAGGAGCGTCTTTGCCGGAGCCTTCGCCATCTTTGAGCGGACGGTGAACTGCATCTTCTCAAACTCCGGCCCGCTGGTCCTGATCTCGACTTCGCCCTTGATCTGGAAGCAGCCCTTCGTCTCGGGCCCCCAGACGTAGATGGCAACCTTCGGATTCTCCTGGATGTTCGCCAGCGTCTTCTTCATGAAGTTGTCCGCAATCCAGATCGTCTCGTCGTCGACGAGTTCAACAAACCCGATCGGGACCACGTTCGGCCACCCGTCCTTGGAGGCCGTGGCGACCGGGAAAGCCTTCATCGTCCGAAGCGCTGCTTTCATCTCTTCAGTAAGTGAAACCATCGGTCTTCACCAAGATATTCTCTGAACTACATATTTATATAGAATTCTGTCATAAAACTGTAGTTACAGCAGCGGTACTACAGATCCGTGACCTGATATCGCTGTAACCGTCTTTTGAAGAGATGAGGATATCGTATCATGGAAATTGGGGTCGAACTATCGGGATTTACCGCTTTCAGACAATAGATTCAGCGTTCGACCGAACCGGGAGATTGACCAGCTCGACCCCAGGTTACGTAGGCAATGCGCAGAAACCGCCATCCGAGAGTAGATCGAGAATGCAAGCGAGTCGATGGCCGCAAGACTTCGGCTGGCCCTTGCAGAAGAAAGACAGGGCTGCAAACAACCTCTGCAAGCCTCTGTGGGCGTCTATACCAAGTACGATCCCTCTATGTGCTGTGCCCGGAGGTGGAGACGGCCCCAAACCCCGCTACGATCACCGACACGAGTGCGGGGCAACCTCCCCCATTGGAGAAAACCCTGGCAGCCAGTCCTCCAGCACCGGGGAAGAGAACCCCGGTCAAGGGAGGGAGAGGGCGCCGCGCGGAGAGATGAGGTGAACTCACGGCGCAAAGTCGGCCACAACGGCGGAATGATCGCTCAACCCCTGTCCACGCAGGTCATGCAGGTACCAGCACGCTGTGGGGTTCAGGCGCACTGATGCAAAGATGTGATCGTAGCGCTTGCACTTTGGAACATCTTCCGGTCCGCGGTCGGGACACCAGCTGTACTCCCGTGCCCGGTAGCCATGCAGTCTTCGGAAGACATCGGGAAGGTCGTACTCTGCAAGGCCGGCGAGGATGTTCATCTCGGCGTTATACCACCACTTCCTCGGCCGCCCGAGATATTCATCGGTCTCGGAGATCCCGGTGTTGTAGTTCTCGTTTGGTATAATATCTTTATAGAACGGGACGATCGTACCGTCGGACCGCTCTGCCTCGGGGATGTGAAGGTCGCCACAGAGGATCCGCGGCCGAGCCGAACTCGTGGCAAGGCGCCGATAGATCCCGACCAGTGTCTCCGCCTTGACGATCTCATTTCTCCGGCCGCCTATCGCCGTGGGGACGTGCGCGTTGTGGAGCTCGAACTCGCCGGTGGGCGCACTGATGACGGCAGAGACCACCCGCTGCTTCCACGGTATGTCAAAGTCGAACGGGTTGAGTGGTGTCAGGGGGTACCTGCTCGCAATCAGGCATCCGCAGTCTTTTGACTCATTACTTGGTGAGCACTGCTCCGAGAGCCGGGAGATCCCGTACGCGAACTGGAAAGGATCAGTTGCGTTTCGCGCACGAAGTTCGTTCAATCGTTCAGCCATATAGGCCACCCGTGCAATCTCCACGAGGGCAAGGCTGTCGACGGAGTAAATCAATCCGTAGGCCGCCAGTTCTTCCCGGAAGAGCGGCAGATCCCGATCCGTTACCTCCTGAAAGGCGACGATATCCGGCGAATGCTGACAGACTGCTTCAACCTTCTTCTCCACGCTCTTTAAACCCGAGCGGAAGAGATCCACGTTCCATGATATGAGCCGCATAATGCCGTTGCATTCCGCGTTGGTGCTCTACACTCATTAACGCATCGAGTTGAGAATGATTGGAAGGCGCGTTGCCGGGATTCAAACCCGGAATCATCCGCGACGGCGATCCAGCCCGATCCCGTGCTCGATACAGTGTTTATCGATTGCATCGAGGAACTTTCTGCCGTAGCGCTGGAGCTTCGCCTCACTGACGCCGTAGATTCGGAGGAGATCGACGCCGGTGCGGGGATAGTACTTCGCCATCTCTTTGAGGCTCCGGTCGTGGAAGACGGCAAACGGCGGGAGATGATCGAGGTCGGCAAGGATCTTTCGGAGCCGGCGGAGCCGGAGAAAGAGGGCTTCATCGTAGTCGGCCTCGGCTCTCAATGCGATAACACCCTCCGGACCCGGCTCGGTGAGCGGCACGGGAAGTTCGCCCTTGAGCACCGCACGGCTCCGGTCGTTTAACACCAGAACCGGATACCGCCCGCCGGTCGATGTGATGAACCCTTTTTGGACCATCTCCTGGACAAACCGCAGCCACTGGTCACGAGTGTATCCCCTGCCGGAGTTGTAGACCGGCAGGGTATCGTGTCCGTTTTCGCGAATTCGTGCACTCTTCGACCCGGTCAGCACATCGACGACGTAGGATGCCCCAAACCGCTCCCCGATTCCGCGAATACAGGTGATGATGGTCGTTGCAACCTCCGTCCCGTCAAAGACCTTCACGGGGGTCTCGCACCGGTCGCACCCACCGCACCGCTCCTCCGGATACGCCTCACCAAAGTAGGTGAGCAGGAACTTTCTCCGGCACCCGGTCGTCTCGCAGTAGTCGAGCATCATCCCTGCTTTCCGATAGGCGATGTCTTTCTGCGCCGGATCGTTGTATTCCTTCTCGATGAGGTACCGGATCGTGCCGTAATCGCCCCGGCTGTAGAAGAGGATGCAGTCGGCCGCCTCCCCGTCTCTTCCGGCCCTGCCGGTCTCCTGGTAGTAGGACTCGAGATCTCTGGGGAGGTCGGTATGAATGACAAACCGGACGTCCGGTTTGTTGATTCCCATGCCAAAAGCGACGGTGGCGCAGATGATCATGACATCGCCACGGATGAAGGCCTCCTGGTGCTCCGCACGAACATCATCGGGGAGGCCGGCATGGTAGGGGAGCGCGGAGAACCCTTCCTTCTGAAGTTTTTCCGCGAGTTCTTCCGTCGCCTTCTGGGAGAAGCAGTAGATGATACCGGCGTCGTTTTGGTGCTCATGCAAGTACGCAACAAGCCTCGGGAAGTATCGGGCCTTCGGTACCACCCGATACATGAGGTTCTTCCGGTTGAAACTTCCGATGAACCGGGCCGGATTCTTCAGGGCAAGCTGGACCACGATGTCGTTCTGGACGGCGGGGATGGCGGTCGCGGTCAGGGCGATGATGGGGACGGCAGGGAACCGTTCCTTGAGCACCCGGAGCCGACGGTATTCCGGCCGGAAGTTGTGCCCCCACATGGAGATGCAGTGCGCCTCGTCGATCGCAACCAGCCGGAGATCTGCTTTTGCAAGGAGAGAGAGGAAGAACGGCTGCACGGCCCGTTCCGGTGAGACATAGAGGATCCGGATGCGGCCTTCGAGGATCACCCGCTCGATGATCCTCTGCTCTCCATAACCGAGCGAACTGTTAATCGTCGCCGCCGGGATCCCGTTTGCCCGGAGGCTGTCGACCTGATCTTTCATCAACGCAATGAGCGGAGAGACGACGACCGTAAGCCCCCCAAAGACAAGGGCGGGAAGTTGATAGCAGAGCGATTTGCCGCCCCCCGTTGCCATGACGGCGAGGACGTCGCGCCCGGCGAGGACGGCGTCGATGATCTCTTCCTGGCCGGGGAGAAACGAGGTATAACCGAAGTATTTCTCAAGAACGGCGTATTTTGAATCCATTGCGCCACAAAACCCAATATAGTATTGTTGACCGGAGAGTAAGATAGCGTTTGCCATCATATGGGCAGGAGACGTTGCTGAAGACTCTACTTTGGTCTCGTCTTCGCCATCTCCAGCAAATTGTTACCAGACCTTTTTTACCTTTGGGATTGGCCTATCGGGTGCCGGGATGGCCCGGATCCGGTCCTTTCCGGGTTGGGCCATCCTGAGTGAACAGACGGGATAGCAGCAAAGTTTTAAGGAGACGTTATTTGAAGAGCAACATCGTCGAGGTCTGGTTGATGTGCCCGATGTACTCTTCACCGTAGGTGGAGAACCCGATCGTCGGAATGTCAGCAAATATTGAGCCATACGCCTCGTTATGTCCGATCTCCTCGAGTTCCAGCGCCCGAAGAATGCAGTGGAAGTTGATAAGAGCAGAGGCCCCTCCCAGCTGCCGAACCTTCTCCTCGACGGCCTTCCGGGTGTCCGCGACGATATCCGTCGACTCCAGCAGCGCAAGATCCATCCCTTCCTTGACCATACAGTAGAAGAGAATGCTCTCGCCCTCGATCTTCCGGGGGCTCCGGACGAAGAAGTCGTCGCCGGTCACAAGCCCAACGGGGTTGTGCATGAATCTCTTCGGCGCCTCCTCTACGGACACACCGAGAGCCCGGGCATATGCGACCGCCGCAGGCATGTTGTTGAACTCGATGACCTCCCGACGCTCTTCGTTCACCTTCGTCGGCACAAGGGTGATCCCGAGCGGCCGGAAACTCTGGGTCTTGATGATCCCGAACTCACCGACGGGCTTGAGGAGTGCAAGAACAGCCGCGTTGGTGTATGCCTCCCCATTCAGGTAGACATAGGTCGATTGGAACTTGAGATCGTCGCCTGCAGAGCCGCCGATGAAGACCACATTGGTGAGGTCGCCAAGCCGGTCCATCACATGCTCTTCTGCGCCGCTCAAACCGTCGATCAAGATCAGTCCCACGTACTTCCTGAAATCGAGGTCGCGGAGCGGCGCACCGATCTTCTCTTCAATCTCCCGGACTGCACCCATAAGTGAGTCAGGGGAGGTGACGTCGGTAACGACACTGCATGCAACGCCGCTGACGGTCCGCTCGTCAAACGCCATCGCCACAATCGCATCCTTCAGGACTCGACCGCTGGCGATCTCCCCGGCGGTCGAGCAGCCGATGACCTGCGCGCCAGGGAACGCATCGTGCATCCCCCGGCTGATCAACGCCGGATCGTATCGGGATGATGCAAAGAAAAGTACCAGATTAGGGGAAATTTCACCAAACTGTCCCTTAATATCGTCGACAGCCTGTTCAACTGATGATGCCATTGTAGTAGCGGTACTAACGCTCATGAAAACCACCTAGAGTTCGATACCCATATCACGGGCGATCTGCTTGAGTTCTGCAATCTTTGCCGGGTCGTCCTCGGACTGCGACGTCCAGCGATCCGGATTGAATCCCTTGATGATCAACTTTGTCCGGGTCGTATTCTTTAACACTTCGTTTCCATTCGACCGCTTTTCGATGATTAAATCGATCATGCGCTTAATCTCGTCTGTCATACCAGAATTAAAGGATTGTGAGACAATTATTTAATGATTGCTTTGTTTCTCAGGGTGATCCAGGGTAATCTGTCCCGCATCAGCAGGAGCACAGCACCCACAGACCGGAATCGAGAATCGTCACCTGGATCCACCCTTTGAATTAGGTTCAGAAGAACTCCTGGGGGATCGAAGATAGGGTGTCCAGTCAATCTCCCCCAGAATTCCAATCTTTCGCTCCCATCCCTTCAGCACACCAAAGGGATTCGTGGACCTCCTGGATGGGGCAGCGAGCGCAGAGCGGCGACTTTTTGCAGATGTTGTTTCCCAGGAAAACGATCTGGGCGTGGTAATCGTTGAAGAGTTCCACATCCGGAGCGAGATTCTCCATAAAGAAGCGCTGCATCAGATCGTACGACGCTCCCGCCGGCAAAAGACCGTAGCGCGAGAAGATCCGGCGGGTGTAGGCATCGACAACGAAGATAGGCTTACTGCAGGCATACAAGAGGATCGAGTCCACCGTCTCCTTTCCAAGCCCCTTTATCGAGAGCAGGCGCCTGCGCAGGGCTCCGGTCTCTGCGGCCGCCATTGCTACTGGATCAGCCCCAAACTCAGCAACATAGACCCGGGCAAACTCGCGGACCCGCTCGGCCTTCTGGTTGTAGAACCGGGACGGGACGATCAGCCGGGCAATCTCTGCCGTATCGGCGGCGGCAAGCAGTTCCGGATCGAGCATCCCGGCATCCTCCAGGTTGCGGACGGCCTTTGCCGCGTTCTTCCAGGAGACATTCTGGGCAAGGATTGCACCGATCATCGCTTCAAACGCCGTCTCTGCCGGCCACCAGTGCTGGTGGCCGAATGCTCCACGGAGGGCGCCATAGATCGCAAGCAGGTCGTCGGCAAGGTGTGCCATCATCAGCGCCACCAGGGTTTAGCGGCGATCGGCATATGCCAATCGACACCAAAGGATCTCCCACTCACTTTGAGCCCTGGTGCGGCCTGCCGACGCTTGAACTCCGCCGAATGAACCATCTGGATGACCCGATAGACGTTTTCCGCCGGGTAGCCGGCAGCGATGATCTCCTCCGGCGACTCAGAGCAGTCAACGTAGCGGTAGAGGATGGCGTCGAGGAGGTCATATGGAGGGAGGGTCTCAAGATCGGTCTGGCCGGGCCTGAGCTCCGCGGAGGGGGGCTTCTCGAGCACCCGTTCGGGGATGACGGGATGCTTTCGGTTCAACCCCCTATTGCGATATCCCCACGGTCCAGTGCACCGGGGTTTTACCGATCATTCGACTGGTAGAAACTTCATTCTGTAATGGACGGTGCCGCTTCTCTCACCCAATGGTGCTTGAACTCCGCGCGTTCCGCCCATCGCCCACCCTTAATTGGCGATAAATCTTCTCTCGCTTCGGTCACTGCGTATGCCTAAAATCGGCAGTGTTCAGGAGTATTTACCTCGACTTGTGGATTATACAGCCACCGTTCCAATTAGAACACGGCTAGTTGCAATTACTGAAAAATTGTGGGTTCAAGAAATTGAGAGGGCCAGCCCTACCGTCCCCGGCTGATCTCGTCGACGGCCGCGATCAGGAGGTCGATCTCCTGCTCGGTCGTGTAGGCCGCCATGCTCGCCCGGACCGTCCCCTCCGGGAGGCCGAGGTGCTCCATCAGCGGCTGGCAGCAGTGGTGCCCCGACCGCACCATGATATCCGCCTCCTCGTCGAGCATCTGCGCGACCTCCTGCGGGTGGATGCCGTCGATGGTGAACGAGACAACCCCGATCCGGGTATGCGGGTCTTTCCCGGCGTAGACCGTGACCCCGTCTATCGCGGAGAGCCCCTCGATCAGCCGGGCGGTCAGGCGCTCCTCGTGCCGGTGGATCTTCTCCATGCCGATCGCCGCAAGATAATCCACGGCGACGCCGAGCGCGATCCCGCCCCCGACGTTCGGCGTCCCGGCCTCATAGCGCTGGTAGCCCTCCGCCGGATCGTAACCTTCCACGGTCACGCTCGTGACCATGCCGCCGCCGAGGGTCGGGGGCTCGAGGAGGAGATCCCGCATCCAGAGGACCCCGGTCCCGGTCGGCCCGAACATCTTGTGCCCTGCAAAGCAGAGGAAGTCGCAGCCGAGGTCTCGCACGTTGACCGGCATGTGCGGCAGGGACTGCGCTCCGTCCACCAGGAAGAGGGCGCCGTGCTCCCGGCAGAGGTTTGCGATCTTCTGGATCGGCGTTACCACGCCGAGGACGTTTGAGGCGTGAGTGACGGCGACGAGCCGGACGCTGCCCCCGGAGAGGATCTTCTCAAGCGCCGCAAGATCGAGCTCATAATCGGCGTCGATCCCGATCACGTCGAGCGCGACCCCCTGCTTTGCCAGCATCCGCCAGGGGAGGAGGTTTGAGTGGTGCTCCAGGATTGTGGTCACCACACGGTCACCCGGCTTCCAAGAGAGCCCCTGCGCGACCATGTTTATTGCCTCGGTGGCGTTCTTCGTAAAGACCGTCAACCCCGCCTCCCCGCCGATGAACCGGGCCACCTTCTCGTGGGCGTGCCAGTAGCGTTGCGTCGCGATCCGGGTCAGGCGGTGGACACCCCGCCCGACGTTCGCCCGGTAATTGTGCTCGAACTCGACGAATGCATTCACCACCGGTTCCGGTGAGAAACTCGTCGCTGCATTGTCGAGGTATATGATGTCGCCGAGGATCGGGAAGTCCTTCCGGATCTGATCGGGAGTAAACTCAGTCTCGGCCGGCGGTGCCGGCTTATGGGTCTCCATCGTCTTCGTCGTTGCCACCTCCGCCCTCTTTCTTGCCGGGTCCTCCTTCAGAGTGAAGTCGTCATTCACGCCGATACCCCACTCCCTGCAGAGTTCGCGCATCTTCGGGGGCAGTGCCCGCCACCGCCAGAGTCCCCAGCGGTGATAGGCCTCCGGCAGCCCATTCTTCTCCGCCCACCTGATAAGGAATTCGTCCCAGCGGTCTGTCAGTTCAGGGTGCATCACGCGGAGACCCTCGTACTCGCTCTCGAGTGCCGCCGGGCAGAGGTAACAGCCTATCCGCTCAAGGCCCATATCGTAAAGCGGGTTTATTGGGACCTTCTGCCACCAGAGGTAAAGGAAGACCTCGAGCGCCCGCCAGCTCCGGATCGGTGAGATATTCAACTGCAGCGGATTTGCCGGATTCTGACTTGTCTCGTCGAGCTCAGCCCGGTTCCAGGACTCATACCACCGGTTCCCCTGGATCGTGACGCAGGGGCCGGTGCCGGCGAGGTAGATCTTTAAGGGGTGAAGTTTTAAGAGTTTGCAGCACCAGCGGTGGTCCTTCCCAGGCGGCCCGGCCTTCTCGACCGCCTGGAAGAAGTCGCCGCCTTTTTGGATGATCTCGACTCCCTGAGAGGCCACGAACTCCACCGTCTCGGGGAGTTCGATCCCGGTATCGATGAAGAACGCCTTCTCCACCCCGGCCTTTCGGGCGAGATGGAGGACGGCGGTGCTGTCCTTGCCGCCGGAGAACGAGACGTTGACGCACGGCCGGTCGTTCATGTGCTTCTTGATGGTCCGGATTGCATTCCTCTCAAGGTTCTTTAAGTGGTAGCGGTTCTTCTCGATCACCACTTCCCAGTCCGGATTGGACCGGGTCCGGGGTGTGATGGGGGCGAGGTCCTTCACCCGGACCTGGCCGTCCCTGACGACACCGGTGCCGAACCGGTTCTTGTAGGCGACGATGACCGTCCCGTCGGGAACAGGGTCTTTTAAGGGGAATCGTTTTCCACCGATACGCCCCCGATGGGCAATCACTGCGGGTTCGGCCTCAAGGTCGATGATCCCCCGGGTTGCATGCGGCAGGATGTACGAGAGGGCTTCGGGAGCGATATCAAGGCTGAATTTTCGGGAGACCGGATCGAACGTGAGCCAGCCGAACCGCTCGCCGTGCACGATCACGAGGTCGGCCCGGTCGGTGCCCCCGGTCTTGTTTAAGAGCACGACGTGGGGCAGGGGGACATCACCGAACCGCTCCGCAAGAAGCCGCCGGATGAGAGCCATATCCGCCGCAAGGGCGGGGCGGACATCGTACGGCTGCAGGAGCGGAACCTCTCTTGTGCGCGTCTTGCAGGCACAGGTGCGTCCAATGAGAGGGACGTTGCACTGATCGCACCAGTAGAGGACTTTTTTGACTGACGGTTCGCGTATCACTTTAATACTAGTTGGTTGCCGCAGACATTAAGTAAACCGATGGTGAAGATCCGATAGAATCGCGGTCCCTTGAGCGGTCTTTCCTCACGACCGCCTGATCAGGAGGCCCAGAACGGTACTGAGGAGAATCAGGAGGAACACAGCAACCAGGGCGAAGAGAGTATCAGCAGACCTCTGCATATGGACATCCGGGAAATCCGGCCCTGTCTCGGTGACGTTGACCAGCATACGAGCATCAGCGCCGGAGACCGGGTCAGTCACGACGAGCGTGAGCCTGTCCGCAGGCAGCTCCGAGGAGGGGATAAGCCCGCGGAAGTACCGTATGTTCTCTTCAGATGCTGCATGTTTGTCCTCCGGGATTGTATACCCTGCGATGAGCGAGCCGGAGGAGGCGCTGTAGATCTGTAGATAGAGGCTCTCCGGAGGACGGTAGAGACTCACATCCCGATCCCATACGGCGGAGATCTCGAGGTCTTCACTCCGGGAGAGGGTGTCGTCCGATACCGAGATGACATGATCCGGGAGCGGCGGGGGTGTTGCGGCCGAAGCAAAGCAGGGGATGAGGAGGAGAGCGGATAAAGCCAGCAGGAGGTAGAATTGTGCACCGGGTGGGCGGCCGGACATCCCATGCGGCTTCATGAGAGGCTTGTTCGTTCGGCATACGATAATCTTTTCCTCAACGATGGGGATACGCCAAGAGAACACTCACTCGTCCATTCCATCACTGCGGTCGAGAGCGGTAGGTTCTTTCGGAGATACCGCCCGGGCCTGGAGACCTGGATAAGCAAAAGTTTATTCGTATACAAGCGAACAAAATAGTGATGCCATCGTGTTGCGTGAATAACCTTGGCGGAAAGGTGCTCCTCATGGGCGTAACCCCCAAGGAGGTAAACGACTACGTGCGAAAGCACTGCAAGGAATATTATGAGATGCCCCCGGGCTTTGTCTTCAAAGGTATCCGGATGCTCCTAGCATCCCCGATGCTCGTTGGCATTCAGAACAAGAAGAAGAAGATCCTGCTGCCATTTACGAAGCGCTGCGCCAACCCCGGGACTATGCTCTTCGAGATCGCAGCAAAGGACGATGATCTTGACTTCATCCGTAATAATCTTGTGAGAGTCCAGGAATAACCGTTGCGATTATACAGGTGGTCCTGGAGCATTCAAGTCGTTATGAGGCCAGGTCACGATGCCCCGCCTTCGGCGTACTGGCCCAATCAATCCATTTCATTCTCTCCTGTCATACCGTGCAGGTGCCACAACCGAACGCTATATAGGCCCTGACGGAAAAATCTATAGCGATCATTGTGGGCATCAAAGAGTGGGTAGTCCCTCAGGATAAGGTTTTTTTTGATCTCTTCGACAGAATGGCCGCGACAGTCGTCTCTGCCGCCAATCTGCTCGTTGAACTCGTTGAAAACTTCGAGAATGTGAAAGAGCAGTGCCAACGAATGAAAGAGATCGAACATCAGGGAGATGAGATATCACACGAGATCTATGAGCAGTTGAATCGAACTTTCATCACACCACTCGAACCGGAAGAGATATCCCGCCTTGCCTCAGCGCTGGATGACATCATCGACTACATCGACGGTACCGCACAGCAGATGTACAGTTATGGTATTACTGCCACTGACGACTCGATGGTTCAGCTTGCAAAACTGATACAACTCAGTGTTGTCGAGATTGAGAAGGCCGTCAACGGCATTCGAACCATCAAGAATCCGAACCTGATCGAGGAGCGGTGCATTGAGGTGAATCGCCTAGAGAATGTCGCGGACAGTGTCCTCGGTCATGCCATCATGGATCTCTTCAAGACAGAGGATGCGATCGCCATCATCAAGCTCAAGGATATCTACGAGAATCTGGAAATAGCGACTGATAAATGTGAAGATGTCGCAAACGTCCTGAGCGACATAGCCATCAGACACTCCTGATCGCTATGGACATAATCATCATCGGCATTGCTCTTGCCCTCCTTTTTAATTTTGCAAACGGCTTGAACGATGCCGCAAACTCGATCGCAACAATCGTCGCGACCAAGGCCTTAACCCCTCTGCAGGCGGTCCTCCTTGCCGGGGTCTTCAACCTCCTTGGCCCCCTCCTCTTCACGACAGCGATTGCGGCGACCATCGGAAGGGGTATCGTTGATTCCTCGTTTCTCACCCCAACACTGATCCTCACGGCCCTTGTCGGTGCGGTGCTCTGGGTTCTTGCGACATCTCTTCTCGGGATTCCGGTATCGAGCAGCCATGCCTTGATCGGGGGGCTTCTTGGTGCCGGCATTGCAGGTGCCGGAGTGGGAGCGGTCATCTGGCCGTCGCTCACGATGATTGAGCAGACCGCCTTCTATGGGATTATTGGTATCATCCTCGGTGCGGTTGCCGTGGGAGCATTTACGCATTGGAGGGGCGAGTTCAAGCCCTGGCACCTCCTCCTCGGCGGAATCATCGGGGTGACGGTGGCCATACCGCTCGCCATTGCGGCAGGGCTTTTGCATGTCAGCGGCATCCTCGCGGTCATCCTTTTCATCGTCATCTCCCCGATGCTCGGATTCATCGTCGCATTTGTCTTCGGCATCGTCGTTACCTGTATCTTTCGCAACTATGCTCCGTGGCGCGTGACAGGTCTCTTTAAGAACCTCCAGATATTCTCGGGATCGCTTCAGGCGATCGGCCACGGGGGCAACGACGCACAGAATGCGATGGGGATCATCACCGCCATGCTCCTTGCCGGGGGGCTGATCTCCGAGTTCGCCGTCCCGCTCTGGGTGATCCTCGCCTCTTCGCTTGCAATCTCCCTCGGCACCCTCCTAGGTGGGTGGCGGGTCATCGATAAGATGGCCAACCGTATCACCCGGATCCGGCCCTACCAGGGGTTTGCCGCATCGACCTCCGCCGGGGGCGTTCTATCGCTGATGAATGTCTTTGGTGTCCCGGTCTCGACGACCCACGCAACAACCGGGGCGATCATGGGCGTCGGTGCGACGCGCGGCTACTCGGCGGTCAAGTGGGGTGTGGTCCGCGAGATCCTTATCGCGTGGGTTCTGACTATTCCGGCATCAGCGGTCGTGGCCGGGCTCTGTTACATCGTCGGGTATGCCCTGATTGGCGGGGTGTTTTGAGAGGGCTACATTGGGAGCCTTTCTCAACCCCGCCAACAAAAATTACCCCAGCGATAGAACAATTATCACTTTCGGGCGATCACGTAACGCGCTTTCCAGATTTTCACTGCTATTACTACAAAAGAGGGAACGCCTGACCGAAAAGCAGTCGTCTGTGCACCGGAGGCGCTCAGTCTTACCTATCCTCAGGGCAGGAAACCTGCTCCCCGGCCAGGAGTTCCTGGTAATACCGGCAGAGGTCCGCCACGACACACTCATCGTGTTTCGGGTTCTGTGCGGTGCAGACAGCGCGGCCGTGGCGGATCAGAAGATAGTTGATGTCCCGCCAGACCTCCTGCGGGAAGAGAGCCATGAGATCGCGCTCGATGATATCGGGATTTGTACTCTCGGTAAACCCGATCCTCTTTGAGAGCCGGCGGACATGGGTATCGACAGCGATGCCGACGTTGATCCCAAATGCGTGAGAAAGGACGATGTTTGCGGTCTTTCGTCCGACACCGGGCAGCGTCCGCAACTCCTCCATCGTTCTCGGGACCTCGCCTCCGAAGTCGGAGACGAGCTTCCTTGCCGTCTCGACAATGTGGCGGGCTTTTGTGCGGTGGAACCCGATGGTCCTGATGATCGGCTCTACTTCCTCTGGCTTCGCGCGGGCGAGCGCTTCCGGTGTCGGGTAACGGGAAAAGAGGGCATCGCGGACGGCGTTGACGGCTCGGTCGGTTGTCTGCGCGGAGAGGATCGTGAGGATCAGCGTCTCATAAGGGTTATGAAAGTCGAGAAAGTGGCGCCTGTCATTGATGATGGGATACTGGACAAGAAGTCGGTGGTAAACTTCACAGGCGGTCTTACGGTTCATACTGATGGGGCAGGGCAGATTTGAACTGCCGTCAAAGCGTCCCAAACGCTCTAGGATGGACCAGGCTACCCTACTGCCCCTGTGCCATTATATGTTGGAGATGGAGACAAAAATAGTTACCGATGGGAGGAACCCTCAGGCCGGCAGAGGGATTGTATTCTCTTTGCTCACGATGGTGCCTGTGTAGATCCCCTCTACGATCGCGCGGTAGAGGTTCTCCGGGTCACGGCCATCAAGCACCAGGAGCGGGATCCCCGACCGCTCGATGACCTTCCCGGCTACGATATCGAGCACCGTGTTTGCACCTGCATCCATCCTGCACCCGGTGATGATATCGAGGAGGTCCTGCGGTGTGAGGTGCTCGTATCTCACCGCGCGTGCATCCTTCTTTGGATCAGCGCTGTAGATCCCGTCGATCGACGTGGCGTTGATGAGGAGATCGGCACCGACACTCTCGGCGAGGACCGCGGATACCGCATCCGTCGTCTGCGCCGGGGTGATACCGCCCATAACGATGATCTTACCCGTCTGTGCGAACTCCTGCGCCTCCGTATAGTCCTCTGCAACGCGCGGGTAGGCCGCATCCCCAAGTCCGGCCACCAGGAGGCGTGCATTCATCCTGGTCACCTGGATGCCGAGTTCGTCTGCTGCCGCCTCGCTGAGGCCGAGGTCGCGGGCAACACGAATATATCGGCGCGCCTCTCCACCGCCGCCGACAACGATAAAAATCTGACATTTTCCGATGATCTTCCGAAGAACAGAGACATATTTGCTGATATTATTCGACTCAAGTGTGGGGACCAGAACCGAGCCACCCAGCGAGATTACTATCTTCTTCATGCCACCCTATTATTATCCCCAATATCACTCATATACCTGTTGTGAAGAGGCTGCACTGCCCTATATGCAGTTCTACAGACGTCTGGGTAGTTACCGGCGGCTATACCGGCTGCGTCTACCGCTGCAAGCGTTGTGGGTATCATGGGGCGCTGGTTATCGAGTACGAGGAGCAGGACGAGCAGGCGGTCCGCAAGGATAAATAAGATGGCTCCCCTCACGTGATGATCGTATGCACGAGGCGCGACTCTACCAGAAACTGGAGGACGATACCGTCCGGTGTTCTCTCTGCGCCCACCGGTGCACCATACGGGAGGGTAAGCAGGGCGTCTGCGGTGTACGTATCAACCGCGGCGGCACCCTCTATGCCGCCACCTTCGGCAAGGTCATCGCTGAAGCGGTCGACCCCATTGAGAAGAAACCGCTCTACCACTTCCTGCCAGGAACCCTCTCCTACTCGCTTGGGACCATAGGGTGCAACTTTCACTGCGAACACTGTCAGAACTGGCACATCTCACAGCAGACACTGGAGATGGAGGCGCTCCGGGACCTCGCCCCCGAGGAGGGCGTGGAACGGGCGCGTGCCAGCGGCTCTGCAAGCATAGCCTGGACGTACAACGAGCCCACGATCTGGCACGAGTACCCGCTTGCGATGGGGGCCCTGGCACGCAAAAAGGGACTCGGAACAGTCTACGTCACGAACGGCTATATCACCGAAGAAGGGCTCCGGGAGATCTCTTCGGTACTCAACGCCTTCCGTGTCGATCTCAAGTCATTCTCCGATACCTTCTACCGGAAGGTCTGCGGGGGGCGGCTGCAGCCGATCCTCGATGCAACAGCGCTTGCAAAGGAACTTGGCATGCACGTCGAGACCGTAACGCTGGTCATCCCCGGTCAGAACGACTCGATGGAGGAGATGGAGGCGCTCATTCGGTGGGTGCTCGAGAACCTCGGGCCCGATACCCCGATGCACTTCACCCGGTTCCATCCAGACTATAAGATGCTTGATGTGCGGCCAACCGAGATCAGGACCCTTGAGAAGATCTACGAGCGTGCAAAGGAACTGGGGCTTCACTATCCGTATCTCGGCAACGTCGGGGGTCACCCCTACGAGAATACCTACTGCCCGGCCTGCGGCGGCCTCGTCATCGAGCGATCGGGATATTCGACCCGAATAGTGGGGCTCGAGGATCACACCTGCACTGAGTGCGGCGGACATATCGAGTATGTCTCGAAGATCGACTGAATGCCCTAGATTCCTCACCGACAGGATGCTTGGAACGCTCACCCGCTACCTCCGGTTCATGGGTTACGATACCATGAGCGCAAACAGCCTCACCCCCGGGAGCACACGGGAGGATACCCTCTTGCTTGAGATCGCCGCTCGGGAGGGGCGAATCCTCCTGACACGAGACCGGGAACTTGCACGGCGGGGTGGTGAGCAGGCGGTCTACATCGCATCCGAGGCCATCATGGATCAGATCCGCCAGGTCGCCGATCTCGGCCTCATCGAACCCGAGATCCGGATGATCCGGTGTTCCCTCTGCAATACCCGCCTCCGACCGGCTACTGTCCGGGAGATCCGGGAGGCACGCTACGCACCACAGTCTCATGCGGGAAAGGAGTTCTCGTGGTGTCCCACCTGCCGAAAACTCTACTGGATGGGTTCACACAGCCACCGCCTCAAAAAGCGCCTCGAAGAGATGCGCTCCTCCTGACCGTAAGTTACCAAATCCCAATACGGGACATTTCAACTACTTTTGGAGATCCAGGAAAAATATATCAACTTTGAGCGGGTATGAGGCACGATAGTTAAGGTCAGCAGGTCTGACCAACCATCAACCGGAACCAGGCGTTCCAGTGCAGGAGAACAGGCGGTTTCGGCGGTCCCGGTGCCGAACCCTGGACCTCGTGCATGAACCGGCGGGGTTTGGGCAATTAATAGAGAGGAATGGTATGGAACACCTTAAGATTGCATTTTTCTGCTGGGAGTCACTGTATGCAGAGCGAG
Source organism: Methanoculleus thermophilus (assembly GCF_001571405.1). Lineage (NCBI taxonomy): Archaea > Methanobacteriati > Methanobacteriota > Methanomicrobia > Methanomicrobiales > Methanomicrobiaceae > Methanoculleus > Methanoculleus thermophilus. Next base: position 258,986 of record NZ_BCNX01000003.1, on the reverse strand, counting down.
TCGGCGGGCTGGCAAATGCGGCAACAAACCTTGCCGAGACGCTGGCACAACACCATGAGGTGCATTTTTTTACCCGGGGCTGGAAAAGAGACGATGAGATTAACGGAGTCCAGTACCACTACTGCCGGCCAGAAGGAGAGAATATCATCCAGTACTGCTCCGATATGAGCAGAGGGATGTTCGACCGGTTTAGAGAATTTGATACGCCTTCATTTGACGTCCTGCATTTCCATGACTGGCACGTGGTCGACGTGCTCCGCCGGCTCCGGGAGCGGGAGACCATCTTCACCTATCACTCAACAGAGTTTGGCAGAAATGGGAACCGTTTCAGTAACAGCTGGCCCTTTGTAGAGATAACGAGGATTGAACATTGTGGGGCATCGTTTGCCAAACGCATAACGGCAGTATCTTCTACTCTCCGCCGGGAGGCTATGAGCCTCTATCAGATTCCCGACTGGAAGATCGACGTCGTCCCAAACGGCATCGTGCCCGGTCGATACCAGGCGGACGTCGATCCCAGGGCAGTGAAGCAGCGCCACGGGTTTGACCCGGACGCTCCGCTCATACTCTTTGTCGGACGGCTTGCGTGGCAAAAAGGGCCAGATATGCTGGTGGACGCAGTTCCCGATCTCCTCCGGGAGCATCCCGATGGCCAGTTTGCCTTTGTCGGAGAGGGGCAGATGCGTCCGGGTCTCGAGGCGCAGGCCCGGGAGCTTCCCATCCGATTCCTGGGCCGGCTCGATGATGCGGACTACGTACCGCTCCTCAACGCCAGCGATATCGTTGCTATCCCGAGCAGGAACGAGCCGTTTGGACTTGTGCTTCTCGAAGCGTGGAGTGCCGGCCGATGCGTGGTCGCTTCCGACGTCGGCGGGCTCTCCGAGAACATCAATCATGGAACTGATGGCGTCAAGGTGCGGCCGAGCCCCGACTCAATCGCAAATGGCCTCGCTCAGGTGGTGGGTTCCCCCACGAAGTTGCTCTCCCTGGGCCGCGAAGGGCTCAACAGGGTTAAGAAAGATTTCAGGTGGAGCCGCGTTGCAGCGCAGATGGAGGGCGCGTATCGCAAGCTCGCAGACCACGAGACTCTCCTCTGCTGACCGTCCGCTCACGGTTGCATGACGGCTGCAAGGTGCTCCATCAACCGGAATGGATCCGACGCGACGACGGGAGTTCCTGCATAGAGTTCCATACCACCAATATCCGATGTCCGGGATTGGAGATCGCCCCTATCGACCACCCAAGCAACGTGATACCCCTGCTCTTCAAGCGGGGGCATATACACCGCCGCGTTGTAACTCTGCACCCCCATGTTTCGGTAACTCTCAAGCACCTTTGCGAGCGCGGGGGCAAGGTCGTGCGGCAACTTGGCGATGATCATGACCTCATGCTCCTTCCTCGGGGTGAGGTGTGCCATAACCCGGGCGTTTTTGTAGACAAGCCCGAGCCCGATCGCTGTATGTGCCGCAAAGAGGTCGTCGTAATACTCGCTCCCGTAGCGGCACCGGTACTGCTCCCGGGTCTTCTCGATCCGCGCCGGAGTGGTATACGGGCGGTGAGTGAGCAGGATCTGGGCATGGTTATGTACGATACTTGCCCCCGCACGCCAGAGGAAGTTCCAGATGAGAAAGGGATGGATAGCTTTAGGATTTGTGCGGTGCGCCTCCTGGCACCACCGGATGGCCACATTGATCATGTCAGTTACCTGCGCCTCTGTGGTGATGTAGAGGTCGCTTTCCTTCGCGATGATGATAGCGTGAAGATAGTCGTACTTTGCGATGTTGCTTGCCGTAATCCAGTGATCGCCTTCGATTCGGCCGAACGTATCGGCCGGCGTCCCCTCAAGCGGGTTTGAAAACGGCCCTCCATCTGCAAGATCCTGCAGATCGCGCGTCTCCTCGGTCTTTGGAGTCAGTACAGGACGACGCGCTCGAATAGAATTAAACAGCGTGCTCTCATCTGTCTGGTTGTTGGTCACCCGAACAATCTGTTGCATCTCAATATCGCCATACTTCTCGCGCACCCAATCCTGCATCGCGTCAGGGAGAACGAGGTACCCGGGTTCGACGTACCAGGAGTAGATTCGCAAAACCAGTTCTTCCATCTCTGGCGCAAGTTCCTGCACAATTCCCGGCAGTCTCGTGATATCCAGCCTAACCATAGAGGCCCCGTATACCAGTCTCATCGGGATAAAGATTCGGATCAGGCCATGGATGAGTCTCAGTCAGGGGAGCAAAATCGTTCGCCGCAACAATGCGTCGATAGACATGAAATGGAAATTTTATTGGGGTTGGATGGTAGATATAATTTGAATTCAAAGAGATCCATACAAACTGAATACTCTAAACACCATTTGCGGATACGAGAGAGACATGGCATTTTTTGACAGGTTCCGAGTAGGCATCAAGAAGATTCGGCAGGAGAAGGATTATTCTGGGCTAATTCTGGCCCTGGATGATGACGATCCTGGTAGCCGCGCCGATGCGGCGAGAACCCTCTCTGCACTCGGCCCCTCAATTATCCCCAATCTGCTTGGAGCACTGGAGAATGCCGCCCCCGTATCACGGGTTCGGATGGCAGAGGCTCTTGTCTCGATCGGCACATCCTCAATTCCACTGATCCTCGCACTGATTGTCCGGGCAAGTCCTGCCTTACAGGCATCCTTTGTCCGCGCAATCGCAGCGACGGACGGCGAGTACTTTAGCGCTCTGCTCTCATCACTGCATAGCGAAGAATCGACAACCCGGACTGCTGCCGTGATTGCCCTCCGGGGGACAGGCAAAAAGGCCATTCCGCACCTTGTCCGGAGGCTTCAGGATCGTAACCATTCCGTCCGGAAAGAGGCCGCAAGTTCGCTCGCCGCACTCGGTTGGGTGCCTAATGACCCCCAGGAGAAGGTGCAGTATTACTACCTCCTGGAAGACTGGACGGAACTCGCAAAACTCCAGGGGGCAGCGGTTCCGGTTCTCATTAAGGGCCTCAACAGTAAGGATCCCCGGATACGGAGCGAGTCGGCGCGGACGCTGGGAAAGATTCGTGACCCCCGGGCTATTCCGGCACTTGTCAGGGCGGCAGACGATCCGGAGGCGGATGTCCGTACACGGGTCATAGAGGCGCTCGGTGAGATTGGTGATGACCGGGCGAAACCACACCTGGTTGAGGCCCTCAGCGACCCCAGTCACCCGGTGCGGATGGAAGCTGCATGGGGACTTGAGCGGTTGGACTGGATTCCGCAGAACGATCTGGAGAGAGCTAATTATCTGATTGCCAGAGAGCAGTGGAACGAACTTGTCCGGATGGGGAGACCGGCAATTGCGCCGCTCATTAGTGCTCTGCAGGTCGAGTATTCCGGCGTCCGCACCGGTGCTAGCGAGGCGCTGCGGCAACTGGGTCAGCCTGCACTCGATGCCCTGAACGCGGCAGTGCGTTCAGGAAATCCCAGGGTCCGGGAACAGGCAGAGATTGCACTGGAGTATATTCAGTCGCGTCGGGAAGAGAATGCACGGGCGAGACCGGCACAGGAGAAGTCTTCCGATTACGACCGGGAACTCAAAGAAGGGCTTGCCGCCCGGAAGCGGATTGAGGACCACTTCGGAAAGGCAGTTCAGGCCCCCACCCGGCCTCTCCGCCGAAAATCCCCATCACCGGAACAGAACGAACCGATGCAGCCCATCCTCAACAAGGGAGGGACCGTGCCGAAACCTGTCCCCCAGCAACCCCCCGATGGTGAGGATATCGAGAGCCTCCTGAAAGAGAGCCAGAAGGGTGATGAGGCATGGACCAGTGTGAAGAGACAGCTTGACCGGCGAAAGCCGGCTCCACTGGACCAGATTATCCCGGCCGGCAACGACAAACAGGCGGGCAATGAGAAAGAGTATACGGAAAAGGAGACCCCCGCTCCAGAAAAACCGAAAGATGAAATTCCGCCGGACCTCACTCCTTGTGCAGAATCGCCGGAACCCCGGGCACCGGTCGTGGAGGAGGCATCGCTTGAACGGTATCTCCGCGCCTTGCAAAGCGACAATGAAGAGATCCGGGCTGCAGCGATTGCGGCGCTACGGAGCATCGGGGAGCCGGCGGTCGGGTTCCTCATCCAGGCTCTCTCCGATCCGCACCCCGGAGTGCGGATCGCCGCAGCTGAGGGCCTCGGTGAGATCGGTGGCGATAGCAGCGTCGATGCCCTGCTGTTGATCTTAAACGACGCCGATCGGGACGTTCGCATCGCCGCCGCCGGCGCGCTCGGGCAGGCCGGGGACGCACGTACAATTCTTCCACTGATAGGCCTCTTCCACGATGGGTATCCTGAAGTTCGGTCTGCTGCAGCCGCAGCAGTTGCGGCGTTCGGTCATGCTGCGCTTGGCCCACTGGATGCGGCACTGGAGAATCCCGCACCAAAAGTCCGGGTGACGGCGGTAAAAGCCCTCGGGATTGTTGGGGATCCAAGATCGATACCCCTCCTCGTCAGACATCTGGAGGATCCTGCCCACGAGGTTGGTGTGATTGCCGCCCGGACCCTGGCAGGATTTGGGCAACCTGCAGTTGAACCGCTCTCCGCAATTCTGAGGACGGGTGAGAAAGAAGGGCGCCTTGCAGCGATTGATGCGCTCGCGCTGATCGGCACCGCCGAGGCTGACGAGGCACTGGAGTATGCCCTGCGCGACAGAGATCGAGACGTCGCTGATAAAGCGGCTGCCGCGCTCACGAGGCGACGGGGGACGGACGTATGGCGTAAAACCCCCGATAATGAGGTCCGGCAGGACGTCCATACACTCATCGTTGCACTCAAAGATGGTTCAGTGGAGGTGCAGGTTTCTGCCGCCACCCGGCTCATCGAGATGGGGCGTCCGGCGGTTGAAGGGCTGATTATGGCCCTCAAAGATGGCGACCCTGAGATCCAGGCTGCTGCCGCCGGGGTGCTCGGCGAGATGCGGGAGGCCGCGGTCGAACCGCTCATGGCCGCCATGAATGATCCGGACCGGTTCATCCGGATCGTTGCTGCCCGTAACCTGGGTAATATCGGGGATAAACGGGCTATTGGAGTTCTGAGCAGATCACTGCAGCGAGAACCGGACAGCATGGTCCGGGCAGCTGTGGCGGAGGCGCTGGGCTATATAGGGAGCGAGGAGGCGATAGAACCGCTGGCCCGGGCGTTGCGGGATAGCGACGAGGTGGTACAGATTGCCGCCGCCAGGTCGCTTGGCTATATCGGGGACAAGCGGGCCATTGAACCGTTAATCCTGGCGTTGTGTGATGTGGACGACCGGGTCCGGTACGCTGCGCTCGAGGCCCTGAACGACCCCGATGGAACTGTGCGGGATCACCTGGTGGGGGCGCTCCGCTCAACGGACGAGGTGCTTCGGGCAGGGGTTGCGGAAGCACTGGAATCGGTGGGCTGGGAACCGAAGACCAACGTAGAAAAGACACTCTTCCTTATGGCCCGGGATCGGTGGGCAGAGGTGGGGCAGATCGGCCCTGATGCGCTCCCGATACTGGTTGAAGCCCTCTCCAACCCATCTATCGAGATACGGATGAACGTCGTCAAGACCATATCCCGGATTGGGGGAGAGGGAGCGGTCTCTCCCCTCATCCAGGCACTTGCAGATGACGCCCTCGTGGTTAGGATGCGGGCCGAGCGGGGGCTGGTCGAGATGGGCGATACGGCGATCCCGGCGATTACCCGTGCGATCGAAGAGGCGCGCCCCGAGGTGCGCGAGGGACTGCAACGGATCCTAGAAAAGATTCGTCGGTGAACGGCGGATACCCTAGGGTATCCGCCCTGCTGCCTTCCAGTAGTTGTACTCGTGATGCCAGCGGTCCTTGTTTGCCATAATAAGAGCCCGCATCCGTTCGATCATCTCGGCGTGGAGTCTCTCCTGCTCTGGATAGGTCTCCTTATTCGCGATGGCATGTACGAGTTTCGCGCCAAGTTTGCGGGCTTCCTCCTCCGCTGGCGCCATGGCCGCCTCCGGGTCTCCCCCGAGGACCACCGCAACGCCGCCGACGGTATTAGCACCCAGCGTCTGGAGGACCCCGTTGAGGTAGGTCACAATCTCATCCGCTTTCGATCCGCCCGCCGTGGCGACGGCACACCCGTACTTACCGATGAACATCTGGCAGTGAATGGCGTCTGCCATCCGATCGAGCAGCGTCTTTATCTGAGCCGTGACGGAGTCGATGTAGTTGGGCGACCCGAGCACAATCCCATCGCTCTCAAGCATCTTCTGGTACAACTCGATGAAATCGTCTTCCTTGACGCACTCTCCCCTCTCGCAACAGACCAGGCACCCATTGCAGTACTCGATCTGGAGTTTGCAGACATCCACGAGTTCAACATCGGCCCCGGCACTCTCCGCCCCGTCGAGGACTGCACGGACAAGCCGGAGCGTCTGACTCCGCGGACCTCGCGGACTTCCATTAATGGCTAGAATCTTCATGTCTCTTCCTCGGTCATAATGTTCTACTGCCGATATTAATCCCCGTTGCCCGTAGCCTAGGGGATGTCGTGTGTGACCACGATCTCGGCGCGATACTGCCGATCACAGTCGCCGGAGAGTGGATTGGTTGTGAATATCTTCGTTTCGCCCGCCTGGAACCGGGGGACGAAGATGGTCTCGGTCGACCGGATCATCTCGTTCTCGTCGTCGATGAGCATGAACCGGATGACGACGTTTCTTGCGGCCGCATCACCGGTGTTGGTCACCGTCCCCGTCGCGACCCAGTAGCAGGACGTGTCGGTGCGGTAATGCCTCTCGGGTGCCGTGACGGAGGCTGTGAATGACGGTTGCGGTCCGGAGGGCGAGTAGGTGGCATGGGAAGCCGGCGTAGATTCCAATGTCGGCGTCACCAGTTCTCCAGGCGTCTCTGTGCAGCCTGATACGGCAACAGCGCCTATGAGGCAGGCAAGAAGCAGGAGACTCTTGCAGATCTTTCTCGTGAAAGACGCATCCTGCATGATGGTTCATCGACCGGAGCCTATATAACAAATTCGGAAGCGTATTTGGGTCAGGAAACGGGATCCGGACATGCGGTTGAGTAGTACCTGCCCCCCTCCCGGGCGGACCGAGGGATAGATATACATGCTCTCCGGATAAGGTGGCCGGGAACGGAGGAGTTCGTGATGAACGGAGATGTTGCAGAAACCGTCGGGACCGTGAAGGTCTGCAACGCTATAACGAAAGAGGTGGAGGAGGTCGAGAGGGTCGTCAAGTCCGACGAGGAGTGGCGACGCCAGTTGACGCCGGAAGAGTTCTCTGTTGCGCGGAAAGGAGGAACAGAGACCGCCTTCACCGGGAGGTACTGGGACTGCAAGGAGAAGGGTCTGTACGTCTGCGTCTGTTGCGGCAATCACCTCTTCTCCTCGGAGACGAAGTTTGAATCGGGGACCGGCTGGCCAAGCTTCTGGAAGCCTGTCTCGGACCTGAATATCAAGACGGACCTTGATACCCGGTTCTTCATGAGCAGAACCGAGGTGCTCTGCAGACGGTGCGACGCCCACCTGGGCCATGTCTTTGACGACGGGCCACCGCCGACGTACCAGCGCTACTGCATGAATTCAGCGGCACTCAGGTTCATACCGCAGAAGGACCTGCAAGGGGGAAAAGGAACGGGCCTGCCATGATGGAATCAAGGTAATGATACCCTGCCCAGATTCCAGACGACGCTCTCTCCGCCAATATTGACCTGGAGATACGCGCGGGCCGGGTCAAGGCCATCCGGCACCTCGAAGAAGAGGTATCCTCCCACAGACTCGTGCCTATCGAGCATGACTCTGGAGTATGACCCTCCTCGGGTGGTCGATCCGGGCGCTTTCAATGGGTGATATGTCTCACCGGCATAGTGGAGGACGAATGCACTCTCCCCTGGCGTCTGAATACGTGTGTTCGCACCGTTCCCCTTATGGCCAAGGTGCGTCACCTCAACAGCGACCAGGAGGTATGCTTTCCCGCTCCCAGCAACATACTGGACCGGTTTGGTGCCGGTGGTCTGAAAAGCCTTCGACCACGTTATCGGACCGACGATCAGCGAGATGGCGTTTTCACCTCGCTGATCGTCGTAACGGTACCGTTCACCGATCGAAAGAGCGTCGGAGAACAAAGAAGCAGGCTCTGCGGCGAGACTCATCATATCGACAGGGGCCTTTGAATGTTCGATATGAGAGCGATTGCAGTCCTGCATGGCTTGTGACAGGCGTTCGATCCCGAGGCCAAGGTGACGCAGTGCATCGTCCGCCATGCTCTGGCTCAGGGGTCTATTCCCATTAAGCAGGATGCCGGCTCTAGAAAACTCGTCGAGTGCAGCGGTAAAATGCTCGTATGAGGGAGCCATAGCGGGGGAAGCATCGAGGGTCGCAGCCTCGGCACGATAACTGTCCACAAGCGAAGATATTTCGGTTGCCAGATTCCTGACTGCCATGTCGTCAGATCTATACATAGAATAGATTGACTCTACAGAGACCTCCAGGAGGGGTATACTGGCTCTGGCGATCAACGACTCCAGCTTCTCGTCATCCGTGAGTTCGGAGGGACAGGTCGTATTGCTGTCCGGCCCTGACCTGACAACCAACGTGTTCCCGGGATCGTTACCTCCCTCCACCGACAGATCGAGGAAGGAGAACGTGTATGCTCCGGGAAAGATGAGAACGATGAAGAGGATCACCCCGGCAAGACTGGCTACAGGCAGTAACGGTCTTTGAGAGCCTCTCATCGTCATTGGCTAAAATATCTCCTGTTAAATGGTTATTTGTTGCGATGAAAATCCTAAACGCCGGAGGCGCCATTCCCTAGCCGGCGGAAGGAATCGACGTAGGAAAAGGTTATGGGGTCTTCCCGAGTGCCCAGACAGGTGATGCGTCGGGGAGTTTCACCTGGATTGAGCATTCATCAAGCGTGAGCGCCTCTGGAACATCGAAAACAATGTATCCAGTTTTAACCTTATACCGGTCCAGCGTCACCGTTGCATATGACTCGCCAAGCGACGTCCTCGTTGGTAGTTTCATCGGAGAGTACGTTGTCCCGCGATACTGGAGAGCAAAATCGCGAAGATCCGGGGTTTGTATCCTGTACATTCTACCCTCCCCTATATGACCCAGGTTTGTGACCCTCACCTTAACGAGCAGGAACATTCTTCCGGGTTCTGCCTCAATCTTATTGCCACTCCCATCGAGGTAATAAATGGTGTCGATTCTCTTTACAGACTCCAGCATCAGGGAGATCTCGTTTGCGCGGCTACGATCCATATAGACGTACCGTTGCATGAGCTCCAGTTCATCCCTGATTCCGGGTTTGGCATACAGCAGGGACGAAGAGAGATCGATAGCCACGATCTCTTCCGGGACCCTTTGCACAGGGCATTGCAGGTATTCAAAAGCCTCACGAAGGTGATGTGATCCCATTCTGTTCGCGTCGAGGGCAATATCCACCATTGTGCTGTTGAGGGGAGTGTTTCCCCGGAGTACCGTGCCTGCCGTTCGATATGACTCGAGAGCACGGATGAATGAAGTTTTCAGAACATCGCATTTGCCAGAGACATCTAATGCCTCCACCTCTTCAAGAAGGCTCGTTGCGAATGTCCGGAGTTCTGCAGCGCTCTCTTTTACCAGACTCTCATCCCAGACGTAGAGGGCGTAGGAGTTCTGCAGGGAGAGCAGCAGTGATGCGCTGCTCTCTTCGACCAGCTGCATAAGCTCATCGTCATCGTATTTCGGGACGGGCGGCGTGATCTTCTCGGTCCGCAGAGCGGTCTCATTCCCGTCCGGGGTGACGGTCGATCCGGCTGCCCCCGGCACTGAAACGGGTGTGGGGTTCAGGAAGTGGCCGTCCCGGAACCGCTCCTCAACTCCGGTGAAGATGGAGGAGAGGTCCCGGGAGGGTGCCTGCTGCGTTTGCCCGGGATCGGATGTACCCAAACCGGTGGCATCTGATACCACCGGGGAGGGAATGAGCAGGAAGGCGGTGAAGAACAGGAGGGCCAGTATCATCGAAACGGCGTCCGGGAAGTCCACAGTAACTTGGATCTTCACTTTCCAGGGAGAAAACTTCTTCGAAATCCAACGCCCCGGATTTTGGGCGTTCCAAAGACCTTATCACGCCCGTACCAACCATTATCCCGGAGCAGCGCCGATCTCTGAGAGGTGTCTACTCATTCATCGGCTTGGGACGAGGACTACCGAAAGCGCCGGGCTCTCTGGGGCGGTGCACCGGGGCCGCTCCCGGACATCCCTGCCGATACTGCCGTCCTGGAACTTGGATGCGGGAACGGCAAGACCCTTGCAGCCCTTACCCGGCGCTCCCCGAACGTGACTGCGGTCGACATCTCCCCCCATGCCATCAATCTAGCCAAACGGCATCCCGGCACCGCGGGAGTCAATTTCGTGCTTGCAGACGCAGAGTGTCTGCCGTTCTCCCGGGAGTCATTTGATGCGGTCTTCCTGGTTCATATCGTCGGCCACCTGACCGAATCGGGTCGGAGAGCCATTGCATCCGAGGTCTGCCGGGTGCTCAGGCCCGGTGGCACGGCGTTCTTTCGGGAGTTCTCCGTTGAGGACATGCGCGCCGGGAAGGGTGTGGAGGTAGAGCCGCAGACTTTCCAGCGGGGTGACGGCATCATCACCCATTACTTCACCGAGACCGAGGCGGCGGAACTCTTCGCATCGCTCACCCCGGTCTCGGTCCGGACGCACCGCTGGACGATGCGGATCAGAGGCAGGGATCTCCCCCGGGCGGAGATCGAGGCGGTGTTCCGGAAGGGAGAGGTAATCTGAATTTTTCGTTTACAAAAGATCAGTGACGCGTGAAACCCGGACCGCGCAGCCTTGTAGTACTCTGATGAGGATTTCAACTCCACCAACCACAGACCGCACCCCAATCTATTCAGCGCGTTTTGCCCGGGAAGATCAACCTGGCAACCACATCCGACATAGATACACCGGATAGAAACATTAGAAGGAGCAAAACAAGGTCGGCCCTGCCTCAAACCCCACAAACCCTGAAATCTGAGGCAGACATCTATTTCACCCGCCTAAATCGACCTATACATACTGAATACGGAGGAATGGCGAGCCGCGCCGGTCGATGCAGCTGCTCCCGGATTCCTCCCTGCAGTATGGTCAACCTTTTTTGATGTTCAGGCGAAAGATCAGATGAGGGAGAAAGGTCATGTGTATTGCAATGCCCGCTGAGGTCCTGGAGATAAAGGAGGGGAACATCGGCGTCGTCGACTTCGGCGACCTGCAGCAGGAGGTCCGGCTCGACCTCGTTGATGTAAAGGTGGGGGAGTTCGTGCTCGTCCACGTCGGATTTGCCATCCAGCGGCTCAGCAGAGAGGAAGGGCTTGAGACCCGTGAGCTCTTCAAGCAGGTTTATGCTGCGATGGAGGAGTGATGCACGAGTACAGCATCGCCTACGACATCTACGCGACGGCCCGCCGGGCTGCGATCGAGAATAAGGCAAAAGAGGTGAAGTGCGTCTCGGTGGATGTCGGCAAGATGGCGATGGTAAACCCCGAACAGGTTGAGTTCCTCTTTAACGTCATCATCGAGGACGACCCGCTCTTTGCGAACGCACGACTCTCGTGCCGAGAGGTTGAAGCGCGCACACGCTGCTCCTGCGGCTATGAAGGAGATGAGCGGTTTGTCTGCCCTCAGTGCGGTAAACTCCCGGAAATCGTTGCAGGAATGGAGATTGTAGTCACCAATATCGAGATAGAAGTGGACGAAGAATGAAAGTCAACCTCATGCATGGTGCGGGAGGTGAGGTGATGGGCGAGCTTTTGCGCGTCATCACCAACCTTAAGCACAACAACGCTGGCGGAATAGGTCTTGAATCGCTTGACGACGGTGCGGTCATCCCGCTCAACGGTCAAAATATCGTCTTTACGACCGATAATCATGTGGTCTCTCCAATCTTTTTCCCTGGAGGGGATATCGGACGTATCGCCGTCTGTGGAACCATCAACGACCTCGCGATGATGGGTGGACGACCGATCGCCCTCTCATGCGGCATGGTCATCCCCGAAGGCTTCGATGTCGCCGACCTCGAACGCATCGTCGCATCGATGGACGCCACTCTTGAAGAGTGCGGGGCAAACCTCGTCACGGGGGATACCAAGGTGCTCGAGCGGAGTGCGCTTGATACCATCGTCATCAACACCGCCGGCATAGGCGTTGCCGAGCGGGTGGTGCGGGATAACGGCCTTAGGGTCGGCGACAAGATCCTGGTCAGCGGCACCATCGGCGACCACGGAATCGCCATCATGGCACACCGTGAAGGGTTCGACTTCGGCGATCAGATCCGCTCCGACGTCGCCCCACTCTGGCCGCTTGTCGAGCAGGCGCTCGCCGCCGGCGATATTCATGCCATGAAAGATCCGACGAGAGGCGGATTTGCGAACGCCATCAACGAGATGGCGAGAAAGAGCGGAGTGGGGGTCATCATCGAGCAGGAAGCCCTCCCCCTCCGGGCGAGTGTCCGAAGTGCCGCCGGGATGCTCGGGATCGACCCCCTTGAGGTGGCAAACGAAGGCAAGGTCGTCATGGGGGTCGCACCCGACGATGCCGAAGCGGTCCTTGCGGCTATCCGGAAGCACCCCTACGGACGGGACGCGGCAATCATCGGTGAGGTCGTCGAAGGCTCCCATGTTATCATGCGAACCGAGATCGGCGGGGAACGGTTTATCGAACCGCCGATCGGCGACCCGGTCCCACGTGTCTGCTAGTAGTGCCATACTTTTTTTAAATTCCCAAAACCCCTTGCAGTCATATACAATCGGTGCTATAAGCACAGTCCTATGGAGAGGCATGTGTAATGATGGAGGAAACAGACATCGAGGTGCGCCTCGTGGATGTCTGGGACGTGGAGACGATCGCCGATCTCTATCGTGCAGGCGGCTGGTGGAACGAAGCGTGGGACCCTGCAGGACTTCGGGATCTCATCGCCGGGAGTTTCGCATTTGCCGTCGCAATCGATTCTGCCGCAGGGAGGGCGGTCGGCATGGGCAGGGTGATCTCCGATGGGGTCTCGGACGGCTACGTTCAAGATCTCGTCGTCCTCCCTGGCTACCGGGGCCGGGGCATCGGGACGATGATCTTATCAACGTTGCTCAATTACTGTAAGTCTGCAGGTGTCACCTGGGTCGGCCTTATCGCCGAACCAGGGACCGAGGCATTCTATACCGAGCTCGGGTTCCGGAGAATGGAGGATCACGTACCCATGAGATGGTATCCTCAAGAATAGGTGAGATATGCTGAGATTTGCCGACTTCAAACCCGTGAGCCTGGATGATCGCGACTTCTTCGATGAGCACTACCGGCGGTTCCCCCAGGTGCACAGCGACAACACGTTTGCAAATATGGTCTGCTGGAACCACTATGCGGACTACCGATACATAGAAACCGGGGGCGCCATCGTCCTCTCCAGCACCATCGAGAACGTTACGAGGTTTCGGATGCCGATCGGGCCGCGGGATCCGGAACTGCTCGAGGACGTCATAGACCTCGCGCTCAGGGAGGGCGGTGAGATACCGCTGTTCATCCTCGATCCGGCAAACGAGGAGTGGCTTAGGGAACTCTATCCGGATCTCCCCCTGCACGAGAGCCGGGACTACTTTGATTATATCTACCGAACCGAAGACCTCGCGGAACTTGCAGGGAAACCCTACGCCACCATCCGACGCCAGGTTCATCGGTTCGAGCGGGAGTATGAATACACGGTAGAAAAGATCACCGAAGAGAACATCAACGAGGTCTGGGAGTTCCTGGTCGTCTGGTGCGAGTGGCGGGACTGCGACTCCGAACCCATCCTCGCTTACGAGAAGGATGCCATCCTTTTTGCGGTCAACAACTTCTTTGCCATAGGACTTGAGGGATGGATCATAAGGATTGGAGGTACCATCGGGGCGATATCGATAGTCGGCCCGGTCAACGAGTCCATGGCGGTCGTTCACTTCGAAAAGGCGCTTCCCGAGACCTACCGCGACATCTACAAGATCATCATGACCGAGACGGCAGCAGGGCTCCGGGACCGCTATCGCTATGTCAACCGGGAGTGCGATATGGGCGTGCCCGGACTTCGAGAATCAAAGACGCGCTACCACCCGGCCTACATGGTAGAAGTGCACTACGTGACCCGCAAAGACCTGGAGGCGTACTGCAGGTGAACGCAGATATAGTTCTCCGGAACGTGCGGCTCCCATCGGGCCGCGAGGCTGATATTGCCATTTCAGACGGGGTTGTCCGGCACGTCGGCGCACCGGTGCATGCCGACGAGACGATCGACTGCAGCGGGTATACCTGCCTTCCCGGAGCGGTCGATATGCACGTCCACATGCGGGGCGGGGTCCAGGCCGGGAAGGAGGGCTGGCGGACCGGCACGGCGAGTGCGGTCGCCGGGGGGGTGACGGTCGTCGTCGACCAGCCAAACACCGTCCCGCCCATCACCACGCCCGAGATTCTTGCGGCCCGTATCCGTGAGGCGGAGAGCGAAGCTCTCTGTGGGTTTGCGGTGAATGCAGGCGTCGTCGCTGGCGCCGACCTTGCCGGGATGTGGAGCGCCGGTGCGATGGCGTTTGGGGAGACTTTTGCTGCTCCGTCAAGTTACGGCGAGGGACTCGACCCGGAGACCCTCCGGGAGTTGTTCTGCCGCATTCAGGCTCTCGGGGGGCTTGCCACGGTTCATGCCGAGGAGGTCTCCGGCACGGCCCCAAGAACGCTCGCCGATCACGACAGTGCCCGTTCCGGAGCCGGGGAAGCACGCGCCGTCCAGGCCGTCCAGGCTCTCGCTCCTGCTGGAATGCGGCTCCACTTCTGCCACTTAAGCACCGCCGCTTCAGTCAGGGCCGCACGCGGGACAGTCGAGGCGACACCCCACCATCTCTTCCTCTCGCACGAGATGTTTGATGAGGACGAGACCCATGCCCGGGTGAATCCGCCCCTCCGTGACGAGAGGACCAGGCGCGACCTCTGGTCTTGCTGGGATATGATCGACGTCGTCGCTTCGGATCATGCCCCACACACGCTCCAGGAGAAGGCGTTGCCGTTCGATACCGCGCCTTCCGGCATCCCCGGGGTCGAGACGATGGTGCCACTCTTGATGGCGGCGGTGCACCGGGGAGAGATCACTCTCTCCTCCGTGATCGAGAAGACATCGTGGCGGCCTGCCGAGATCCTCGGCATACCGCGCGCAGGGTTTGAGCCGGGCGACCGGGCGGACTTTGCCCTCTACCCGGACGAAGTCGTACGTATTGATCCTTCAGCTCTGCACTCAAAGTGCGGCTGGTCGCCGTTTGAGGGGTTTGGTGCGATCTTTCCGGAGGTGGTGATCATTCGGGGCACGCAGGCCTATGCCCACGGAGAATACGGCGAGGCGTGCCCGATCTGGTATCCCGGGAAAGGATTTTCATCTCTGAATAATAAATAATATAAAGCCGATAATGCGCACCTTATAGGTCCCCGGGTGACTGCTTGGCGAGATGCCAGATATGATCCATGGGACAACCCAGGTGCGCGACAGGCACGCCTGGCATATGGGTACGATTGGGTGAGGATCGGCATAACGCCGCCTGTGATCCGGGATCGTTAGTGTCAGGCGACATTCCTGATTTCAGGAGGTCTTTTCTTATGGATCCCTATGCCGACGCCGTTACGGAAACCGCGCATGGCGTGACTATAGCTCTCGATGTTACGGCTGGCGCAAAAAAACAGTCTTTTCCAGCAGGTTATAATGAATGGAGGAAGAGCATCCGCTGCCAGGTGACAGCCCCTGCCGTCGGCGGGAAGGCGAACCGTGCTATCATCGACCTCGTAGCAGAGACATTCGGCGTCCCTCGCACTGATGTGAGCATAATTGCGGGGCATACATCCTCATCAAAGACTGTGGCCATTGCTGGCATACCGCGATCTCGTATCCTCAAAATCCTTTCCGCTTCCAATCCCTGACCCTACAGGCAAAAATCCGACCTATATTGGGGTAGGCACTCTTTAAGAATTTATAATGGGAAAGATTTTCGAAAATCGGACATATAGGCACTCACATTGGCTTTTGCCTTGGAAATATCTTATGCTTGTGATGCCATCTGGTTTAAGTAATTGAACCCTAGATATATAATTGACCCCCTATGCCCGCGCATAGTATATCTGCACGGCGTATGGCGATCAGACTTACACGAAAGGGGCAACATTCCCATGTATTCATCCGAAACCACGAAGTATCTTATTCATCTTACTCTGCAGATTGAGGGGGTGGTCGACAAACCTGACGTAGTGGGCGCCATCTTCGGCCAGACTGAGGGTTTGCTCGGCGAAGACCTCGATCTGCGTGATTTACAAAGAACCGGACGTGTCGGCAGGATCGACGTCCAGATCACTACAAGAAGAGGTGAGACAAAAGGTGAGATACTCATCTCATCATCGCTCGACCGAGCCGAGACAGCTCTCCTTGCCGCTTCACTTGAGATGATTGACCGGGTCGGGCCATGTACTGCACACGTCAAAGTCGACCGGATCGAGGATATCCGTGTGACTAAACGGCGCAAGATCGTTGAACGTGCGAAAGAACTCCTCCTTGAGGACTTTGATGAGGGCACCATCAACAGTGATGACCTGCTGGATGAGGTCAGGGAGGTCATCAGAATAGAGAAACTCGAGTACCTCGGTGAGGAACGGGTGCATGCTGGCCCAAACGTCATGGAATCCGATGCCATCATCCTTGTTGAGGGGCGGGCCGATGTCATCAACCTGCTCCGCTACGGTATCAAGAATGCAGTTGCGGTCGAGGGCACCAACATCCCGCGCATCATCATCGATCTTTGCTCACAGAAGACTGCGACGGCCCTGCTTGATGGCGATCGAGGCGGCGAATTGATCCTGCGCGAGCTTCTTCAGGTCGCTGAGATCGATTTTGTAGCATACTGCCCACGGGGGAAGAGCGTCGAGGAGATGAGCCGCAAGGAGATTGTCAAGGCGCTCAGGAACAAGGTGCCCGTGGAGGTCATCGCCGAGCATACCCTCAGCGAGGGGGCGGCAGAGCGGTTGCCCGCCCCAGTCTCTGAGTTGATGGAGGACGAGATCTCCGCAGAGCAGCAGAAAGATACGGGTGAAGGGGGCCGTAAACCGCCCTCGACACTCGGTGAACATATGGTCGATGTGCGGGACAAAAAGATCGCGCGTTTCCTCTCACCAGATTATACCATCCTTCAAGAATCAAAGGCAGCCGACCTTGAAGGCGCACTTCAGACCATAAATGGCGATGTTGAGGGGCTGATCGTCGATCGTATTGTCGATCAGAAACTTCTGGATCAGATCGGAGGGAAAAACCTTGAGTTTGTGGCGGCCCGGGACTTTAAAGGGATTATAAAACGCCCACTCTCCATCAGGCTTATAAAGATCGGGTGAAGGACTTCGCCAAAACCGGGATCCGGACCCGGTGACGGCACGGCATTCCAAAGTTCATAACAAGCCCCTCATCTTATTGTGCCGTGCCCAAGATGACTGCTGACGCGCCGGATACCGGCCACATATTTTTTGAAATGTTCACGCGGCAGGTTGCAGCCGATTGCGCGATGCTGCCCAGTTGATGGAACGTATCTGTTGGGGGCAAGACCGATGCCTCCCCTGTCCATCGAGAGCATACCCCCGAGTGTCTCTGTTTACCTTGAAGATCCTCGTGGAGGAAGCGAATAGATAGATCTATATATCAGACTGGGATTATCTGGGGTGCAAATTTATATATGTTTATATTCACTATTTTTATTTCCGGGAGAGAATATGCACAAGGATGAGTTAATAGCCTTACATGGGATTCTTACAGAGATTAAGGATTTTTTTGAGATGACGAATCCAGAGTTAAAATTCTCGCAGTATTATGCGCTGAAGATTGAGCCGTCTCAGGTGCATAAAAGCAAAATGGAACATAAATATGCAATATTCGTGCTCAGAACGGAACTTGCGAACGCCATGAAGGATGTGGAGTTCTCGTCATCCGGGAGGATCTCTGCCCGGATGAAGGAACTTGCAGAGAAGACTCTCAAAGAGATCGAGTATCTCCAGTAAGAGTTTCCGGTACCCACGTGGTGCCGCTGCGAAGTTTGGGTAGGGGTCTTCCCCTTCCCTGCTCTCCTCAGGCCCGCATCGTGCGCTCACATTGGATGAGGTACGCGGCGAGCAGGCTCGGGATGGGTGCGGCCATGCAGTGCCAGTTCGGCGTCCCGTTCACTTCAAGAACCGTATAGCCCTCCCTGTCCCGCAGCAGATCAACACCACAGTAGTCAATCCCGATTGCCGATGCCGAAGCCTCAGCAACGGTGCGCATCTCCTCATCGATCGGAACAGGTGTGCCGATCCCGCCCTGGTGAATATTGTGCGTCAGGCTATCGGATACCCTGGTTATTGCGCCAACGGCCTCTCCCCCGAGGACAAAAACGCGGAAGTCCCGGTCATTGGGAATGTACTCCTGTAAATACCAGGGCCCCGGCCCGAGATCGTCCGGCGTCGTCACGAGCCGGATCCCATTCCCGTCATACCCATAAACCGGCTTATACACCACTTTTCCATGCCGCAGAAGGAATTTTTGCGCCTGTTCCTCCGAGCGTATGTATGCGGTCTCCGGCGTTCTTATCCCATGGCGCAGAAGAAGGGCAGACGTCATCACCTTCGATGCGCAGGTAACAATACTCTCGGGCGTGTTGACCACGCGATTATCGAGCGAGAGCACGTTTAGCGTCTCGAATTGGTGACCATCCTGGCGGATTCCGCAGACCCATATAAGTTCGTCCTGAATCCCCGTATCAAGGGGATCGATTGCGTCGAGATTGAGGACACGGTATCGCGCACCGGCTTTCTCCAGTTCCCGCATAACAGCACCGGTCGAGTTATCTTCCGGCGTATCGGTCGGTTTTGGTACGATGTGGATCATACGCTTCACATCCTGCTCCCGGGACCACAGCTCACAGTCAAAGGTCTCTTCAGTATCATTTTGAACCTTACTGGATATAATCGATAGGGGCGAAGATTATGAAAAAGAACCGGATTGCCATCATAGGATGTGGAAACCCCTTCATGGGAGATGACGGAGCAGGAATTCTGGTGATGCAATACTTTGAAGGGAGAGATGCTGCCGGTATCGACGCCATCGATGGTGGATCCGGGGGAATGGGCTTGATCCCTCTGATGGAAGGATACGAGAAGGTCGTGATTGTCGATGCAATGCAGGGTATCGGCGACCATATTGGCGATGTCCGTGTCCTCAAGGTGCCGCCGTCCTGGGATCTTCCGATATGCGCGCTCCATGATATCGGGATTGGAGAGGTGGTAGCAATAGCCCGTGAACTCGGGTATGTCGCAGAGATTGTGGTGGTTGGGATTGAGGTGGGCGAGATCCGCGCATTCAGTCAGGAGATGGACCAGGCAGTCAAAGCAGCGATCGAGGTTGCCAGGCAAGAGATAGAAATGATCCTGCGGGATTGGGCTGATCCGGTAGACAACGTTTCTTAATACGTTTAAATGTAACTATAAGCGATATACACATCATAACAATATAGAAATCTATAAATAATATGATATATGTTAATAGCACTGAGCTGAAGAAGTCTTTATGCAACTGCCACGAGGTCGGTTCCATCGTCTTCTCAAGTCCACGAAATCCCGTGCCCTGATAGAAGAGATGGGCTCAGAACGGTTCACCGGGATCTGCACAATCGTCCTTGGCAGTAAGAGTCTCATCCTGGTGCTGAATGAAGGTCAAGTGGTGCTTGCCGAATACGGGGGCCTGAAAGGGCAGCATGCACTTGATATGGCGTTAGAGGACGGAGATAGCGAAGCAGCGGCTGAATTGAACACCCTGACACCCGAGCAGATTCAACTTGCTCTGGAGTTCAACAAACCGTTTGCAGTCGCTGATAGCGGTAAAGATCTGGAAACCCCGCCGTCTAAAGGCAGGTCCGTGAGGATGAAGTCTCAGATGGGGCCAGGGAGAGTTGATATGCCTTCCATGCCAAAACGTCGCCCGGAGCCGCTCGTTGAGAGACGCGGTATCCCCACGCCGGGATTAAAACCCGTAAAAGAGGCGAAGGACCCTCAACCTGAGAGCGATGAGATCAGCATGCTCATGCAGGACATGGAGAGCCTAGACATTGACCAGCTCGTCAGCGATTTCAGGGTGAACTGCAAGGATATTCTCCGGAAAATTCACCTCGATCACCTCATCCAGGACAAAGACACATGAAGATTTGGCAGGAGATGAAGACTGAATGGATCCGATAGGCATCATCCAGGTAATCCTCACGATCATTACAGCAGTGATGATAGTTGGATTCGCCGGCATTCTTTACTTCCTTCAAAGAATTGATCGGGCGCTCGCCGGCGAACAACAAAGAATCGCCGCAAGTGGTAAAGCGACGTTTGCGCAACCGGCGCAAGCGCCCGCCCGGACCCAAAAAGAGTTCGATCCCAAGGCGATTGGAAGCCTGGAGGAACACCTGAGGGCGATCGGTGAAAAGTATCGCCTTGCCTCCTTAACGCTGGCAACCTCAGACGGCCTCCTCATCGGTTCAACGAGGTCTGGAGCACAGGACGAGGCCGCACAGTATAGTTATCTTTACACGCAGGGAACGCTTCGCGATGAGACCGGAGCGGAACTTTTTGACATCCCACACCGGGGAGAGAAGGTGATCGGGATCGCTCGTCCTTCGGAGCGCCTCCCTGCCGATTTGATGAGCGCACTCAAACAAGACGC
Source organism: Methanoculleus thermophilus (assembly GCF_001571405.1). Taxonomy (NCBI): domain Archaea; kingdom Methanobacteriati; phylum Methanobacteriota; class Methanomicrobia; order Methanomicrobiales; family Methanomicrobiaceae; genus Methanoculleus; species Methanoculleus thermophilus. The sequence continues at coordinate 238,266 of NZ_BCNX01000003.1, read as the reverse complement.
CCGCGACGCCTTACAGCGCTGGGTGTAGGTCATCAGAATTGGAGAACTCAAAGCCAACGAGTGATTCTATGGTAAAAGTATATACAATTGCGTCCGGTAAAGGTGGGACCGGCAAAACGACGGTCACAGCCAATCTGGGACCGATGCTTGCCCAATATGGGAAGAGGACATGTATCCTGGATGCTGATGTAGGGATGGCAAATCTCGGCCTCATTCTAGGACTTGAGCACCTGCCGGTGACTCTGCACGAGGTGCTGGCTGGAAAAGCACGCATCAGAGATGCCATCTACGACGGGCCGTTTGGTGTGAAGGTGGTCCCATGCGGCCTCTCTCTGCAGGGCTTTCAGCAATCAAATCCAGACCGGCTAAAAGATGTCATGACCGACCTCGTGAGTGAGTTCGATGTTCTCATCCTGGATGCTCCTGCGGGGATCAGCAGAGACGGCGTCATCCCGCTGACGATCGCCGACGGGGTGATCCTCGTTATAAACCCCGAGATCTCCTCAATTGTCGACTCGTTAAAGACGAAGATCCTAACCGAGACTGTCGGTGGGCACGTCCAGGGAGTGATCGTCAACCGGGTCGCCGGGGGCGGGGACGAATTCAATCGTGCACAGATGGAGAAACTCCTCGGTGTACGGGTGATCGGGATCATACCGGAAGACGGAAACGTTCGACGTGCCTCGGCCGGCAGGTCGCCGATCGTGGTGAAATATCCAAATTCTGATGCGTCACGGGCTTTCAAGCGGATCGCCGCCGATATCGCCGGCATTGAGTACGTCGAAGAGGAGGTGCCAGCGCCACGTGAGGGGTTTGTTGATCGGCTCGCCCGGGCTCTCTTTAGGGCGAAGTAACGAGTCGCTTCCATCTGTATCAGGGAAGCGGTTCAATCATTTTGAAATAAATTTTTATCAGAACTGAATATCAGAAAAAATCGATAAAAATTGATGAAATTACATATTCTGCATGGAAAATTTGTTTACTAAATGGAATAAATCATATATAACCATGTTTTAATATCGGAAGCGATAACCACACTTTCAGAGGCGCACAAATGGATATACGTGTGGATAAGGACGCATGCGTCGGGTGCGGTCTTTGCGTCAAAGATTGCCCGATGCATGTGTACGAACTCCTGAACAATGTGAGTGTTCCGGTCAGGCCGAATAACTGTATGGGGTGCCTGTCCTGCCACGAGATCTGCCCTGCCCAGGCACTCGAGCATCGGGGCATCTACCCGGCTCGAAGGCACTATATCGACATCAAAGTCTGCGAGATGCTTCGGAAGGTGATCTGATGAGTGCAGGCTACGTCGATGAGCTGCACGAGGCTTTTCACTCCGATCTCGTCTATCGTGCCGAGGAGATCCCGCTTGAGTGCTCGCCGCGGCCGAAGGACCTGGAACAGACGCTTCACGGCGTGATGAAACTCAACGGTCTTGTGATCCGGTCGCTGGAAGAGATCGCAGGGCGAGGAGCGAACGCAGTCACCTATCGTGCCGGGAAGAAGTTCGGCCATGAGGTGGCCAAGTACTTCCAGAAACGCGATGACGTGGAGGGAGCGCTCCATGAACTCTCCGACCTGCTGCGGGGCCAGTACTCCTTTGAGATCTGGAAGCCCGAAGATAAGGAGACGTTCATCATCGAAGAGAACGGAGAGACGTTCATCTATCTCGTCTTCCACGACTGCATCGTCCGCCAGACTCTCCGGCGCAACGGCCTCGATCAGGGCGGTCCGCTCTGCCAGACGCTCTTTGGCTACGTCGTCGGCGCAATCGAGGAGATCACCGGCAGGAGAGCCAAGTTAGAGATCGTTCATACCGGTCCGAATGCCTGCTTAAAGAAACTGATTTTAAAATGAGGTGGAAGGATGAAAATTGCTATTGAGGAGCTGGCAGGCTGCTCGGGATGCACGATTGCAGTGCTCGATCTCCACGAGATGCTCCTTGACATCGTCAAGGACGCTGACATCGTCTACTCTCCGGTGATCATGGATGTAAAAGAGCCACCTGAGGGTATTGACATAGCATTCGTGACCGGCGCTGTCCGAAACGCGGAGAACCAGGAACACCTCGAGAGGATCCGGAGGCGGGCAAAGACGCTGGTGGCGTTTGGGACCTGCGCCTGCTATGGCGGCATATCGGGTCTCTCAATGCTGAACTCAAACGAGGACCTCTTCTCCTGCGTCTACCAGGGTGTGGATACGGTGAAACCTAACGGCGCTATCCCTACGGATGTGCCGCCGTTCCTTTACCGGGCGTTTGCGGTGGGCGACCTCGTGAAGGTTGACTACTATATCACGGGCTGCCCGCCAAAAGAGGCCTTCTTAAAGCAGATCATCCCGGCGATGATCAAGGGGGACACCCTTGAACTCTCGCGCAAGTCCGTCTGCTCCGAGTGTGACCGGATCATGGGGCCGGTCGAGGGCTGGAAGCTTTCGCGGCGACACGAGGGTATTCCCGACCGCGAGCACTGTCTCCTCGGACAGGGCTACTTGTGCCTAGGGAGCGTCACCTTCGGGAGGTGTTCCGCGGCGTGCCCGAAGAACAACGTCCCATGCCATGGGTGCAACGGACCGTCGCTCGATATTCTCCGCGAACCCTGCCGGGATATCTACAGCATGATGGTGCGCAGGATATCGGATCTCACCGATAAGCCTGCAAAAGAGGTGGAGAAGGAACTCTACGATGTTGCCCATACGATGTATGCCTTCACCATCGGGAGCCTGATCATGGAGGACAAAGAGAACTCAAAGATACGGGACCTCGTTAAGGAGAGGAGCGTATGAAAGAGATCACGATCAGCCCGGTGACCCGGATCGAGGGGCACGCCGGTGTGAAGATCTTCCTCAACGACCAGGGAGAGGTTGATTCGGCTCACTTCCAGGTCGTCGAGCTCAGAGGGTTTGAGAAGTTCCTCATCGGCGCTGCAATCGAGGAGGCCCCCCGGATCACCCCCCGCATCTGCGGCATATGCCCGTCGGCGCATCACCTGGCGGCGGCGAAAGCGACCGATCAGATCTTCGGCGTGGAGCCGCCCGCGACCGGGAAGAAGCTCCGCGAGCTCCTCAACATCGGCCAGTTCGTCCACTCTCATGCGCTTCACTTCTTCATGCTCGCCGCCCCGGACTTCATCCTGGGCTACGACGCCCCGGTGGAGAGCAGGAACGTCATCGGGCTGGCCCGTCAGTCGCCGGAACTTGCGAAGAAGGCAATCGCGGTCCGGAAGTTCGGCCAGCGCCTGACGGAGGGCGTCGGCGGCAAGCCCATCCACCCGGCAAATGCTATTCCAGGAGGGATGTCGGCACCGCTCACCGAGGGCAAGAGGGCGGAACTGGCTGGCATGGCTAAAGAGGCGCTCGAAATCGCCCTTGAAGGCTGGGATATCGCCCGCACCCTCCTTGACGGCGTCGATACGGAGATCGGTGCTGTCAGGACCGGGTTTATGGGTATGAGCAAACACGGCCTTCACTCAACCTACGAAGGGCCCGTCGCGATGCTCGGGCCCGATGGGGGGAGGATCGGTTCGTTCTTCGGCGAGGAGTATCCGAACTTCATCGAGGAGTATTCGGAGGACTGGTCGTACCTGAAGTTCGCCCGGTTCAAGGGCGGTGACTACTACCGGGTCGGGCCGCTCGCCCGGCTCAACATCGTCGAGAGGATGGGCACAGAGCACGCTGATGCCGCCCTCAAAGAATATCGTGAGCGGTTTGGCGCCGTCACCCAGGCTGCGCTCGCCTATCATCTGGCTCGCTACATTGAGTTCGTTGCTTCGTGCGAGCGGGCGGTGGAACTGCTCTCGGACCCCGGTATCACTGCATCGGATACCCGGACTCCGGTAGGAGGGGTCGTGAACAGGCGGGGCGTCGGGATCATCGAGGCTCCACGGGGGACCCTGATCCACGACTATACCGTCAACGAGGCCGGCATCATAGAGCGGTGCAATCTCATTGTAGCGACCTGCCAGAACAACTACGCGATCGACCGCGGTGTGGAGGATATGGCACGCCGGGTGGTGGAGAACGGAGCACTGACCGAAGGAGCCGCAAACCGCATCGAGATGATCATCAGGGCGTATGACCCCTGTATCTCATGCGCAACCCATGCGATCGGGCGTATGCCTCTCCGGATCGAATGCGTCAGACGAACGTGAGGTGAAAGAATGTTAAAACAGATCCTGAGTGAATTCTTAAGACTTGATGGCGTTACCGCCGCAGTCGTAGCTGGGCGGGACGGTTTTGTGATCGAGAGTGTCGTTGCCGGGGACGTGGATGTCGAGGCCCTGGGCGCCATGGCCTCGACCGGCATGGGTACTTCCGAAGCGATGAGCAACGAACTCGGCAAAGGGGAGATGCACCAGATGCTCATCGAACTGGAGAACGGACCCATCCTCCTCGCTCCGCTCACTGAGGACGAATTGATCGCCATCGTGGCGAATGCGAACGTCAATGTCGGGCGGATCCGATACGAGCTGAAGAAGAATAAGGATCGTATCATCGCTGCACTGTGAGACGATGCTACCCGATGGCGTCTCACTCGGGCGGATACAAGGGCCTCTTTCGGCCCTTGCCTCCATCAATCCTCACTTCACGGGAGCGGTGCGAATTGATGGCCCCTCCGGGACCGGCTTTATCCTGACAGAGGATGGAAACCCGTATGCGGCGGCATTTGAGAGCGCCGACGGCGATCTGTCGCTCGGTGGAGACGATGCCTACAGGCACCTGATCAGCCAGACGTCCCTTGATTACGAACTCATCGCGTATACCGCAAGAGAGATCGAGGTTGCCCGGGCCACCTCGCGAGAGATGGGGTATATGGTCAACAGGAATGATCTCATGCCCCTTCCCGGTTCCGGGCCGATGAGCAGGGACGGTCTTGAGCAGATCGCACGTCAGCCGGGTGTCGTTGCCGTCTCGGTCTTTCACGAGGGATTTCCCCTTCAGTCGCTCGGCTCTGCCGACTTTGAGCAGGTGGCTGCGATCGCCGAGGACTTGCTTCGGGCCGGCACCCGGATAACCGGCGATATGGAGATGGGGCACCTATCGCAGATGATCCTTGAGACCCCAGCAGGGAAACTTATCATCGCACCCTACGGGGATCTTGCCCTCTGCATACTCGCAGAGCCTGACGCCAACCTGGGCTTGATCCGGCTCTCGATACGGGGCGTGCAGGGCGGGCGAATCTGACGATTGTGTTTGGGGTTCCTCCCCCACATTAGACTTTTTTGCATCCAGGTTAATCATCCCGGAGTATGGAGAGGATCTCTATGCATCTCTCTACCGCACCGCAATCTCTACCTGCGGCAACCCATCCCGGATGGAGGATTTGGCCACCTTGCCGCGAGGTGATCGCGAAATGAAGTACTACCCGGTTCAGTCTGGATATCCGCCGTACCCCGCAGTAAATCTGGCAATTGAAGCGGTTTTTGCTGAGCACGGGAGAGGTAACGTTCAGATGCCGCCTAAGGTCTACGTGACGTTTGTTGAGAGGGGGGACTTTAGGACGATGCCGGCCTACCTTCCTGCGCTCGGAATTGCCGGAGTCAAGATCGTCAACGTTCACCCGCACAACCGGGCGCGAGGACTTCCTACCGTGATGGCGCTCACGGTGCTCATCGACGTGGAGACCGGTATGCCGAAGGCGCTTGTCAACGCCACCGAACTTACGGCAATGCGTACCGGGGCGGCGGGAGCTGTCGCGGCAAAGCACCTCTCACCCTGGGATTCCGTCAGCCTGGGCGTCATCGGAGCCGGACGGCAGGCGGAGGCGCTTGTCGATGCGACGGCTGCAGCGCTCAAGATCGAGGAGATCCTGGTCTGGAGTCAGACGGAGAAGAGTGCAGAAGCGTTTGCTACCAAATATTCCGAATACAATGCTCGTGCCGTCTCGATTGAGCGCGCCTGTGACTGCGACGTGCTATTTACGACGACACCGTCGACCAAACCGATCGTGAAAGCCGACTGGATCCGCGAGGGGACGCATATCAATGCCATCGGCGCGGATGCTCCCGGCAAACAGGAGCTGGATCCTGCGCTCCTGCTAAAATCTGAGGTTTTCGTTGACGATCTCGGTCAGGCGGTTCACTCTGGAGAAGTGAACGTCCCGATCAGCACCGGGATCTACAATGCGGCGCAGATTGCGGGAACCCTCGGCGAGGTGGTTATCGGAAAGATTGGGCGGTCGTCTCCTGAAGCGATCACGATATTCGATTCCACAGGGCTTGCCATACAGGACCTCGCCATCGCTGCTCTCGTCGTGCGGGAGGAGGACGGATACGAACTGCCGTTCCCCTGACTGGCGCCAGTTAAGTCCGCTCACCGGCCCCGGGTGGTCATCGGCGATCTGTGTCTTGTGATATGCGCGCTGCTCTAGCCGGTACCAAAACTCGCAACTTTTTCCTGAAGGCACCTATGATTGAGCACGCCACGCCCGGAACAGCCGACGAAGCGGCCTCCTGTAATCTAAAAAAAGCGGTCCTGGGAAGGATCATCGAGCCCATCCCAGCGTTTATTTGAGTGTTACTCGTCTTTCTGGGGTTGTGCGAAGGCTTTCCAGACCTTTTCTCGGTAGATGGGACCACTGTTGTATGTGCAGAACGGGATCAGACGGCCGTCTGGAGTCGCGTAGTGGATACAGCAGCGCTCCACCCGGGAGAGGTCGTAGTTGTAGTTGTCCATGAAGTGCATCGTGCCGATGAAGAGGGCATTCCAGTGGAACTCTCGCAGGGCCTCGAAGTTCTGCATCACGAGCGTCTTTCCGATCAGTTTCAGGAACTCCCCGGTATTCTTCTGTTCCGCCTTCCTCGTTGAATTGTAGAGATCCTTGACGCCCTCGACGAGGGTCATATACTTATTCAGCGACCCGCCTTTCGAGAGTTTCGTCTTCATCTTCTCGACCGACTCAAAGAAGGCATCGACATCCACCATCTTGTTAATCGGAACCATTCCCTCATCAGTGACGAAGACGTACGTCGCTGCTCCGCAGTGCTGGTGCGTGGTGAACGTGACCTGGGGTTTGCCGGTATATGCCTCAACGAGTTCGGAGATCGGGACGACACAGGGCACAGGATAGAAGTAATCTTTCTTGATAACGCCGCCTGTCTGCTCCTCGATCCGCTCTGTAAGTTCCGGGATGGTTATCCGCTCTTTCCTGACGTCATCCTCACTCGCCGCCCCGGTGAACGCCACCGGCTGGAAGTTGACACCCCGGATGGTCTTGATATGCTCTGCTGCATATCTGATGATGTCGCCCACCTCATGGTCATTTCTGCCCTTGATGACCGTGGGCACCAGCACCACTCCCAGACCGATCTTTTCGCAATTTTCTATGGCACGCTTGTCGCTTGCGATCTTTGTATTGGTCTCTTTGGTTATGCCGTCAAAGTGCAGGTAGACTGTGGAGAGTCCCGCCTCTTTCAACACTCTGGCGTAATCAGGCTCTTGCGCAAGCCGAATACCGTTTGTCGCGATCTGAACCTGATACAGCCCAATCTCTTTCGCCTTTCTGATGAGGTCGGGGAGATCCTCACGCAGCGTCGGTTCACCGCCTGAGAACTGGACGGCTGGTGTGGGGACGGGTTTCTCCTCGCGCAGCATGCGGAGCATTCCGACAACCTGATCATAGGTTGGCTCGTAGACGAAACCACATGCTCGGGCATTTGCAAAGCAAAAGTCGCAATTGAGGTTGCACCGGTTTGTCAGGTCAATGTTTGCAAGCAACGTCGTTGACCGATGATTCTGACAGACACCGCAGTCGTGAGGGCATCCTGCGGGGGACGTGGTCGTCTGCGGGTTTAAAAGTCCTTTCCCGATACGCTCATAGGCGTCGAATCGCTTGTACATCTCCGCGTCCGACCAGTAGAGGGCCCGGTACATGCCGTGCTCAGAGCAGGTACGGACCAGCCAAACCTTTCCCTCCTCCTCAACAATCTCGGCGTCGAGCACGCGACCACATGTTGGGCAGAGGCTCTTTGTCTTTTTTATTAGCATTCTCTCACCGTGCCCATCTTTCCGTATCTCATACTTCGACACTTTAATCTTTATATTTACTGATTATACTGAACATTGACGATTGTTAATACGGACATGGGATACTGGGTCATAGCGCTATTTGCGGCGTTATGGGCTATGCTTCCGGCATATGTGCCGAATTCAGCGGCTGCAGTCTTCGGCGGCGGGACCCCAATCGACTTTGGTAAGACATGCGGTGATGGCAGGCGAATCTTCGGCGACGGTAAGACCTACCGAGGATTCTTCGGCGGTGTACTCTGTGGGGTGCTGGTCGGTCTCATACAGATCTGGGCGTGGAGAGCATTTGACCTGACAGCTCTTCCCCACCAGACCATCCTCTCCGTTACGCTGCTTTCGTCAGGCGCGCTCCTTGGCGATCTTGCCAAGAGCTTCCTGAAGCGGAGGCTGGGCAAGGAGCGGGGCGAGTCCTGGTTCCTGGCCGATCAGTATGACTTAGTTATCGGTTCCTTTCTGCTCATCCTCCTGATTTACCCCCAGTGGTTGTTCGAGAATATTACCTTACCCATTGCAGTCTGGATCATCATCATGACACCTCTGCTTCACCGAATAGTGAACATTATCGGCTACTACATCGGAGTTAAAGACGTACCATGGTAAACCCAATCGCGAAACTGTTGATTGAGAGCAGGGCTATCGAGTTCGGGGACTTTGTCCTCGCGTCCGGAGCCAGAAGTTCTTATTACATCGACATCAAAGCTGCAACAACAAATCCTACGGTTCTTGCAGCAATCGGAGAAGCCATTGCCAAAGATCAGGAGTTTGATACGGTGGCTGGAGTGGCCGTCGGTGCTGTCCCGATTGCTGTCGCCGTCTCGCTTGCAAGCGGGCGACCCTACGCAATCATCAGGAAAACGGAAAAGGATCACGGCAAGGCCGGGACGATCATCGGCGACGTGAGCGGCAAAAACGTACTGCTCGTTGAGGATGTGACCACATCCGGAGGAAGCGCCCTCTATGGGATTGAAGCGCTGCGTGCCGCAGGCGCCCATGTCGACCGGGTGGTGACCGTTGTTGACCGGGAAGCGGGCGCTGATAGGGCGCTTGCTGAAATTGGCGTATCGCTTATGGCGCTTGTGCGGGTCAGTGAGCTACTGAACGGATAAACATTTTTTTCGAGCAGGCGAATATGATGGATATGAAAGTACTCGTTGTAGGTGGTGGTGGCAGAGAGCATGCGATCACCAGGGCGCTTTCCTGCAACAGGGACGTGAGAATATTTTCTGTTATGGCACGCAAGAATCCGGGAATATTCCGGATTGCAGAGCGAACGCTCCTTGAAAAAGAGACCAATATTCAAGAGATAATACGGTTTGCCACCGAGAACGCGGTTGACGTTGCGGTCATCGGGCCAGAGGCGCCCCTTGAAGCAGGTATCGTCGATGGTCTTGCGGCGGCAGGGATACCGTCTCTCGGACCGACGCGTGCCGCGGCCCGGATTGAAACCGATAAAGCGTTCTGTCGCCGGCTGATGGAGCGGCACGGGATCGAGGGATGTCCTGAATACCAGGTCTTCCACGACCCCGAGGAGGCTGGGCAGTTCATCGAGACCTACAACGGCGATCTCGCCATTAAGCCGATCGGCCTGACCGGGGGGAAGGGTGTGTGGATCATGGGCGAGCACGTCGATGCAGCGGGTGCTATTGAGTACGTCCGGGAGATCGGCGGAAACGTCGTGCTTGAGGAGCGGCTCATCGGGGAGGAATTCACCCTTCAGGCGTTTGTCGATGGCGAACACCTGGTGCCCATGCCGCTCGTGCAGGATCACAAGCGTGCATACGAGGGGGATGTGGGACCAAATACCGGCGGGATGGGATCATACTCCCTGCCAGACCACATGCTCCCCTTCGTCTCCCAGTCCGACTATGAGAAAGCACTCCAGATTATGAAGGATACAGTCGCTGCCATGCGCGCCGAAGGGACTCCGTACAAGGGGATCCTCTATGGCCAGTTCATGAACACCCGCGACGGTCCTAAGGTCATCGAGTTCAACGCCCGTTTCGGAGATCCTGAGGCAATGAACGTTCTCTCCCTCCTTGAGTCCGATTTCACCGAGATCGTCTATCATGTTACTGAGGGAAACCTCTCGCCGTCGGATGTCCGGTTTGCTCGTAAAGCGACGGTCTGCAAATACCTCGTCCCCGAGGGTTATCCGGCGGCCCCGGTAACAGGCGCGCCTCTCACCCTCGGGGATTACGGCGACGCTCTCCTATACTATGCAAATGTTGAGGAGCGGGACGGGACGCTCTACACCCTGACGTCACGGACGCTCGCGTTCGTCGGGAGGGGCGATACACTTGAGGAGGCTGAGGCGATAGCCGAGAAGGCGGCATCCTCCGTCGTTGGTCGTGTCTTCCACCGCAGGGATATCGGCACCCGTGAGATCCTCGAGAAGCGGTGCCAGCATATGAGGGAGATTGCATGAAAAGGGACTTCCTTTCGATCATCGATATCGACAAAGACGAACTGGAGAGTATCATCGCCGACGCAAAGCACCTGAAGCGGTTGAAGCGCTCAGGGACCGCGCACGAATATCTCAAAGGAAAAAGCCTTGCGATGATCTTTGAGAAGGCGTCCACCCGCACCCGGGTCTCGTTCGAGGTCGGGATGACCGATCTCGGCGGCCATGCACTCTTCCTGAACCCGCAGGATATGCAGCTTGGGCGTGGTGAGGAACTCCGGGATACGGCACGAGTACTTGCCCGCTATGTCGATGCCGTGATGATCCGTGCCTACAGTCACGCCACCATCGAGGAGTTCGCCCGTTACTCGACTGTCCCGGTCATCAACGGGCTCTCCGACCGGCTGCACCCCTGTCAGGTTCTGGCTGATATAATGACCTTGAGCGAGCGGTTCCGGGACCTCCACGACTTAAAACTCGCCTGGATCGGGGATGGCAACAATGTATGCAACTCATGGATCCTCTCCTCGTCCCTGACCGGGATGGAGATTGTGGTCGCAAGCCCCAAGGGCTACCAGCCAAAAGATGCGATCATCGAGCAGGCGCGGGCGCGGGGCAGCCGGGTCAGCGTCGTCACGGATCCTGCTGACGCAGTTAGGGATGCGGACATCCTCTACACCGATATCTGGGTCTCCATGGGCGATGAGCAGGAGCGTGCGGAACGCCTGCGGGCCCTCAAGAACTATACAATAGACTCCCGCCTTCTTGAACTGGCGTCACCCGATGCTCTCGTGATGCACTGCCTCCCTGCCCACCGGGGCGAGGAGATCTCCGATGAGGTGATGGAAGGGCCGCAGAGCATCGTCTGGGACCAGGCTGAGAATCGGCTCCATGCACAGAAGGCTCTCCTGGTGCGGCTGATTGCCGGCGAAATGCCGAAGACGGATTAAACCATCTCGCGACCGCTCCACCCGCAAGTTCAACGGGGTGGAGTCGATCCTGGATACCCCTGATCTGTTGCCGCGGATCCCTGATTGAACCCGGCCGCAGACTTTTTTTTGAGAGGTGAACACAATAACCCGGGACTATATCCTAGCCGGGTAATCCCGGTGCAGCGATTCAAAAAAAAGTGTATTTATTCCGCGATGAACTCTTTGAGTTGCTCAAAGAGGTATTTTTGCACCTCTTCGACGACCTCTCTCTTGCCGCGGAATGCCAGTAACTCCCTCACATCCCCGTCCATATTTGCAAACGATAGTCTCTGCGGCCGCCGGACCACTTCAACGTCGTACTTCTCGACGACATCGTAGATCATCTTCCTCGGCACGCCCGGGGGGACAAGCAGATCAAACAGTTCTTCATCAGCCATTGCTACCAGATCCTACTTTCCTATTTTGATCCGGCGGGACATAATACATGGCCCTCCCCGGACTCCGCCGAGCGGGGCCTTGGGTTTACCGAGAGAGTTCATACACCGCCCCATCAGCGCCGCTCCCCGGGCAAGACCATCGTCTACAAAGACCAGGTGGTCGTTTGGGTTATCATAGAGGTTCCGCTCCATGATCCCCTCGAGGATATACTCGGGTTTTCTCCCAGAGATTGCCGCCCTTCCGGTGAATCCGATCGATGAGTTCGGTGGGACCATTCCCTTCTCGACGGCAACATCGATGAGCCGGAGCGCCATCCTCGCACAGACCCTGTCAACGACCTCGGCCAGCATTCCCGTGCCGTGCTCCTGGTAGATCTCATGCCCGATCTCCTCGAGCACGGGCATATCGCTGCCGTTGACACCGCAGTCACACCCGATGAGAGCGACGCCCGACTTGTCGGCTACGTCGGCACAGACCGGGACCCGCCCAAACCTCGTCCTGTCGGGTGGAACGATGCGAATATCGATATGCTCGTGGCACCGATCGACGTACTCCTCGACGATGGAGCGTTTCCGGCCTCCGAATGCGCCCTTGATGCTGTGGTCGCCAAAGAGGTCGAGGGCTGTTCCAGTCCGCTCCTTCACAAGCCCGGTTCCACGGACGATCGAGTCGGGGATGGCGCCGGCAAGCCCGCAGAAGTTCCCGATCGTCTGGGCGAACGGGTTCGGATCGTCCGGGGCGACATCGCTCGTGATCCGGCCATCCAGCGTGGTCCCGAAGTCGATCGATATGCAGGGATTCCGGAAGTCGACCGGCGTCCACTTGGCCCCCTCCTTGATGCCTGCCATCGCGAGTTCCCCTTCCATCTCGTTTGCAACCATCTCAACGCCGGTGCACCCTACCGGCGGCACCACGCCAGCGACGGCACCGACAAAGACCAGTTTATCTGCAAACGAGTACGGTCGGAGTTTCGGGGGGAGGTTGTCGATCGACATCGGCGGCGTCATCTTCCGCGGAGGGACCCCCGCCGCAAGACAGCCGTTCGCAAGAGCGATGATGAAGTCCCCGACCTGGTCCGGGGAGTCCATCGCCGCCACAACGCCGGTGCTCCTGACGACGAAGTCGAGATCATCCTTGATACTCAGGTGTGCCTCGTTGTGGCACTGGATCAGAGTATCACGCACCAGTTCCGTGACCGACTCCCTTGTTAACTTCGTGCCGTCCAGAGTCTCCCCAAAGATCGTCTCACCCGGCTTTGGGGGTCGGACGTCGCGGCTCATAGTCACGGTCTTGTTGATGATATACGATCTGCCCGTCTCGAGGTTCGTGCCGGTCAGGATGCACTTGGTCGTCGTATTGCCCATCTCGACGGATGCCACGATAAAATAGGGCTTCACCCGGTACTCGGGAACACCTGCACCCGCTCCATGGGAGATAGATGGTGGAGGGGGGCTCTCGACGATATGCGGAGTAGGTTTGAAAAAGCGCTCCAAAAATCGGGCACACATAGTAGTTTTTTTCCCGTCTCTTACTTTATATCTTTCCATGCCCGCATACGGTATCGGGACTCAGAAAAGATAAGCCGCTCAAAGGATCTCTTGATCCGGGCCAAGGAACAGGACGATGGCATTTTATGGAGTGTTTGCAGAATTTGCTGGATTCGCCAGTCAGAGGCGGGTGTAGTCAAGCATAACTTCAGGTCTGCTTAAACTCCTCCCTATGCAGCCTTCGCGCCCTCGTTGCACCTGAATCGTTCACTACGCCCACTATCGACTCACAAAACGGCGCAAAAGACGTGGTATTTACGATTGAATGATTCTGTTGTACTCTGAAAATGCAAAACTCGCGCGATTGTTAACCATACTCCACATGACGACGCCATTGGCAGAGGTGTTATATACGCACAGCACGGATAACCAGACTATCGGACGGGTTGAGGCACCCCGCCGTGCCCGATCCGCCCCCCAGGATGGTGAATCGCATGGTTGCGCTTTCAGGCGAAGTTAAGGAGATATTTACAAAGACCAAAGTCATGCCGATGGCCACTGCTTCAAAGAGCGGCGTCCCGAACGTGGCGCCAATGGCATCGATCCAGCTCGCGGCCGACGACACAATCTGGATTATGGATAATTACATGGTAAAGACGCTTGAAAACCTCAAAGAAAATCCTCTTGTTGCTCTCTACTTCTACGACCAGGACTCCAAACGGTGCTTCCAGATAAAAGGCTCAGCCGAGATCCGGACCTCCGGCCCGGAGTACGAAAAGTTCCGCGATCAGATGAAGGCAAAGAACGATAAGTTCCCGGCGAAGTCCCTCATCATCATCAAGATCACCGACGTCTTCGAGTGCACGCCGGGAAAAGAGGCGGGGAAGAAGGTGCTGTAAGCACCTCTCTCAGCACTTCTTGAGGTTTTTGAGCAGGCGTGCCTGCAGTCCAAAGAAATGCGAGAACCCAACAGCGTAATTCTGATCGATCGTCTTCGAGTCGAAGGAGACCAGATCGTCTGAGTAGAGCGCGGCATCCGAACTCCGACCGAGGACCTTGACGCTGCCTTTATAGAGACCGACGTCCACGGTGCCGTTCATCCGCTCCTGCGTTGTATCGATGAATGCGGTTAAAGCGTGGAAGAGCGGCTCGTGCACAAGCCCCATATAAGCGAGTTCGGACCACTTGTCGTCGACGATATGCTTGAACGCGAGTTCCGAACGGGTCAGGACGAGGTGCTCGAGGTCCCGGTGCGCGGCAAGGAGAACGGTTGCGGCCGGGTGTTCGTAGATCTCGCGGGCCTTCAAGCCCAGGATCCGGTCCTCGACCATGTCGTTGCGGCCGACGCCGTTTCTGCCTGCAATCTGGTTCAGCTCCCGGATCAGGGCGATGCCGGGGAGCCTCTTGCCGTTGAGGGCAACCGGGACACCTTTCTCGAACTCGATCTGAATCTCTTCCATGGTATCCGGGGCGTCTTTTGGCGATACAGTCCAGGCGTAGATCTCCTCGGGCGGGTGGAAGGCCGGATCCTCGAGTTTGCCTCCCTCTATGCTCCGGCTCCAGCAGTTCTCGTCGACACTGTAGGGCTTCTCCTTTGCTACGGGAACCGGAATGTTGTGCTCCTGTGCATAGCAGATCTCCCACTCGCGTGTCAGGTTCATCTCCCGCATCGGTGCGATGATATCGTAGCCTGCGGACCGGAAGATGAAGTCAAAACGGAGCTGGTCGTTTCCTTTTCCGGTACAGCCGTGTGCAATCTTCGAGGCGCCTTCCTGCTGTGCGACCTTTACGATCTCCTCGGCAATCAGCGGGCGTGCGAGCGCCGTGCCCATCGGGTAACCCTCATACGACCCGTTCGCTTTTATCGAGGGGAAGATACAGTCGGATATAAACTTCTCTTTGGCATCGATAGTGTAGTGCTTGTCCGCGAGCATCTGGCCTTTCTCTGTTGCCCGGACGATCTCCTCCTCGGGCTGGCCAACGTCGACTGCGACGGTTATGATCTCATCGAATCCATAGTGCTCGCGCAGGAGGGGGATACAGACGGAGGTATCGAGGCCTCCGGAAAATGCAAGGACGACTTTTCCCTTTTCCATGGTACTGATCTCCGCGTTCTTGATCTCAGTCAGTCAGACTGTCTGGAGTAATCTACAATTGTATGACCTTTCACACAATAAAAGAAATGGTATGGACGGGCACACTGGGTGGAATCTGAGCCTTTTTCAGTATCTCTTGGGGCTCGGGGATATCTGGGAGTATGTGCCTGAGGGGTATAGATGAGCCTGCCTAGGCATCAGGATCCTATTGCGCGACTGGGACTTCCAGTGCAGATGAGCGAAAGTTCGGAATCTGGGAAAATGGACATAATATGAGGAATAATTCTCAAACTGTGAGTGAATTACGGAATGGCGCTCATGATTATATTCTATCTCAAAAAACTCCAAAAAATGGCGTAAAAATAAAAATAATTCTGAATATAGAGTCTTTTGGATAAACAAAAATTATAAAATAGATGAAATAGTAATTGTGAAAACTGGAGGGTTTCGTTATTTTTGAAAAGTTACCCGTAGGGGACACAAAATTATTACAACCAATAATCAGCGTCAGAGATCTGACCAAAGTATTCGGTGAGAATCCTGAAAAAGTGCTGGCACTCCATCGTTCCGGACGCTCAAAACAGGAGATTTATGAAGAGACAGGTATGACGCTGGCCCTCAATAATGTCTCGTTTGAGGTTATGCCGGGCGAGACATTCGTCCTGATGGGGTTGTCCGGGAGTGGAAAATCAACGCTTCTGCGCTGTATCAACCGGCTCATCGACCCAACTGAGGGCGAGGTATGGATCGACGGCAAAAATATTGTCGAGATGAACCGCGAGGAACTCCGGGAGATCCGGCGGCGGAAGTTGGGTATGGTCTTTCAGAACTTTGCTCTCCTCCCACACCGGACGGTCCTTGATAATGTCGCTTTTGGTCTTGAGATCCAGGGTGTACCGGTAGAAGAGCGCCGCAAGAAAGCCGAAGAAACGCTCAAATTAGTGGGACTCGGCGGTTATGGGGAAAGCATGCCCAGTGAACTCTCCGGTGGCATGAAGCAGCGTGTTGGGCTTGCCCGTGCCCTCACGAGCGACCCCGATATCCTCTTGATGGATGAGGCGTTCAGTGCCCTCGATCCCCTCATCCGCAGGGATATGCAGGATGAACTGCTCGATCTTCAGCAGCGGCTCAGCAAAACGATCATCTTCGTCACCCACGACCTGGATGAGGCTTTGAAGCTCGGCGACCGTATTGCCTTGATGAAAGATGGTGCGATCGTGCAGATCGGGACACCTGAGGAGATCCTGACGAATCCCGAGAACGCTTACGTCGAGAAGTTCGTCGCCGACGTCGACCTGACAAGGGTCCTCTCGGCAAGCGACGTGATGCGCCACCCCGAACCGGTCGCCCGGTGCACCGCGGGACCGAGGGTTGCCCTGCACCTCATGGAAGAGCACGATATCGGGAGCGTATTTGTGGTCGACCGCGATCGCCGCCTCAAAGGTCTCGTTACGCTCGAAGATACTCTCAAAGCAGTACGTGCGGGCAAGGGGCTTGAGGAGATCATCAACACCGAGATCCCGACCGTGGCGCTTGACACCCCACTTACCGACATCATATCAGTAATCGCCGGGAGTCCTTATCCTGTTGCGGTGGTTGATGACGAAAACAGACTTCGGGGATTAGTATTCCGGGGTGCCATACTCGCTGCCCTGGCACGAAAGGGGGAGGATATCAATGCAACTGCCTAAACTCCCTGTGGGAGATGCAATTGAAGCGCTCGTGGACTGGATCGAGCAGTACTTCGGCTGGTTGCTTGATGGGGTCAGTGATGCGCTCGGATTCCTCATCAGCGGACTGCAGGATCTCCTGCTCGCTATACCGGCGCCGGTCCTGATCGTCCTTGTAAGCGTGCTGGTCTGGTTCGTCACCCGGCGCGATATCAAACTGGCGGCACTCACGGCGCTCGGTCTGTTGCTGATCTGGAACCTCCAGCTCTGGAATCTCGCCATGCTCACCCTGGCGCTCGTCCTTGTCTCAACAGGTCTTGCGCTCGCGATATCGATCCCGCTCGGGATCGCGGCTGCAAGGAGTGAACCGCTGAATGCTGTACTCAGACCGATCCTCGACTTCATGCAGACGATGCCCTCGTTTGTCTACCTGATCCCTGCAGTGATCTTCTTCGGCCTCGGGAACGTGCCGGGGACCATCGCGACGGTCGTCTTTGCGATGCCGCCGGCGCTGCGCCTCACCAACCTTGGGATCCGACAGGTGCCCAAGGAGTTGATCGAGGTTGCGGATGCCTTCGGCTCAACACCCGGCCAGAAACTTCTCAAAGTGCAACTTCCGGTTGCTCTGCCCACCATCATGGCCGGGGTGAACCAGTGCATCATGCTTGCCCTCTCGATGACCGTCATCGCATCGATGATCGGAGCAGCGGGTCTTGGGTATCAGGTGCTTGTGGGCATCCAGCGGGTAGACATTGGTATGGGATTTGAGGCGGGGCTCGCTATCGTGATCATTGCGATCATCCTTGACCGGATCACCCAGAATCTTGTACCCCAGCACGAGAACCAGTGATCCATCTCAATATTATTTTTGAGGGGAACGGGAGGCTGGCTCATCTTCCGGCATTCATCGTCATATTGACCGAAGAGACGGCGGATGATCAGCGTATAATAGAGGGGATCGTCGTCATATCTCCGTTCAAATCTCGTTTCAAAAAGGCTTCATTCGCCAATCGGAACTCGTAAAACCTAAATAATGTTACATCTATATGTTGAATCGGTCAACATCTGGCCTTTTTGCCCTGGGGTGCAAGCAAGCCAGGAGTGGCATACTTCGCCACCTCTGCTTATGTCCAGACTGCTGGTAACTTGCTGCCAAGCTGGATTGTTTGTGAGAATCCGGAACCCCACACAAGCCGGATTCTGAACGCGATCTATTCGCTGAAAGCGAATAGATACCGATGTTGAGGTAAAATCATGAATCGAAAAACAGGAAACCTGCTCGCACTGACAGGTATTGTTCTGGTGCTCTGTCTCTTCTCTGCCGGTTGCACCGGCACACAGGCAACTGAGCCCAAGAAAGAGATCAGGATCGGCTATGTCACCTGGGACTGTGCCATCGCGAGCAGCAACGTGATGAAACTGGTCTTTGAGGAAGCAGGATACGACGTCGAACTGATTGCCGTCGATGCAGGACCGCTCTTCCAGGCGCTTGCAAGTGGGAGCGTCGACTTTACGACAACCGGATGGCTCCCCCACACGCATGAGCACTACTGGGAGCAGTACGGCGACCGGATCGATTATGTCAAGGAGAACATCCCCGGAGCGGCACGTATTGGGCTTGTTGTTCCGACCTACGTAACCATCGACTCGATTGAGGAGATGAACGGCGTGGCCGATCAGTTCGGCGGCAGGATCGTGGGCATCGAGCCTGGTGCGGGGATCATGACCCGGACCGAACAGGCCATCGATGAGTACGGCCTCAACTATGAACTGGTTGCAAGCAGCAGTGCCGGTATGGCAGCTGAGCTCTCCTCCTCCATCGAGCGCGAGAAATGGGTCGTGGTGACCGGGTGGTCGCCGCACTGGAAGTTCGGCCGCTATGACCTCAAGTTCCTCGATGATCCGAAGGGTGTCTACGGTGGGGCCGAGGATATCGTGACCCTCGCAAGACAGGGTCTCGCGACTGACGACCCGGAGGCTTATGCGATCCTCACCCGGTTTGAGTGGACCGGCGAGGATATCGCCACGGTCATGACCGATATCGCTGACGGCATGTCAGAAGAGGAAGCCGCACAGAAGTGGATTGATGCCAACCGCGACAAGGTTGATGCGTGGCTAGGGTACGCATAATCCTCCTTTTTTTGAGCAGAATCTTCCGGGATCTTTTCGTCCAGGTAGCTGATCCCAGAAACGGTGGATGAGAGCGATGAAAAAAAGTCTCCCGGGCCGGGTTACGCCAGCCCGTGGTAGTGCCCAAGCGGCTCGATGGTGATCTCCTCGCGCTTGATAGCATCAATCGCCATCGCAGCAGCGCGTGCCGCCTGAAGCGTGGTGATGTAAGGAATGCCGTAATCGACGGCCGCCCGCATGATCTGGATGTGATCCTGCCGGGACGCCTTATCTGCCGGGGTGTTGATGATCAACCGGATCCCGCCAGAGCGCATGACGTCGATGACGTTCGGTGATCCTTCCTGGACCTTCCGGACCAGATTCGCCTCAACGCCGTTCTGGGTGAGGAAATCGACCGTCCCGCTCGTACCATAGAGCGAGAGGCCGAGTTCCCGGAGCTTGCGCGCAATCGGGAGAAGTTCCTCCTTCTGATCGTCCGTCACTGATATGAAGATATTCCCGCTCGTCGGCAGGGTGTTGTCCGCAGCGGTGCTTGCCTTGTAGTAGGCGCGGCCGAAGTCGTAATCGATCCCCATCACCTCGCCGGTACTCTTCATCTCCGGCCCAAGGACGGTGTCGACGCCGGGGAGTTTGTTGAACGGCAGGAGCACTTCTTTCACCGCAACATGCTCGATCTTGGGCTCGACAATATTCATATCGGCAAGTTTCCGACCCACCATCACCTTCGCCGCAAGCTTCGCGAGGGGGATGCCCGTTGCCTTCGAGACGAACGGCACGGTCCGGCTTGCCCGTGGGTTTGCCTCGAGCACGTAGACGATGTCGTTCTGGACGGCATACTGGATGTTGATCAGCCCGACGACCCCGAGGCCGAGGGCAATCTTCCTTGTGTACTCCCGGACCCGCGCAATCACCGAGGGAGAGAGGGACTGCGGGGGGATGACGCAGGCCGAGTCGCCGGAGTGGACCCCGGCCCACTCGATATGCTCCATGATACCGCCGATCAGGACATCGGTCCCGTCACAGACCGCATCCACATCGATCTCGACGGCGCCCTGGAGGAAGGAGTCGATCAGCACCGGGTGTTTCCTGCTCACCCGGACAGCCTCTTTGATGTAACTCTCCAGTTCAGTCTCGTCGTGGACGAGTTCCATCGCCCGCCCGCCAAGGACATAGGACGGCCGAACCAGCACCGGGTAGCCGATCGATCGGGCAATCTCCCGCGCTTCTTCCTCCGAATGCGCAGAAGAGTTCGCCGGGCTCGGGATACCGAGCTGGTTGAGGAGATGGCTGAATCGGTCTCGGTCCTCCGCCACATCCATGGCATCGGGCGACGTCCCCAGGATCTTCGTCGAGAGACCGAGGCGTTTGATCTCCGCCTCCAGGGGCACGGCCAGGTTCACCGAGTTCTGGCCCCCGAACTGGACCATGACACCGTAGTAGTTATCCTTTTTGAGGACATTTACGACATCCTCAAGTTGCATCGGCTCAAAGAAGAGCCTATCTGAGGTATCAGCATCGGTCGAGACCGTTTCTGGGTTATTATTGATGATATGGACCTCGATCCCTTCCTCCTCGCGGAGCGCCATCACCGCGTGGACGGTGCAGTAATCAAACTCGATCCCCTGCCCGATCCGGATCGGTCCGGAACCGAGGATCAGGATCTTCTTCGCGTCGCTCCTGGTGAGTTCGCACTCATCTTCCCACGTTGAGTAGAAGTAAGGGGTTGTGGCCGGGAACTCTGCGGCGCAGGTGTCCACCATCTTGTAGGTCGGGGTTCCAGCGATGGCCTCGATCTCGGCGGCGGTCTTCCCCGTGAGTGCCTGCAGTTCTTCGTTTGAGAAGCCGTAACGCTTTGCAACCTGGATATCTCCGGGTTCAAAGGCATTCTTGAGTTTCCATTCGAGATCCACGATGTTCTTGATCTTCTCAATGAAGAACGGCGCGATGGAGGTGAGGTTAGCAATCTCCTCGACCGTGAACCCCTCCCGGATGGCATCAAATAGACAGCCGAACCGCTCGTCCGTCGGAGATGTAAGGATCATCCGGATCTCGCTCGGGTTCGTATGCCGCTGCATATCGGTATCGATCGACCGGAGCGCCTTCTTGAACGCCTCCTCGACCGTCCGGCCGATTGCCATCACTTCGCCGGTGCTCTTCATCGCCGTGGTGAGCGTCCGGTCCGCCGACTTGAACTTGTCAAACGGCCACCGGGGCACCTTTACCACCACGTAATCGATCGCAGGCTCGAATGACGCAGGGGTGACACCGGTCACGGGATTCATGATCTCGTCGAGCCGAAGCCCGATCGCGATCTTTGCTGCAACCCTGGCGATCGGGTAGCCGGTCGCCTTGGATGCGAGCGCCGACGATCGCGAGACCCGGGGGTTCACCTCGATGACCCGGTAATTGCCGTCGCGGTAGGCGAACTGGATGTTGCACCCGCCCTGGACGCCGAGAGCCCGGATAATCTTTATCGCGGCGGTTCGAAGCATCTGGAACTCATCATCGCGCAGGGTGAGGATAGGTGCAACGACGATGCTCTCGCCGGTGTGGATGCCCATCGGGTCGACATTCTCCATCCCGCAGACGATGATACAGGTATCGGCCGCGTCTCGCATCACCTCAAACTCGATCTCCTTCCACCCGGCGACGCTCTCTTCCACGAGGACCTGGTGGATCCGGGAGCGGGCAAGCCCTAACTCACAGATCCGCCGCATCTCCTCGGGTGTGTGCGCCACGCCGCCTCCCGAGCCGCCGAGCGTATATGCCGGCCTGATGATCGCCGGAAGACCAACTTCGCGAATAGCCTCGTCGATCTGGCTCATGCTCTCGAGGATCATGCTCCGGGGGACGGGTTCGCCGATGGCATTCATCAGGTCGCGGAACTGCTCCCGGTCTTCGCCGCGGTAGATTGCCTCGAGGGGTGTTCCGAGGATCTCGACGCCCTCAAGCGCACCCATCTCCGCGAGTTCTGCGGTCATGTTGAGAGCGGTCTGGCCGCCCATCCCGCTCAAGATTCCATCGGGCTTCTCTTTTTTGATAATCTTTGCAATGAGTTCGGCCTTCAGCGGCTCGATGTAGATAACGTCTGCAGTATCCGGGTCGGTCTGTATCGTCGCGGGGTTCGAGTTGACGAGGACGACCTCGACACCCTCCTCCCGGAGGGCGCGGCAGGCCTGCGAACCTGAGAAATCGAACTCGGCCGCCTGCCCGATCTGGATGGGGCCAGACCCGATGATGAGGACTTTTTTAATACGAGGATTCCTTGGCATGTTAGAGCCCCCTATAGATGCGGTCAAAGAAGCACATCTCCGTATCCCGGGGGCCGCTGTGCGCCTCCGGGTGGAACTGGACGCAGGTGATGTTGAGGTCGTCATCCTCGAACCCTTCAACGGTTCCGTCGTTCACGTTCCGGTATGAGACTATGCATCCCTCGGGCAGCGTCTCCTCGTCCACCGCAAACCCGTGATTCTGCGTCGTGATGTAGATGCTCCCGTCCCGGTAGCGAACCGGCTGGTTTGTCCCACGGTGACCAAACTTCATCTTGTAGGTCTCGGCACCGAGGGCGAGCGCTGCTACCTGGATACCCATGCAGATGCCGATGATCGGCACCTCACCCACAAGATCGCGGACGCACCTGATGGCGCTTGTTGCCCTCTTCGGATCGCCCGGTCCATTACTGATGAAGAGCGCATCAGGCTCTACTGCCATTACCTCGTCGGGTACGGCATTGTGCGGGAAGACGTAGATATCGGCGCCGCGAGATCTGAGACTCTCAAGGATATGCCGTTTTACACCGAGATCGATGACCGCAATCCGTTTTCCTGACCCACTGATCCGGTAGGGCTCAGGGCAGGAGACGCTCCCGATAAGATCCACCTCGCTGATCGGAGGGACCGCCCGAGCGCGCCGGACAGCCTCCTCACCATCCGTGCTTCCGACAATGAGAGAGGCCCGGAGCGTCCCGACCGTCCGGGTCTTTATCGTCAGGCTGCGGGTGTCGACGCCTGAGATCCCGAGCAGACCGTTCTCTTCAAAAAACTCCGCAACTGAAGGGCGCATTGCAGGCGCGCGAGCGATCTCGCGCGCGATGCAACCCCGCGCGTGCACCCGTGCGCTCTCAAAATTCTGATAATCTACACCATAATTCCCGATGAGAGGATACGTAAACATCAAAATCTGCCCGGCATAACTGGGATCAGTCAATGCCTCCATGTAACCGGTCATCTGCGTCGTGAAGACGAGTTCCCCGGAACATGTCCCCTCAACGCCAAAACCATCCCCTACAACAAATGTTCCGTCTTCAAGACCCAGAACCGCCTTCATGAATTACCATACCATGTGGATCGGATTCCGTATTAACGGTAATGACCGATCGCGCACCGCCCCCGGTCACCGCGTCTGAAACCTAAAACAAAGAGTCCCATAAACACGAAATATTGATGGCGGCCGAGCGCCAGATGGCATGCCGTGGGTGAGAGCGCGAGAGAGTTGACTGAGATCATCGAGACGCCTGAGGGGACGTTTACGGTCAAACTCACCCTCGATGACCTTGGGAGCATCTATCCTGGCATGATCCGGTACACGATCGAGGTCCTCCACGGCACGACGACAGTATACACCTACGCAATCAACTCCTACGAGGCGCCGCCGATCTCCCTCTTTGATACCCGGAAGGCGGCGGAGATCGTCTTTGCGCGGCTCGTTCACGACGTGGCCTCCCGCCCCGAGGCCTATGTGCGGCCACGTCTCTTCACCCGCCCGCTCCCGGGGACCGGCGCGGCCGACGTCGTCATTCTGCAGGGGAGTCCGCGCCGGTTCGGGAACTCCGCGAAAGTTGCGTCGTGGTGCTACGACGAGGCCACCCGTATGGGTCTCACCTCCCGGGCCTTTTATCTGCACGAGATGGATATCAGGCCATGTATCGGCTGTTACGTCTGCTACAACCATGGCTACTGTCCGGTTGATGACGATATGCCCGCGATCATCCGGGCGCTTGAGACCGCATCGGTCCTCGTCGTCTGCACCCCGGTCTACACCGGGACCGTCCCGGCTCCCCTCAAAGCGCTGATGGACCGCTGCCAATGGCTCCATGCCCGGGAGAAGATACTCGGGAAGGAGGTGCACGCCCGTGGGCTTCTCGTCACGGTCGCCGGCAGGCGGGGAGCCGAGCCATTCGTCTGTGTGACGCGTGTGGTCGACATGTTCATGAAGAACCTGGGGATCCGTCCCGCCGCACCGGTGCTGATCGGCGATCTCGACCGGGCGGGTGATGTAGGCGTGATTGCTGGAGCTGAGGACGATATCAGGGCGGCGTTCCGTGCTCTGCTCACTCCCCGGGACGAAGGATAATATAGCCCGAATCCCTCACCGAAGGTACATGGCAGAAGTGACTGTTGAGATAGTCGGGTTTATGGAGTCCGAATGCGGTCCGTT
This sequence comes from Methanoculleus thermophilus, assembly GCF_001571405.1. Taxonomy (NCBI): domain Archaea; kingdom Methanobacteriati; phylum Methanobacteriota; class Methanomicrobia; order Methanomicrobiales; family Methanomicrobiaceae; genus Methanoculleus; species Methanoculleus thermophilus. The sequence goes on along the minus strand of NZ_BCNX01000003.1, from coordinate 213,651 downwards.
TCCCTGCGATGAGACGCGATCCTGCGGCCTTGAGACCTGCTACCCGTCAAATAGCCTGATGGACGCCGTCAGCGCCCTGCGTGATGAACTCCTCTACGATTACGGCGATAAGGTCGAGGTGAAGATGACGCTGCTCGACGATGAGATGCCCGACCACGTGAGGGAGATCATTGAGGAGCGTCACCCCCCCATCCCGATCATCCTCGTCAACGGGAGGCTGACGTCGATCGGGAGGATCTCGCTCGATCTGATAAAAGAAGAGATTGATTATGCCCTGGAGGAATCCTAGAATATCTTCTCCAGTTCTCCGGTCGCAAGATCGAAGTAGAGGCCGTGAACCCCAATTCGTCCCTCTTTTTCCGCAGCCTTGACCGTCGGGTAGGTGCGGAGGTGCTCAATCTGCAGGGCAACGTTCTCAATCTCGATCTCGCGCAGCCGGTACTTTTCCTCTTCGGGGGTCTTCGGCGCAGGGATCCTGGCATCAACCCGGTGTTTCGCCTCCATCGCGTTATTCAGCCAGAGCGGGATGTATACGTCATCGGTCTCATGGCCGAGCGCCTTCATAGCGCCGCAGTTCGAGTGCCCGCAGATGACGATATCCCCGACCTTGAGGTGGTTGACCGCGTATTCAAGCACTGTCGCGAAGTTCCAGTCGTGGATTGGGACAATGTTCCCGATATTGCGGTGCACGAAGATCTGGCCGGCTTTTGCGCCGGTTATGCGTTCGGGATTCACTCTTGAATCGGAGCATCCTATCCAGAGGACCTCTGGATGCTGGGCCGATGCAAGCGGGCCGTAATGTTCTGGGTCCTTTGCAAAGTCTTCCTTTACGAAGCGCTTGTTGCCCTCAAGAAACTTCTCAATCATCCGTAAACTCCGTCGTCAATATTGGCGACCGTCCTGGACGGATGCGCCTACCGTGGAGGTTGCGTCCTGAGATTAAAAACATATTCGCCGGGATGTTGCAAAGAGATGGCCAAAGATAAAGGCAGTAACCTGCTGGATTTTGCTTCAGGCATTTATGAACACTCCTGTTCGTCAACGTGCGGTTTAGGGATGCAGGGTACAAAATCATCGCGATTATAGGGTATATTTATCCAATCGGGGCTCTCTATCAACGAAAATAGATCGCCGCCGGGAGCCGTTGCACGGGAAAAGTCCATGCGCTCATCCCGGATGGGAAAATAAAGGTCATTCCGCCCGTTCTAGCAAAAAAGAGGTTACTTCTGGACGGCGCCCAGGTTAGCCTGTTCGACGGTCTGCGCATACCGGGCGAGCACCCCGGTAAGCCGACGTTCCGGCGGTCTCCAGGTTCGCCGCCGCTCCTCGAGGGTCGCCGTATCGACAATGAGGTCGAGGCGTTTCTCGTAGAGGTCGATCACGATCTTGTCGCCGTTCTCCACAAGAGCGATCGGCCCACCGATCGCGGCCTCGGGAGCGACGTGCCCGATGCACGGGCCCCGGGTGCCGCCCGAGAAACGTCCGTCCGTCACCAGTGCGACCCTGGCATAGCCGAGACCCATCAGCGCCGAGGTCGGCGAGAGCATCTCGGGCATCCCCGGCCCTCCCCGAGGTCCTTCGTAGCGGATAACGATGACGTCGCCCTCTGCGATCTCACGGTTGAGGATCGCCTTCATCGCGGCCGCTTCCCCGTCAAAGACTCGTGCCGGACCGCGGTGACGCCACATCTCCTTGGAGACGGCCGCGCACTTGATGACGGCGCCGTCGGGGGCAAGCGTTCCTCTGAGGATCTTGAGGCCGCCGGAGGGGCTGACAGGAGCATCGGTCGTGTGGATCACCTCCGGGTTGGTGACTCTCGCGGCTTTCGCGATATCGAGGATCGAGCGTCCCGAGACCGTCGGGGCGTCGTCGAGATAGCGCTCGAGCATCGAAAGGACCGCGGGGATTCCTCCCGCCCGATGGAGCGCGAGCATCGAGTGCGGTCCCCCGGGCTGCATGTGGCAGATATGCGGGGTCTCCTCGGCGATGGTATTGAAAGTCTCAAGTTCGAGGGGGACCTCCGCCTCCCGGGCGATGGCCATCAGGTGGAGCACAGTGTTTGACGACCCGCCGAGCGCCATGTCCACGCGAATGGCGTTTTTGATGCTTCTTTCGGTGACGATGTCTCTTGGATGGATGCCCTCCCGGACCAGATCCACCACCCGCTCCCCGCTCTCCCGGGCGATGCGGAGTTTTGCCGCGTCGACTGCAGGGATGGCGGCAGTCCCCGGGAGGGAGAGGCCGAGGGCCTCGGTCACGCAGGCCATGGTATTTGCGGTATAAAGCCCCTGGCAACTCCCGCACCCGGGCATTGCCGCGCACTCGAGTTCCCCGAGTTCCTCCTCGCACATCGTCCCGGCGGCGATGCGGCCCACACCCTCAAAGACGTCGATGAGGGAGAGCTCGCGGCCCGCCGAATAGCCGGGGAGCATGGGCCCGCCGGTGACGACGATCGTCGGGATGTTGCACCGAACCGCCGCCATCAGCATCCCGGGGACGATCTTATCACAGGTCCCGATGCAGACGAGGCCGTCGAACCGGTGCGCCTCGACCATCAGCTCGACGGCGTCGGCGATGTTCTCACGCGAGGGGAGGGAATAGCGCATCCCCTCGTGGCCCATCGCAATCCCGTCGCAGATACCGATGGTCCCGAACTCGAACGGCACGCCGCCCGCGGCCGCGACACCCTCCTGCACCTTCTGCGAGAGCGACCGGAGGTGGATGTGCCCGGGGACGATCGTGTTGTACGCGTTCGCTATCCCGATGAAGGGCTGGTCCATCTCCCGGTCGGTCACGCCGAGCGACCGAAGCAGCGCCCGGTTCGGAGCACGCTGGTAGCCTTTCTTTACCGTCTCACTCCGCATGGTAATTCTCATAGGAGGTAAGCGTGCGAGGGGAAAAGAGGATTCCGGTTGCAGGGAGTGGTGCACGGATAGGATGGAGAAATTTTCCGGCATAGTTGAGGGTAAGAATACTCGTGTTTGAGAACGCCTTACCTCGCCCGCTCCTCAAGGACTCATATTTTACGGTTCGAACGTTCCGAACATGGATTTCCAGCGGCTATCGCCATGCACTGCCCGCCCCCTTGAGGGGGCGGGAGGAGCGCGAAGCGCGGGCGGTGGGGGTTTGCGGCATCATCTCGCAGGCAAGGACCCTCAAAGCCCCACAGATATTCTACATCTCTTCTTGAGGGGATAATTTCGTCATGTCAACGAATCACACAGAACATCTATTTTAGGTGCGGAGACAGGGGAGGGGGGCAAGCCCCCTTCGCACCTAACGGTGCTCGAACTCAGGGCGTTCCGCCCTTCGTTCTCGAAACTCTTCGAGTTTCTCAAGCTCGCTTCGCTCGCACCTCGCACCTAACGGTGCTCGAGCTCCGGTCCTTCGGACCATCGCACTCCCCGTCGGCCCCTCCCCCAATGGCGATATCCACCGGAAATCCGTGCATGGGTGTGAATGACTACGAGCAGAAACAGAGGACTAAAAGCACAAAGGCCCTCACGTCACCCCCTGAAGGGCATGCCCTATAGAGCCGCCCAATTCTCGCCAACACTTCTTAAAACACCACCAACCCGGAATAATCAGTGCAAAAAAAGAAGATGCTAGAACAGCGCAGGGGATCATCCGCCCCCCAAATCTCCTTCAACCCTCGTAAAGTTCCACCACCCACCCGATCACGATCACCGCCGGCGGCCGGACACCTGCGGCGCGGGCCTTCTCGGCGATGTCGGCAAGGGTCCCGACCGTCACGCGCTGGTCCGGCCGGAGCCCCCGCTCGATGATAGCCACGGGGGTCGCGGGGTCCTTGCCGTTCGCCGTGAGGGCTTTCGCGATCGCGGGGAGGTTCTTTACGCCCATCAGAACGACGAGGGTCCCTTTCAGGCGGGCGAGGACCTCCCAGTCGAGGGCGGACTCGGGTTTCGTGGGGTCTTCGTGGCCGGTGATGAACGTCACCTGCGACGCGTATCGCCGGTGAGTGACCGGTATACCGACCATCTCGGGAACGGCGATGGCGCTCGTCACTCCGGGTACCACCTCGACGGGGATGCCGTGCTCCCGGAGGGTCTCGACCTCCTCCCCGCCGCGGCCGAAGAGGAAGGGGTCGCCTCCTTTTAAGCGGACAACGGTCTTCCCTGCCTTGACACGCTCGACCATCAGCGCCTCGATCTCGTCCTGCTCCATGGTGTGGTTGCCGCCGTACTTCCCGCAGTCGATGAGTTCGGCGCTCTTAGGAAGCGATGCGAGGATCTCCTCGCCGGGGAGCTGGTCGTAGAGGATTACGTCCGCCGCATCGATCACCTCGCGGGCCCTCATCGTCAGGAGGCCGAGCCCGCCCGGGCCAGACCCCACAAGATACGCTTTTCCTGTCATGGTTTTATCCCCAGTGCTGCATATGCCTCCCGGATAAGGTCGGCCGCCTGTCGGCGCAGTTCGCGCCCGCACTCCCGCGCCTCGTCGATTGTTGTTATGTGTCGCTCGATCCGCTCCCAACGGGAGCCGTCGAGCGCGAGCACCTCGGCGGTCAGGTTCCCGTTCCGGCAGTAGATCCCCTGCGGGGTAAAGCACCCGCCGCCGACCTCCTCCATGACGGCACGCTCGATCTCCACATCGAGACGGGTGGGCGCGTGGTCGAGGGGGGCAAAGACCTCGGCGACGGCCGGGTCGTCCCGGCAGACAACCGCAATGGTCCCCTGGTTTGGGGACGGGACGAACCGGTCGGTCGGGAGGGGCTCGCCGGGGAGCGTGAGGTTGAGCCGCTGGAGGCCCGCCTCCGCGAGCACGATGGCGTCGTACTGCCCCTCGCGGAGCTTCCGTATCCGGGTATCGACGTTCCCCCGCAGTTGCTTCACCTCAAGCGCCGGTTCCTCGCGGAGGAGCTGGGCGCGGCGGCGGGTGCTCGAGGACCCGACGATCCTGACCGCATCGAGGGGACCCTCGTGCGCAAGAAAATCCGCAGGCGAGTCCCGTTCAAGCACCGCACAGCAGACGGTTCCCGCAGGACGGGCTGCGGGGATATCCTTCATACTGTGCACCGCAGCGTCGATCTCGCCGCGGATGATCGCCTCATCAAGCGCCCGCACGAAGACCCCCTGCCCGCCGATGGCATGGAGCGGGACGCCGGTTGCGGTGTCGCCCTCGGTCGTGATCGTGATGATCTCCGTCTCGATACCCCGGTCGGCGAGGAGGCCGGCCACCTTCTTTGTCTGCGCAAGCGCGAGAGCGCTTCCCCGTGTGCCTATGCGAAGAGACATGATCCGTATGCGTCTGCTATCTGTTCGATATCCTCTTTCGTGTGGGCGGCGGAGAGGAAGTTCGTCTCGAACTGCGAGGGCGGGAGGAAGATCCCGGCATCAAGCATCGCCCGCCAGAACCGCGAGAACGCTTCCGTGTCGCACTCCTTGACCTCCCGGTAGTTCCGCGGAGGTTCGCCCCGGAAGAAGTGCTTGAAGAGCGAGCCAATTCTCACGAACGAGCCGCGGTGCGCGTCTGTGGCGACCTCTCCGATCGCCCGCGTGGCCTCGTCGAGCCGCCGGTAGATCTCCGGGTGCTCGTGGAGGTGGCGGAGGGTCGCATACCCCGCCGCGAGGCTCGCCGGGTTGCCGCTGAAGGTTCCGGCCTGATAGACCGGGCCTGCGGGGGCAACCAGTTCCATGATCTCGCGCCGCCCCCCGAACGCCCCGATGGGGAGACCGCCGCCGATGATCTTTCCAAACGTTGCAAGGTCCGGCTTTACCCCGTACAGCACCTCCGCGCCGCCGATTCCGACCCGGTACCCGGTGATCACCTCGTCGAGGATGAGGAGAACATCGTGAGCCGCGGTTATCTCCCGGACGGCGGCGAGGTAGCCGTCATCGGGGAGGACCGGGCCGACGTTCCCCATGATCGGCTCGAGTATGAACGCGGCGATATCGTCGTTTTTGGAAAGAAGGTCTTCCAGCGCCTCGGGGTCGTTGTAAGGGACCTGCCGGGTGTGTGCTACAAGGTCCGGGAGGACGCCTGCAGAGTCAGGCACCCCGAGCGTGGTCGCTCCCGACCCGGCCTTGACCAGGACAGCATCGTGGGCGCCGTGAAACCCACCCTCGACCTTGACGATGTCCTGTCTCCCTGTATAGCCCCGGGCGAGCCGGATCGCGGCCATCGTCGCCTCGGATCCCGACGAGACGAACCGGACCATCTCGATGGCGGGGTGATCGTCAACAAGCATCCCCGCAAGGTCGAGTTCGAGCGGCGTCGGCGTGCCGTAGAGCCACCCCTTCGCGAGCTGCCGCTCGATCGCCTCCCGGATCTCCGGGTGCGCGTGGCCGAGGATGAGGGGCCCGTAGCCGAGACAGCAGTCGATGAGGTCTACTCCGTCGACGGTCGTGAGGCGGGACCCTGCGGCGCGCTCCACGTAGAACGGGTAGGGCTTGATCGCCCGGACAGGACTGCTGACGCCGCCCGGCATCAGGGTCTTAGCGCGACTAAAGAGGTCACTGCTCTTCATCGAGCCACCTCGCCGCATCTTCTGCAAAGTAGGTGATGATCAGGTCGGCCCCGGCGCGCTTGATGGCGGTGAGGCTCTCGAGGGCGACGGCACGCTCATTCAGCCATCCGCGTTCTGCGGCCGCCTTGATCATCGCGTACTCCCCGCTGACCTGGTAGGCCGCGACCGGCAGCCCGAGATCTTTTATGGCCGCGAGGATGTCGAGGTAGATCCCTGCCGGCTTGACCATCAGGATATCCGCCCCTTCGGCCGCGTCGAGCTCCGACTCCATCACTGCCTCCCTCGCGTTACCCGGATTGATCTGGTAGGTCGTCCGGTCGCCGAACGCAAACCCCGAGTCTGCTGCATCGCGGAACGGCCCATAGAGAGCGCTTGCAAACTTCGAGGAGTAGGACATGATCAAAACATCCTGATATCCGGCCTCATCGAGAGCCCGCCGGATCGCCTGCACCATCCCATCGAGCATACACGACGGTGCGACGATATCAGCGCCGCTCTCCGCGTGAGAGACGGCAATCTTAGCCATCAGGTCAAGCGAGGGATCGTTTAAGAGGTCTGGACCGTCGGCCGTCTCCCCGACGATCCCGCAGTGGCCGTGGTCGGTGTACTCGCAGGCACAGACATCGGTCACAACAACCATCTCCGCCAATCGCTCCTTGATCCTCCGGACGGCCTGCTGGACAACGCCGGCCGCCGCGTATGCCTCCGTCGCCGCGCTGTCCTTGGCGGCCGGTATTCCAAAGAGGATCACAGCCCGGATGCCGGCGTTCCAGAGGCGCTCGCAGCAGTCGGCGACACCGTCTACCGGGTAGCGGAACTGCCCGGGCATAGAGGCGATCGGAAGCGGTGCGTCTATCGATGCGTCGACAAAGATCGGCGCAATAAGATCGGTCTTCCTAAGTTCTGTCTCGCGGAGGAGCGGCTGAATGATCCGCCGCCGCATCCGCCTCATTCTTCGTTCTGGGAACATAACTCCCCCTGGGTAATTGCCCTCATCAGGGCTTCTGCTGTCGTAGTATCACCACGCTCTGCGCTTGTTCGGATGGCCATCGTCACGTCGGAGAGGAGTTTTTTGGTGAGCGCACGACAGAGGTCGTCGATGACCTCCACCGTCCGGTCGTCCATCTCCCCGAGGCGGGCAAGCGCCCGATCCCGTTCACGCACCCGGATCGACTCCGCCCATGTATACAGGAGAGCAAGCGTCTCATCTGCCGCTGTTCGCCGGAGGAGCCGGATGAAATGGTCGAGTTCTTCATCGATGATCTCGCGTGCCCGATCCGCCTCGCTCCTTCGGGAGTCCATGGCGGCGTCGTTGATGCTCCGAAGGTCATCGATTGTAAAGAGGTGTACGCCATCGATCGATCGAACCCCATCTTCGATGTCGCGGGGCTGGGCGATATCGATCAGGATCAGGTGGCGGGGGTGCGGATCGAGCGGCCAGAGACGCTCCTCCATCACTCCCATGATATCCTCGGTTCGGATGACCGGGTGCGGCGCTGCAGTGCAGGAGATGACGACATCAGAGAGCGCAATGTAACGGTAGAGGTCCTTGAAGTTGACCGCTCGCCCTCCGATCTTTTCTGCAAGCATCACCGCGCGATCGTAGGTCCTGTTCGCAACGTAGATGGCCGTAAGGCCCTTCGCGGCGAGCGCCTGCGCCACGAGCACCCCCATCTCACCGCTCCCGACGACCAGGATGTGCCGGTCGCGAAGGGTCCCAAGAAGCCTCTCTGCAAGTGTCACGGCCGCAGAACCGACCGAGACCGAACCCCGGTTGATTCGAGTCTGACGCCGGACTCTGACCCCTACGTGGACCGCTTTGTTGATACAGAGCTTGATCATGCTGCTTGCTGTCCCCGCTTCCTCTGCGGCCGCAAGCGCCCGTTTGAGCTGTCCTAGGATCTGGTCCTCCCCGACGATCAGGGAGTCGATGCCGGCAGCGAGCTCGAGGAGGTGACGCGGGACGGCCTCGCCTTCGATAACCGCAAAGTCACGCCTGCCATGCTCTTGCAGGAACCCCTCAAGGCTCTGCGCATCGCCCTGCACCAGCACCTCGACGCGGTTGCAGGTCTGGAGCAGGAGGGCGCCCTGGAATCGCTCCCGCGCCTCACGGAGGAACGCCGCTTCATCGGGGAACCGGAACGCTTCGAGCGTTGCGATATCTGCAGTGTGGTGACTGATACCCGCGAGCGCGAGCGGGATCGTGAGTGAATCAGGCATGCAGATACCTCTTGATGGCCAGTCCGCGTGCCCGGCTATAATCGGAGGCGAGCGCTTCCCAGATCTCGTCGTCCGAAAGGATCTTCCAGAGGATACGGGATCGCTCCTCCTGCACCGGTTCAGTCTTCTTGAGCATCGAACGCACCTCTTCTTGCAGGTCGATCATCCGGTCGAGATCTGCATACTCAGCCTCGAGCTTTTCGCGGAGGTAGCGGGATACGGCGGGGCTTTTTCCGCGGGTGCTGATCGCGACCAGGTAGTTGCTGCCCCGGACGATCGAAGGGATGATGACGTCACCCGGTTCTCCGGCGGCGTTATTGAAGAGAACTCCCATCTCAGCGCATAATTTCCCGATGCGGTTGTTAATCACCGGATCCTGTGTCGCGGCTACGGCGAGGAACGCACCCTGCAGGATGCCACGGAGCGCTTCGTCCGTGAGGGATGAGAGGTCGGCCTCCTGCCGCTGGACTGCAAGACCTTCAAGATCCGGCGAGAACGAACGGCTGATCACCGTTACCTCCGTCTCATGCTCGAAGTATGCAGCCTTCCTGGCACCGACGTCGCCTCCCCCGAAGATGAGCACCCTCCTGCCCGTCAGGTCAAGCATGAGAGGGATCATTTGTTCTATAGTCTGGTGAACGGACTAGATTAAGATGTTGAAAGGCCCCACATCCCTGGATCGGGCAGATATCACCCCGGGTCCCGGCTGCTGGGCCAATGCGCTTAAAGAAGGATTTAATGGCTGGAAGTTCCTCTTCTTCATGAGATCTATGGCTGATGAGACGTATGCTTTCAGCAGGCTGGATGGCGCCTTTAAGCGCACGAAAAGCCTGCTCTGGCCGTTCCGGTGGGGTGTCTGGCTCCGCCTGGCATTGATCGCGCTCTTTATTGGTGGTGTAAGCCTCCCAGGCACTTCCGACTATAACTTCGGGGAGGGCGATCTTCCGCCCGGGATCGAAGGCTCCCTTCCCGGGATCCTGCCGCTCGTTGGGGTCATCATCCTCGCCGCACTGGCACTCGTTCTGATCTGGATGATCGTCGGCGCGGTGATGCAGTTTGTCTTCGTCGATATGCTGAGGACGGGGGATGTCCACATACGGCCTTTCTTTGGAGAGCGACTCGGGAAAGGGCTGCGGCTCTTTCTCTTCGAGGCGGGTTTTGCGATCCTCCTGGTACTCGGTGTCGCGGCGCTCGCCGTTCTGCTCTTTGTGTTTTCCGGAATGGGACGCGTTCCCGGTGCGCCGCTTCTCCTCCTCGTCTTCATCCCGGCTATCCTGGTTTTGAGCCTCATATTCGGGATTATCTTCCTCCTGACCACCGACTTTGTCGTCCCGATCATGATCCGCGAGGACTGCGGTGTCATCGAGGGGTGGCGGAGGCTGATCGGGGTGATCTCTACCAACGTCTGGCAGACTCTCCTCTATATCATTCTCCGGTTGGTGCTGGCTTTCATCGCCGGAATTGTTCAGATAGTCCTGATCGTCCTGGCAATGATGGTCATCGCGATACCGTTCATTCTCATAGGGTTCGTGTTCCTTGCCGCACCCATGGCAAACATCCTGCTGCTCCTTGCGCTCCTCATTCCCTATCTCGTCATCGCAATCCCGGTCACGCTCCTGATCATGGTGCCGTTCGTCACGTTCTTCCGGTACTATGGTCTGCTGGTGCTTGAGGGTCTCGCCCCGGAGTACCGGCTCCTTCCGGAGTAACTCTTTTTTTCGGGCTGTCCACATCCAGCCATACACCACCACACATGCCCTCCCATCATGATAGGATGAGGGCCGTCCTGTACTCTGCGTCACCCCTCCATCGCGGAGAGGGTGCTTTGCAATCGTCATAAATGGAAAGACTCTTCCACAATGGCACCCTCACCTCCACCAGCATGGTTGAGGTTGAGCCGCTGGTGATCCTTGCCCTGGCGCTGGGGCCGGGAGTCTTCTGGGCATGGTATTTCTACCGCAGGGATAGGTATGAACCCGAACCGGCGGCCCTGATCGCCAAGATCTTCCTCCTCGGGGCCCTCGTCACGTTTCCCGTGGCTTTTGTTGAGGGATTCTTCGGCCTCTTCATCGCATCTCCGCTGATCATGGGTGCCATCGTTGCGCCCATCGTCGAGGAGTACGGCAAGTTCTACGTCGTGCGCCAGTTTGCCTACCAGGACACGGAGTTCGACGAGCCGATGGACGGGATTGTCTATGCCGCTGCCGCAGCCCTCGGGCTTGCATCGCTTGAAAATGTCTTCTATGTCTTTACGGCCTATCTTACCTCGCCGGCACTTGCGCTCGGCACGATCGTCGTCCGTGCAATCTTCTCCGTTCCGGGGCATGCGCTTTTTGCCAGTGCCTGGGGCTACGCCCTCGGCCGGGCCAAGTTCATGGCGCCCGAACGGCGCCCCCGGATCATCATCGGAGGGCTTCTTCTCGGCATGGCCCTGCACGGCGCCTTCAACTTCCTGCTCATGACCGCTGAGATCTTCGCTTATACCATGATCATCTTCATCCTGATTCTGACCCCCGGGCTCTGGATACTGGCAAACCGCAACATTGCAGCCGCACTTCGCTATGGGCGGCAATAGATGCGCGGTGGGGAGTGTAATCATCATCTTGGGGCGGCCCACAGGGCTTGAACCCAGCCTGAGGGTGTGAAACCGTCGGGGACGACACCCCCAGAGTCCCGGCGTCATTCGATAGATTTATTACCAAGTGAGTGCCATGTTGTAAGGCACACAGGTGCGAGAACACGCGTGCGCCGATAGTGTAGTGGTTATCACTAGGCGTTGCCAACGCCTAAACCCGGGTTCGAGTCCCGGTCGGCGCACTGGGGAACTTCTTCTTTGAGTTTTTTATCCACTCAGCACACTTGCACAAGTATCCGCTATTTCAAGGGAGAGCGCCAGCATTCCCGTTGCTCTACCTTCATGAGCATCCGGTGATATCCCCGATAGATCGACGCGGAATACTTATCTCATCTACTGCCTCCTCCCCCTGCTACGATGGGGCTACAGCGGGAGATCTCCCAGTTTGACCTGACGAGCATCATTGTCGGGGCGATCGTCGGTGCCGATATCTACATAGCCTCAGCACTCACGGCCGGCCTGGTCGGCCCGTTCTCAATCGTTCTCTGGGTGGTGGCCGGCCTCTTTGCCATAACGCTTGCGATGATCTTTGCCTACTGCAGTTACTACACCCCCAGGGTCGGTGGGCCGTTTGCCTACGTTTCTGAGGCGCTGGATGACTTTTACGGTTTTCTTGCCGGCTGGAGCATGTGGGTCGCGGAGCTCCTCGCTCTTCCAGTCTTTGCAATCGCGTTTACGAATTATCTCCAGACTCTCGTCCCCCTCACCCCGGCTGCAGGAGTCACCGTGAGAGCAGCCTTCGTCGTCTCCTTGACGCTCGTCAACATAGTCGGCGTCCGGGCAGCAGGGAGACTGAACGATGTCCTGACGCTCATCAAACTCTTTCCCCTGCTCCTCCTGATCATAGCGGGGTTCGGTATCTTCATCCTCCGGCCGGAGATGCTCATCGGAAACTACACCCCGCTGCTCCCTCTCGGACTCGAGAATATCTCCCACGCTCTGGTCCTGATCTTCTGGGCTTATGCCGGGTTCGAGATGGGGACACTTCCAGCCGGCGAAGTACAGGACCCGCAGAAGGCCATCCCCCGAGCCATCATCAGCGGAATACTGATCGTCGCTCTCTTTTACCTCTCGACGAACTTCGTCCTCTTCGGGCTCGTCAACTGGACCCAACTAGAACAGAATCCCGTGCCGCTTGTCACAGCCGGCACCATCCTCTTCGGGTCGATAGGAGCGCTCATCATGACGGTCGGCGCTCTCTTCTCGGTTGCGGGGTCGGACGAATCGGGAATGCTCGGCAGCGCACGGCTCGCATATGCGATGGCGATTGACGGGCTCTTTCCCCGTGCGTTTGCGAAGGTTCACCCGAACTACGGAACGCCGTACGTAGCTCTCATTGTCCAGGGGGTGCTCGCGTTCGTCCTCTCGAACATCGGGAACCTTCCCGGGATGATATCGTTTGCTGTCTTCAACCTCGCGTTCTCGTTCCTGCTTACCTGCTTTTCCCTCATCGTTCTCCGGAGCGACCGGGCTACCAGCCTCCGCGGCCAGCGCATCCTCCCCCTCGCAGGGATCGCAATCTGCCTTTTTCTCCTCTTCTCCACCACAACCTTCGATAAAGTCGCGGGGGCCCTGGTTGTCCTCGCAGGGATCCCGGTCTACCTCTACTACTCTCCGAAGGCAGATATGCGCCACCTCAAAGATCTCTTCCTCTCCGAGGAGGCCGTGCTCCTGCGACGGCTTGAGGCAAAGGAGACTTACCTCGCAAACTTCCTGAACCTCATCCACAGGATTCTGAGATGGACTCGGGGATAACACCCGTCTCCTCCCGCTCATGGAAAAGCAGCCGATGGACCCGGTCGCCGCCCTCAAGATTTTTGTCGCAGTCATCATGACGGCCGTAGAGGCAGATGCGATGCTTTGGTCCATATCGCGGATTCGCTGGCCATCGATAGCCACATCTGCCTCATCACCTGCTCGAACCGGTCAACCAGATGCTACAGAAGCGTCGGTCGTACTCCCAAAGGGCCGGATCGCTCTCCATCTCCCTGGCGCATTCGTGTGGACCAAAGTCACCCCGCTAATAAAAAGAGAGGGAAAAAAATCGTATCATATCACGCAAAGGGGTGCTTTGCAGTGTCCTTCTGGGCGAGCACCTCTCGCATCCTCGGCTCGCCGGTCATCGCCCGGCGGATGGCGGTCTTTGTCGCCTCATAGTTCCAGTCATAGATCTTCTTCTTGTCCGACGCATCCCACTCGATGAAGACCGACGCAATGATCAGCAGGTCATCGGCCTCTTCCTCCGGGATGATGCCTTCCGCGACGCTGTCGACCACCGCCTTCGCGACGGCGGCCTGTGCCGGGCCGAAGATCAGGAGAGCCTGGTTTGCGTGTTTGATCGTGACTTTGTTGACCATCAGTGTCGAAGGCCTTGCAGGAACGTTGGGGGTGAGGACAGCAAGGAGCGGCGTGTGGCCCTTTGCCGGCGATGCAAGCGCCGAAACAAAGGCCTGCTCCACGCTGCTTCCCTTCTTCCCGATGACAAGGTCGACATGGGCAACCTCCGGCCCTTCGCCGACCAGTGCTTCTCCGATGAGTGCATGTTCGATATTGACCATAGTCTCACACTCCAAGAATTGTGAATGATGGTAATGGAGTATCTGGAAGGAAAAATGTTATGAAATACATCCCTTTTCTTGGCAGAGGAGACTCGAGTGCCTCTCGAGCGGCGAGAGGGCATCGGCCCCTTATCGGTCTCGTTCCTCGTTCCGAGGCATGAACGGCAGGGCTGTCTGTAAACCTCTGATGCTTCTCAAAACCATACCCTTATATCCCTCGCTCCGTATTATAGGTTAAAACGCAACGGTCTTCACAGTCGTGTCCGCATAGGGATGCTTGAACGCATTCAGAAGATAATGGTTGCGTCAGGCATATTGAATCAATTGGGGGGCTTTCGTGGATTCGATCAGGATTGCAATTGTTGGCGTCGGGAATTGCGCCAGTTCGCTGCTCCAGGGAATCGAATATTACCGCGGGAAAAGCGAGGATGTCGCAACCGGACTGATGCATTGGGACCTTGGCGGCTACCTGCCGTCTGATATCGAGGTGGTCGCAGCCTTCGATATCGATGCAAGGAAGGTCGGGAAAGATCTCGCCGAGGCAATCTTCGCACCTCCAAACTGCACCACAATCTTTTATCCAAACATGCCCAGGACCGGGGTGACCGTCCAGATGGGGCGGGTGATGGACGGGTTCCCCGAGCACATGCAAGAGTATCCGGAGGAGTGCAGGTTCGTGCTTGCCAGCGAAGAGGAGGCATCCCGTGAAGAGGTCGTCCGGACGCTCAAGGAATCCGGCGCAGAGATGCTGCTCAATTACTTGCCGGTGGGATCGGACGAGGCTGCACGGTTCTACGCCGAGTGTGCGCTTGAAGCGGGCGTCGCCCTCATCAACAACATGCCGGTCTTCATTGCAAGCGATCCTGCCTGGGCGGAGAGATTTCGTGAGAAGGGCCTCCCGATCATCGGCGACGACGTCAAGGCCCAGATCGGCGCGACGATCACCCACCGGGTCCTCGCCGACCTCTTCCGGCGACGGGGGGTGAGGCTGGATCGGACCTACCAGCTCAACACCGGCGGTAATACCGATTTCTTAAACATGCTCAACCGCAGTCGCCTTGCCTCAAAGCGGGCATCCAAGACCGAAGCGGTGCAATCTGTCCTCGAAGAGCCGCTCGAAGATGAGAATATCCACATCGGCCCGAGCGATTATGTCTGCTGGCAGAAAGACAACAAGGTCTGCTTCCTCAGAATGGAAGGGCGACTTTTCGGGGACGTTCCCATGCATCTTGATCTCCGCCTCTCCGTCGAGGACTCGCCCAACTCCGCAGGGATCGTCATCGATGCCATCCGGTGCTGCAAACTCGCCCTCGACCGGGGAATCAGTGGCGCGCTGATATCCCCGTCTGCCTACTTCATGAAGCACCCTCCGGTCCAGATCAGGGACGATGACGCCTATCGCAGGACGGAAGAGTTCATCCGGGGTCTTCGAGATGAGTGAGAGCCTTCGGCAGATCCTCTCAATGAGGGCGAGATCCCCCGAGATCTGCCGATGCTCAATCCCGTTGTATTTGAGATTTCTACATGGGATGACGTGCAGATCCCACTCCATTTTCGTGTAATGAAAAGACAATCGCTCCCGCATCTCCATTGACGGTCGAGATGCATCTCTCGGCCGTGGCGCAGGGTGGGAGATATGCTTCTCGTAGCCCAATCCGTACCGACTGGATCTCATCCATTCATCAGCGACGGCGCCGCTGGTGGCTGTTCGGCGTGTATAGGTAGCGTGGGAAGAAACGGCGGTCTGGCGGGTGAGGGGATGCTCCCCTTGAAACTTTTCGAGTCAGGGCCGTTTGAAACGTGCTGATACCCAGTCCTGATACGGATTCCATGGGGGTATCGCATTAGGGGGTGGGGTTTCAGAGGAGTGCGACGCTCTGAAAGAGCGGAGCTTGAGCACCGTTAGGTGCGAGGGGGGAGCATCCCCCCTCCCCTGTCCCCTCCCCCCCGAAATGCGATGTCCCCACGGTCCAGTGTGCTGGGTTTTGCCGCTTACTTCCGGTCTTACTCAAACTTGATCCTCGCTCCTCCCTGTCTCTATGTTGTACGTAAGTATCCACCACCCCACCCGGCCTTGCTCATGCTCCGCTCTTTCCGAGCGTCATAAGTCGCACCTCCGGTGCTCCAACTCCTGCCGTTCCGGCCGTCGTAACTTGCACCTGTCGATGTTCCAACTCCTTCCTCTCTGGGAGAGTCGTTCCGCCCATCTGGCGGGGGCAGTGGGTGGCGATAGCCCATGGGAAACCAACTCAGCAGATATGCGACGATAAATCAAAAACCGGACAGATCGTAAGGGCGCAAACCACTTAAAAAGAGCATCCCAAAAACCGAAGCCCGCCGCCCTCACCCCGCCGGTTCCCACCCGGTGCAGACGTCCCTCTTCGGGTCGAGGAGGACGTCGTGCGGGAGCCCGATGAGCGCGACCGCCGCAAGCGCTCCGATGACGCCCCGACCCCCGTGGAGGTGCGCCCCGAATCGTTCGGCGGTCTCCTTAGCCACGTCGCGGGTGAGCACCGATTCCCTCGCGCTCCTGCCATAGGCCCGGAGCGCACCGGGCACCCGGAACCCCGGCCGGACGGCGATGCCCCACTCCAGGGAGACCGCCTCATCGGCGACGAACCGCACAGCCACCTCCTCGATCTGCGGCACAAGGTCGGGCTCCACCGCGAGTTCGATATAACTGCATGAATTTCCCGCGGTTCTGGGCTCGAACCGGGGATTGAGCATCGCAACCCGATGACCGATCGGCATGACGCCATCGAGTTCCGCAAGGTGCTGGAGGAGGGCAAGAGCAAGGGCAAACGTCGCCCCCTCGGTCTCGGTGTCGGTATCGTCGAGCCCGATGGCGACGTAGGTGAGCGCCCGGGTGACCACTTCACCCTCGACTACCGCTCCCTGGCGGTGGACAGTGACCTCGCAGACGCCCTCGGCGAGAGAGAGCATATCCGTAAGGGAGTAGGCCGGGCCACCGATGCACCGGATCTGCTGGCGAATATAGTCGCCATCGTGGTAGACACCGATGATCCCGACCGCCGGGGCGGGATCGAGTCCGACGGCCACCTCCCGACGCCCGATGACCGCCCGTTCCCTGAGCAGGGTTCCGTCCCTGCGGACTGACTGCAAGGGACCGCCGGCGCGGGCGTGATGGAACTCACAAAAGGCGGCACACCCCCCGCTCATGCATTCGTGGTAGATCTCGACCTCGTTGCCGTCGACGGTCGTGAAGACACGTCTGCAGGCGCTCTCCGGCATCACGCTGCTTGCAGCGTATCGGGCCGGATGCCGCCCGCGCTGCTCTTCTGTGATGACGACGCACCCCTCCTCGATGAGACGGTTCACCCAGTCCTGGACCGTGCTCCGGGGAGTGTTGGTGGCCTCCGCAACATCGACCACCGTAAAGAAGCCCTTCTCCAGCGTCATCTGACGCATCAGCCGCAGGTACTCTTTCCTTCGTTCAAGAACCCTGGACATGCCTGTTCCGGAGATAGAGGAGATCGCCAATCACAGCACTCGCAGTCTCCGTGGAGCCCGCGCCCCTTCCGATGAACGTCAGGTCCCCGGCGAGATCGGTCTCAACTGTGACGGCGTTGAGTGTTCCTTCGACGACGAGCGGGTGATCTTTTGGAATGAGCCTCGGTGAGACACGGAGCACCCCGGTTTCCGGAACGATCTCGCCGATGAGCCGGATGGTGCAGTCCTGATCTTCGGCAAGCCGCAAGGCGTCGGGTGTAAGAAGGGTGATCCCCGTCCGCTCTACATCGTCAAGCGTGGTCTGCATATCAAGGATGGTGTTTGCAAGGATGACCAGTTTGATCGCCGCGTCGATGCCTTCGACATCGTAGGTCGGATCCGCCTCAGCATACCCGAGTTCCCGGGCCTCGGCAAGAGCCTGTTCGTAGGTGAGGCCGTCCTTAGCCATCCGGGTAAGGATGTAATTGCAGGTACCGTTGAAGACCCCGTATAGTCGGGAGATGGTGTTTCCCGCGAGCCCCTCCTGCAGGGCATGGATGAGCGGGATCGCCCCACAGACAGTCGCCTCATACTTCAGGAAGACGCCGTTTTTCTCTGCAAGAGCCCGGAGTTCCGGGTAGGCAATTGCTATAGGGCCTTTGTTTGAGGTGACGACGTGTTTGTGGCGTTGAAGGGCAGCCCGGATGTGGCTTAGTGCCGGCTCGGCAGTCTCCACGTTCGTCGGGGTCACCTCAACGAGAACATCGTAGTCCGCCTTTGCCACCACATCCATGGGGCTGATCCCTGGATTGCCGCAGGGAGTGCCGTTCCCTTTCCGGTCGAGCGCCGCCGCAAGGTCGATCCCTTCGGCATCGATGATCCCGCTCTTCGAGTCGGCAAGACCGGTGACGGTGATATTGAGGTCTTTTGCAAGGAGCGCCCGGGCAACCCCCTGGCCGACGGAGCCGAATCCAAGAATGGCGATCCGCATCATGCTTCCTCCAGAGGTTCGATGATGAGGAGGTTTTTCTGCTTCGCGACGCCACGCAGGATCTCGATCGCCTTCTTTGCCTCAGCCCTGGTGGTCGAACGAATGGTGATACGGGCCGAGGAGGGGGAGTCTATGGCAGGCATGACAAGGGAGAGTTCGGTCACCTCCGCAGAACCGGTCCTGTCGATCTGGTCGACAGTATCGGAGAGATCCGTGTGCATCAGGTGGCCGATCATGATCAGCGTGCATTCGTAGAGGAGACGTTCCTCGCCGATGCGCACGACGCTGACACCCTGCTCCCGGAGGAGTTCGAGAAGAGTGTTCAGCCGCCCTTCAGGGAGTTCCAGCACGATCTGGACATCCAGAGTCTCTGCGGCCGTGGAGATCTCCCTTTGATGTATAACTGCAATGATATTTCCTCCGACAGTTGAGATCGGTTTGAGGGCCGCGACCAGCTGTCCGGGCTGATCCTTCATCTCGAGCTTCATGGATACCCGCAAAAAAACCACCTGCTGAATAGTTGACCTGCTGGGAAGATAAGCCTTGTACAATTCAGCAGGCCAACCGTTGAGGTTCCCGCTTGCAAAAATGAGTGAAATATCGGGGTTGGTCGTTACACCGATCCCGGAGCACCGGCGACGATCGAGAGAGCCCGGGTAAACTCCGGGAGAATCTCGGCGGGAATGCCCATAACGAGCTCGTCATTCTCGATTCCGGAGAACCGGCGCGAGCCATCGCAGCCGAGGGAGTAATTGATTCTGCCCGTGAGGTAGGGCTGCGCGGTCGCGTCCGCACAGACCGACTGAATCCCCGACATCGAGGACTCGATCCGGCCGCCAAGATGGTAAAGCGTGGCTTGAGCGAGTTTGAGCATTTCCCGGGGCTGGGCGACGATGACGACGACGTGTGGGTCAAACGGCGTCTTCTCAAGCGGCGCATAGACCGTCGCGTAGGTCTCAAGTTCGGGGACGTGCGGCACCTGCTGGATGGTCCGCATACAGGCGGCCCAACTCTCGAACTTGCCAAGTTTGTGGTAGAACTCCCCGCTGCGGAGGCTTTTGGTGAGTTCTTTCAGCCCGAGGGCCCACCCACCCCCCGCGCAGACGTGCTTGTCGCCGGTCGCGTAAAAGATCTCACCGTCGAATCGGGCTTTGCTGATCATCTGGCAATGGCGGATCGTCTCCTCGATCGGCTTGACTCCTTCGGGAATACCTTCAGGGCTCTTTGCAAACTTGACCGCAACTGGAGAGCCTCGCAGGTTGAGGATTCCCTGCAGCGTCTTTGCGATCTCCGCATACGGGATCTTCGTACGCATCTGGTCTTCCATATCTCACTCCTCTGTGGAGATAGTCCCCGTGGTCATTCATAAAATCTCTGTTTGGGTATCAACAGGGTCAGAGATTGCGCAGTTTGTGATTCACCTTCTCAAAGAAAGGCTTGTCAGTATGGACGAAGAGGGCCGGTTGGTCCGATTTCCTGACCGTTACGGTGGCATTTCGCTCGAGCTCGAACGTGCTCTGCCCGTCGATGACGAGGTGAGCCGGTTTCTCGGTCTCAAGCCTGATCTCAAGATCCCTCCTCGTGCTGATGAGGTGCGGTCGGGACGAGAGCATGTAGGGAGCGAGCGGAATGATGAGGATCCCCTCGATCTGCGGATCGATGATGGGCCCTCCTGCGCTCATAGCATATGCAGTCGATCCGGTTGGGGTTGATACAAGCAGGCCGTCGGCCCTGACCCGTTCTGCAGGCGTCCCGTCGACGTAGACGGTGAATCTGAGCATCTTTGCCGGCCGATCGGTGACAATGACCGCCTCGTTGAGGGCATCCCCAAAGTATCTTCCATCGACCGAGAGGCTGATCCGCATCCGGCGCTCGACCTGGAATCCAGTTTTATGTGCGGCAAAGAACGCACGCGCTTCGTCGGGCTCGAGGTCCGCAAGAAACCCCACCTCACCCCAGTTTACTCCGATGACCGGGAGTTGCGTCTTCATCTGATGAACGGTGAGGAGGACCGATCCGTCGCCCCCGACGACCACGACCAGGTCGCCCGAGAAGTCCTCAAAGGGGATGCCCTTCTCTCCGATCTCTCTTGCCGTTCCCTCCTCGAGAGCAACCTCGTGCCCCAAAGCCTCGAGATCCCGGGCAAGTTCAGCAGTGTAACGGAGCGCGTCCGTATCGTCGATACGGGATACCAGTACAGCCTTCATTCCAAGGTTACCTCAGATACTCGATGACTTTGTTGTGCACGATGCTGTTCGTGGCAACGAGGCTCCTCCCGACGGAGACCTCGTCAGGGAAGGTAAGGGTGTTTCCATCGAGATCGGAGATCCTCCCACCCGCCTCCTCGCAGACCAGCATTCCGGCGGCCGCATCCGTGACGCGGAGTGTCCCCCGCACGTCGATAAATCCATCGATGCGGCCGCATCCTACGTAGCAGAGTTCGAGCGCGGATGCGCCGAGGAGGCGCCACCGCCGGATCTTCTGGTTGATCCCGAGAACACGGGTCGGGTCGAACTTCCGGCCGTAGACGCTCATGGCGCTCTTCTCGAGGAGCGATACCTTCGAGACGTGGATGACACGCCCGTCAAGGTAAGCGCCTTCTCCCCGGACGGCATGGAATGTCTCTCCCGTGGCGAGATTCTGGACGTATCCCGCCTGTACGACGCCATCCTCAGCATACGCTATGGAGATGGCGTAGAAGGGGATCCCAACCACAGCGTTATAGGTGCCGTCGATCGGATCGAGGAAGATAGTGCCGCTCTCGCCGCCCATCTCGGCACATCCGAGTTCCTCGCTGATCAGGCGGCGGCAGAACGGATGATGCGTAAAGTAGTCGACAACGATATCCTCTGCAACCTGATCGATCTTTTTGGTGGGCGTTCCGTCTGCGCCCATCTTTACATACTCCCCTGCTTCCGGCGTTCCGACCATGCCGGCCACTGCATCCCGGACGGCCCCGGCCAGGTCGTCACATGCCCGGATGAACTCCATCAAAGCCCTCGTACCTTCCCTCGTTCTACGGTGTATTTATGTAATGTAATCCAGATACATTAATCACGCGTTTTATCGAGTGAGTCAATATGAAGGAACAGACTGAAGTTGGAAAGCTGAAAGAGGGACGCTATGTCGTCGTTGATGATGAGCCGTGCAAGATTGTCGCCATCGCTACATCCAAACCAGGGAAGCATGGGGCAGCAAAATCCAGAATAGACTGCATCGGCATCTTTGACGGCGTCAAGCGTTCGATCGTTCAGCCGGTCTCGGCAAAGACCTACGTCCCCGTAGTAGAGCGAAAGATTGCGCAGGTTATCTCGATTGCCGGTACAACCCTCCAGCTCATGGATGTCAAGGACTTTGAGATGTTCGAGCTGACCGTAAGTGAGGAACAGGTCGCCGGTCTAGAGCCTGGTCAGGAGATCGCGTACATCTCATCCCTGGGTAAGAAGAAACTTGAGTGACCAATACTGGCTATCAAAGACGGGCATGCATGAGCTTGCTCATCTCCATTTTGCGGACGCGGATGCGTCCTATGAGGACGCCCGCTACGCCATCTTCGGCGTTCCCTACGATGGCACGACGTCGTTTAGACCGGGAACGCGATTTGGACCGAGGGCGATTCGAGAACTCTCGTTCAACTTTGAGTCTTACGAGCCGTCGACCGGGATAGACCTCTTCGAGGTTCCGGTCGTGGATCTTGGCGACCTTGAAGTCTCCCGGCTGCCGGAGGAGGTTGTTGGGCAGGTGGCTGACGTTGCGGGCGATATCGTCGGCGACGGCAAGATCCCGGTGATGCTCGGCGGCGAGCATACAGCCACAATCGGCACGGTGAGAGCCGTCCGGCCGGAGGTCTACGTCGTCTGCGACGCGCACCTGGATCTCCGGGACGAACTCGATGGGACACCCTACAGCCACGGCTGCGTCACCCGGCGCGTCCTCGATACGGTCAAGGATATTGTCATCATCGGCGCACGGAGCGGGGACCGTGAACAGTTTGAGTTCGCAACAGAAGAGACCCGGCTCTATACCGCCGATACGGTGCGGGAGCGAGGCATATCCGATATCCTCCGCGAGATCCGGGAGCATATCGGCGGGAGAAGGACCTATCTTTCGATCGACGCCGATGCGATCGACTGCTGCCTCACGCCCGGCCTCGGCACGCCTGAACCGTTCGGGCTGACACCGCTTGATATCCGCGAGATCGTGCGGGCCCTTGCACCGGATGCTGTCGGGTTCGATTATGTCGAGGTCGCTCCGTTCGATACCGGACAGACGGCAACGGTGGCCGCGCAGATCGTTCGAGAATTCATCGCCCGGCACTGGATCGCGAATCAGTAACTGCTCAGCAAAGATCAGTTACTTAGGTCTCTTTTTGCTATTCTTTCTGAAACGGTAGTAACTCAAGGGATGGCTGATCCGCTCGCAGTCTTTGTTTTTGTTGGTGCAGAGCCCGAAGGTGCGCATCGTGGCGCATGACGGCGGCGTATACTCTGTCCCCCCACGGCCGGAGATGTGCTCCACCTGGTACATCGTCATATCCAGGTCGAAGTCGGGCGCCCGTGAGAAGATCTCCGCGATTCCGGTGGTGTTCATACCTATCGTATGGAGGAACGACGTGATAGCAAACCGACCCATGTGTGTCAGGTTTGTCCCTGCACCGATCGCCTGGATGAGCGCACTTATGCAGGGCGGGAATGCCTCCTCTTCGATATCGCCGAATTGTTCCAGAATCTGTTGTTGCTGCAACGCAGTGATCTCGTTTGCAATCGGACGGAGGCGCTCGCAGATCGCGGGCGGGATCCGAAGCGGCAGCTGATCTACGAGGATGAACCGGATCCGCTCCCGGATCAACTCATCGATATCGCCCGGCTCAAGGCGGACCGCACCCTGGCGTACATCCCTGTTCACGAGCCGCCAACGCCGGTCGCGCATGCGGGAGACCAGTTCGACGTATTCGGTGACCGGCAGGGTTGTTGCCTCGGTATTGATCCCGATGCTCCAGGCAACGAATTGCCGGATCAGTGGATCGTCGTTCTCAAGAAAGAACGAAGCGCGCTCTGCCTCGTAACGGGCAAGCCGATCGATGAGGGAGCGATCTCCGATGCAGGAGACCAGCACCCGGGCAAGGGCGTAACTCGCAATCTCAAGCTCGGGTTTGAGGTTCTGTGTGGTCTCGTCCTGGAAACTTCTCTTTGAGTTCAGAGCGGCGATGATCCGATCTTTTGCCCGTTCGAGCGCCATGGCTCCCGAACCACTTGCGAGAAATTCCTCGAGCGACTCGACGTGCCGACGGGCCAGCTGCTGTGACTCTTTTAAAAATGGGTATTTGGTGAGTTCTTTATGGTCCAGTACGACATCCATTAATCAGCCTCAATCCGAGGAGCAAGGAGATACTCAACGCGGCCGTTGCCGTCCGCAATGTCAAAGGCAAACCGTACGGGGTGATCGATGCCGAGATAGACCTCCACTTCATCAGCGCGTGCCATGACCTTGCCCATATCCTTCAGATAATCTATTGAGAAGAGGGAACGTGCCCGAACCGGGTTCAAGGCAACAAGTTCGTCCTCACCGAGTGCGAGTTTGATATGGTCGGTGTCCCCCTCCGCTTCCATATAGAAGGTCATGCTATCCGGGTCGATCCCGAGCGCGATCTTATCGGAGATGACGGCAGCCGCTTTGATGGCGTTGTTCAGCGCGTCGCCCGAGAGGACTGCCTTTCCGGGAAGCTCGATCCCCGGCGGATTTGGATCTTTGCGGATGGTGTTGACGTCAAGCAGCGTGACCGAGTAGCGGTAGCCTCCGAAACTCATCTCCAGCTTCCGCTCGTCATCGAGCAGATTGAGCGTCAACGCGTCGCCCTTCCCCATCATACCGAGGATGTTCTTCATCTTCGCGATATCGAGACCCAGCTCCCCGGGTGTCGCCGAGAACGAGTTGAACGCCGTGCTCCGGAGGTTCAGGGAGACCATGGCCACGTTTGCGGTATCGACGGCCCGCGTCCAGATCTGATCTTCTGCCGTGTGCAGGCGGCACTCCGTCACCAGTGCGGCGATTGCGTCGATGGATTCCCGGAATATTTCTGCATCAATCGTTGCCTTTAACATTCTGACCCCTTATCAAAATCTCGTCTAGAGTATATAATCGCGTTATTCATTATAGTGCTTTACGATATGCGCCAATTGCTATGCGCTCCGCGAACCAGATGGAACCATTGCCTTCATGATGACCTGAATCATACATTATACATAATCTTCTGGTTACTTCGATAGTACAGGCAACCGCCTGCCAGCCCAAATGGGGGGAGATCTTGCGATGGGTTCTCAATGGACAAAAGATAGCGTCTATAGAAAGGCGATGAAGGCCGGATACCGGGCGCGGGCTGCATACAAACTGCTGGAGATCCAGCAGCGCAACGGGATCATCAGGCCCGACGATAACATCGTCGACCTTGGGGCGGCACCGGGAAGCTGGCTGCAGGTACTCCGCGATCTGACGAAAGGCAAGGTCATCGGCGTGGATCTCAACCCAATTGCTCCACTCGAAGGGGTCACCACCATTGTCGGAGACTTCACCGACCCACTTGTCCAGGAACGCATCCGAAAGGAGGCTGACGGCGTCGTCAACGTTGTGGTCTCCGATGCCTCGCCGAAACTCTCCGGCCAGAAGAGTTACGACCAGGCCCGTGCGATTGGGCTCGGTGAGGAGGCCCTAGCGTTTGCATGCACGATCTTAAAGCCTGGCGGAAATATGGTGATCAAATCGTTCCAGGGCGAGCTCTTCGGGGAATTGATTGCCGAAGTAAGGAAGCACTTCCACTCTGTCCGCGGGTATCGAACGAAGGCGACGCGGCGAGGGAGTGCCGAGACCTACATAATTGCGAAGAACTTCAAGGGAACATGCGATGGTGCTGAAGGACCCCTATAACCGAACCGTGACCAATCTCCGGATCAGTCTGACCTCCCGGTGCAACCTGCGGTGCATCTACTGCCATGCTGAGGGCGAGGTGAGCCCGGAGGAGCAGATGAGCGCTGAGGATATCGCCGAACTGATACGGGTGGGCGTACAGTTCGGCGTCAAGAGTGTCAAGTTTACCGGCGGGGAGCCCCTGCTCCGCCGCGATCTCGTGGATATCATTCGTTCGGTGCCGCCGGGCGTCGAGTCCTCCCTTACGACGAACGGGACGCTGCTTGCAAAAATGGCGGCTGAACTCAAATCTGCCGGTCTTGCCAGAGTGAATGTCAGTCTCGATACGCTCCGCCCCGAGCGCTACCGCCAGATTACGGGGAAGGACTGCCTCGCTGATGTCCTCGCCGGGATAGATGCGGCGATCGAGGTCGGCCTCACTCCGGTCAAGATCAATATGGTGCTCCTTGAAGGCATCAACGAGGATGAGGTAGACGACTTCATGGCCTTTGTCCGCGGCAAGCGTGACCTCATCCTGCAGGTCATCGAGTTGATGGAGTTCAACGAGTGCAAGTTCCACGGCGATGTGGACAGCGTCGAGCAGGAACTCAATGAGAAGGCAACCCGGGTCGTCACCCGCAGGATGCATCACCGCAAAAAGTACTGCCTCGATGGTGCTGAGGTTGAGGTGGTCCGGCCTCTCCACAACACGGAATTCTGTGCATTCTGCAACCGCCTGCGCGTGACGTCGGATGGCAAACTCAAGCCCTGTCTTCTGCGAAGCGACAATCTGGTGGATACCAGAGGCAAGCACGGCAAAGAACTTGAAGATGCATTCAGGGAAGCCGTGAGCAGGCGTAAGCCGTTCTTCACGTGAATACCGTCATCATAGGCGGAACCGTAACTGAAGCGACAGACGGAACCAGGGTCATGCGCCTTGCCTGGGCAAGGCCAGAACCTGCCAACAGGCAATGGATAACCCCTCCCCCTTGTCCGGGATTGCCGGTCCCACCACTGTATGAGAGGGGTACTTTTTTGTACCATTCTTCCCAATAGGAAGAAGTATGCTAGAAATGAACGAGTATGCTCGCGTCATGCAGATGTTCTACAACAAATCGTTAATTCTAGAAAATCCCAGCGAGTTTCACCCGGTCCTGTACTTCTACTTCACTGATGCTCTTGCCCACATTGATTACACCCTCAGTGTTCTCGCCTACAACTACATGTCGCCTCGAAACATCATGAGCATGGAGTACATGCGGTGGCGCCTGGACGAGGAGAAGGTCGGTGAGCGGGCGCATTTCCCCGAATTCATCAACTGGCTCAAAGAAAAGCACCCGGACGTATTCGAGGAACTCCCGATCCTCTGGTCCGGCATCTACGACCGTGAGGACCCTGCTCAGTATCGGAGTTTCCGCATTGTGCTCAACCCCGACGAGAAAAAGGCTATCCCGGCTGAGTACCTCTCGATGTTCATCGACGAGTTCTTCGACCCGAAGTTTATCAAACAGCTCTACAAGACCTCGAAACTCGCCCGCCTCTTTGACGAATATGTAGCAAGCAGATCTGCGTAAGGAGACCCGCATATGGATGTCGCCCGCCTCACCTCATCGCTCGTCCAGATCAGGAGCGAGAACCCGCCAGGGAACACCGCAGATATCGTCGCATTCATCGGGGAGTTCCTTGATGCGCTTGGAGTGAAGAGCCGGATTGTCTCAAACCCTGGCGGGCGTGATAACCTCGTCACGACCGAACCCGATCCCCGGCTCCTCCTCTGCGGCCACGTCGACGTAGTCCCTGCCATCCCCGATGACTGGAGACACGACCCCTACAGCGGGGAGATTGGCGACGGCTACGTCTGGGGGCGGGGCGCTACCGATATGAAAGGCGGGTGTGCCGCTCTCCTTACCGCGTACCGTGACCTGATCGAGGAGGGAATAGACCCAAAGGTGCAGCTTGCTTTCGTCTGCGACGAGGAGACCGGCGGGGAATATGGGATCCGGTCGCTGCTTGCACAGGATCTGCTCAAGCCCCGCGAATGCCTGATCGCCGAACCAACTCCGGCACTCAGCCCGGGGATCGGCCAGAAAGGCCTCTACCGGATCAACCTCTCGTTCCGCGGCCAACCGGGACACAGTTCGCTCTATCCTATCGTCGGGAAGAGTGCTGTTATGGCGGCGTTCGATCTCATCGGCTACCTGCGGGAGCTCCACGCGCATCCCTTCCCGCC
The DNA here is from genome assembly GCF_001571405.1 of Methanoculleus thermophilus. Classification (NCBI taxonomy): domain Archaea; kingdom Methanobacteriati; phylum Methanobacteriota; class Methanomicrobia; order Methanomicrobiales; family Methanomicrobiaceae; genus Methanoculleus; species Methanoculleus thermophilus. Next base: position 186,180 of record NZ_BCNX01000003.1, on the reverse strand, counting down.
AGGAAAAGACCTGCAGCCTCTTATCACCCAGTCCGCCCGGGTCTTCCGCGACGTCTTCGGTATCGAGGGGGGAGAAGAGATCCTCACCAGGTTGATGTTCAACCCTGGGCGCATCGAGGGCGGAGAGAAGGCGAACATTGTGGCGGAGCAGTGCCGGATGGATCTCGACATCCGGGTGCCGTGGGGGTGCTCCCTCGAGGACCTCCGGAGAGGTATCGCCGAACACGCACCGGACGCGACAATCCGTGAGATGGATGTGGCCGAACCGACCCTGACGCCTCTGGACGCCCGGATTGTCCGAGCGGTCTGTCAGGAGGTGGAACGGGTCTACGGGATGCCGGCGGTCCCGTTCCTCCAGTGGGCGGCAAGCGACGCAAAGTACCTCCGGGATGAGGGATTTGCTGTCGTTGAATACGGGCCGGGAGAAGTCCCGACGCTGCACGCGGTAGACGAGCGGGTCAGCGTAAGGCAACTTGAGATGGCGGTGGATGTGTACCGGGGGGTTATTCGGGGGTACTCAGGGTAACCAGGAGTCTTGGCCGTCATCAACCGCAAGTTACTTTCCGATCGAAAATGAAGGCCAAGCGGAATTGCATTGGGTGCTGCGTCAGTATGCTCTTGCCCACGTGTTGTGCCTATTCATCGTATAGTTCCAGGCAAACGCGATGAATATCCCCACAAGGTTCGCGATGAGATAGTAGACCCCGACAATATCCGCAAGAAGATAGAGAATGACCATGTTGATTGCGAGCCCACCCATTGATACCGCCTGGAACGATCCGAACCGCGAAATTTTCTGCTTGAACTTCAGGTTTTTTGCTGAACGAAATGTCCAGACATCATTCCAGATGAAATTGTTTACGATTGAGAGTTCGATTGCGATTGCTGCGGAGACCAGATAATAGAGGCCAGCGATCTCAGTCAGAGCGTAGAGGAGGCCCATATTGACCAGAATCCCGGAAAGCCCGACAAATCCGAACCGAAGGACCTTCGTCCACTCAGCCCAGACCGGCCCAGTCCTATGTGCCATCGCAAAGTGGATGATACTGGCGCACTGTCCGAGGTAGTCGATCATCGTGCCGAGCCGCAGTTTGCTTTCTCCCTCCTCACGATCTTTGAAGACGAACGGTATCTCGGTAAACGAGCGCCATCGGCCCTTGCCAAGGATCTCCATCAGGATCTTGTAGCCCCGTGGCGCAAGGGGAGCACCGGAAACGACCTCCCGCCGCACGGCAAAGAACCCGCTTACGGGATCTGTGACCTCCGGGAAGAGAATACGGCCAAATGCGGTGGCGCCGAGGGATATGATCCTTCGTTTGAGCGGCCATTGTTCGATATCTCCACCCTTCATGTACCTACTTCCTATGGCGATGTCTGCCCCCTCTCGTATCGCCTCATAGAACTTGGGAATGAGCTCCGGTGGGTGCGAAAAATCAGCATCGATAACCTGCAGGATATCGGATCGAGCCGCTCGGAACCCCTCGACGACTGACTGAGAGAGACCGTGATCTTCTCTCCGGACAATCAGCCGTACGTTGCTATTTTTGCCGGTGATCTCCCGAACGATCGGGATCGTACGGTCCTTCGAGTCATCGTCCACGACCAGGATTTCGCCGTGGATGCTGTTCTTCGTGAGAACAGTGTTGACCGCATCAATGATTGCTGCGATATTCTCCTCTTCATTGAAGGTCGGGATGATTACTGTGAGATCGTAAGTGTCGGTCGTTGTCCCCCCTCCTTAGACCGACTTGAAGAGGTAGATCCCCATGCGCTGCCCGGCAAACTCTGTATTCGCTTGGAGCCAGTTCACCGCATCTCCGGTGGGGTCTGCGGCGAAGATATCCCCGGTTACCACATAGTACGTCTGTTTTCCAGGATACTGATTCCTGATCAATTCAAGATCCCCCTCGGTCGTCGCCACAAGTTCGATGGTCCCGTCTGTTGCATTGCTGTAGTAATAATTGAGCGGAAGCGTCATGTAAGACGGCAGCACAACGACGAGATCGCCATCTTTGGTCATTTCGTCAAGTTCTGCGGAAAAACCCCGCCAGTCGTTCTTCTGGGGTGTCGTATAGTAGGCTGCAAGGAATGGCGTGCTGACGAGAAAAGCCGCCGCGAGAGCCAGATAGACTGCTCTCCTGTCCTTGACAAGAGCGTAGAGTCCAGGATATGCAGATGCAATCCCGACAAAGTACACCGGAAGGAGGTAGATGAGGTAGCGCGGGATCATCGGCATCCTCGAAGAGAGGATAAGACTCCCCACTATCGGGAGGATCATCATGAAGACAAGGAGGAGTGCTCCGTCCCGGTCATCACGCCAGGTATAGGCAACGCCGAGCAGGAAGAGGATGAGAAACAGCACGAGGAGGAGGTCGCTGAACCCTGAGATCTGGAGGAAGGTCTGGTAGACGACGTCGAACCCTTGCATACCGAAGGTCGGGGCGGACGACGTCCTCACCAGGAAGAGGTTGGCCGTGACAAAGAGCAAGGGAAGGGTCGTGACGATGAAGGCAGTAAGCGCGAGGGCCGGTGCTCTCGCGCTCCGGACATCACGCCGAATATCGCCCGCACGGGTGATGAGGGCATGGAGGATAAGGACGGCGACCGGAACGAACGCGTAAAAGTGCATCCAGAAGGCAACGGCGGAGAAGACGCCGAAGAGAACCCAGGATCGGACCTCATCGGATCTGCTCGCCCGCACGTAAAAGAGCAGCGCGAGAGAGAAGAAGAAGAGCATCGGGGCGTATGCCCGGGCTTCCTGTGAGTAAAAGATGTGGAAGGGCGAAAACGTAAGGAGTGCGGCGGCTATGAGCCCGACGTTTTTGTCCCGGAACTCTGTTCCAATATAATAGACGACCGGGATTGTCAGAACGCCAAAGAGCGCAGGAAGGAACCGAAGCACGAACTCACTCTCCCCGAAGACGAGCATCGCGTGCTCCAGCCAATAGAAGAGCGGCGGGTTGAACTCCCCGCCAGCAATGCTCTCCCAGATGCCGATGAGCGATTGCCGGGCGAACGAGAGTGTCGCGGCTTCATCGAGCCAGAGCGAGTTTCCGGCGAGGTTATAGAACCGAAGGAGGGCCCCGACAAGCGTCAGCCCGATAAGGATCTGAACGTAGCGGTTATACTTGATGGACGCTACGGTTCTGTCGAGCGTAAGCGAATCTGAGCGTGTCGGTATAGGGGTGTCCGAATCGAGATCTCCCCCATTGTTGTATGTTTGTTCCCCGTGCTTTGCTCTTTTTCCCTGTTTTCTGCCCATCGTTATCATAGAACGTTGATGTCTGGCGCAGATATACATTACTGGATATCCAGGAAGCAGTGCCCGGGACGCACGAGTCACTATAATTGGCGCTTAATGTCCTACAAGTTTTTAGAGAATTCTCAAGAGGTCAAGACAACAAAATTGTTTCAGCAAGACGGTTTATGGCGATAACATACTATCTTAATATATATTTATTGTGAAAAATTTTTCTCAAAAAATCCAAGAATAAAAGCATAAATGGCCAATAAAAATAATCCCATTACGGTGAACTGGGTGTATAGAACATTCTTTGTAACCGTGGTGATGCTCCTAGCTCTCGCGTCCGCCGGGTGCGCGGAACCGCCGCCGGGCGGCGAACCCAGCTGGTCCAACATCTTTTCGGGCTCAGCCCCGGAAGAGACGCAAGACGAACAGGACTTCGATCCGGGGTACCTGACCCCGGCAACTCCATACCCCACCGTAACAAGCGGTGTAGCCGGTCCAACACTCAGCAGGCCGCCGGAGATAACGCCGACCCCGGATCCCTACGTCACGATCTACAACAGGACGACGCAGTTCAACCTCAGCCATTCGGTGGAAGCCTTCTCCTTTGACCTGACCGCACCCCCGCTCATCATCGACTTTGAGGTGGAACCGAAGATGATCACGCGGGAGAAGCACGGTACAAGTGATTACGGGAAGAAGAGTGAAGGGGTCTTCAAGCAGACCTATCCAAGCGAAGATTCGTGGTTTGAAGTGACGGTCAGGGACCGTGAGTCCGGCAAGATTGTGGCCCAGGACGGGTTTGGAAAACGCTACAGTGCGGATATCCGCAAGCGGATCTTCGTGGGTCAGTTTGGGAACTACCTGATCCAGTTCTCCGGAAACGATGTGAAGGTGCATACGGTGATGCGCGCGGGAGGTGTATGAGGCCCCGCGGGCCTCATCCTCGGGTCAGTTTTTACCAGACAAGAATCCCGATAACTCCAGGAATTTTCAGCTCCCCCGGAGGGTTTGCACCCTCCGGTGGGCAATCCTTTTTAACATGAACAGCGTAGTTATTAGGGACAAGGCACATTTTCTTGTGTCCCGGTAGGGTAGTGGATATCCTAGAAGCCTGCGGAGCTTTTGACCCGGGTTCAAATCCCGGCCGGGGCGTCTTAGATTTTAGTTTTCCTTGCTTTTGTATCGCAATCGGGAATTGCTCTCCGGCGCTCCACTCACATGTCGTCATACCGCTCCCGACTCACCGGGAGGGCAGGCTTTACGACGTGGCTGGAGTTTGTGCTGATAATCCACAAGACTGTTAAAGTCCGGGAAACTCCTGGACACCAGTTCAGAGCGAGATTGGATTCAGAACAGCACGCCAGCTGGATCAGGTACTCTCACCCAAAGTGCAAACGAGAGTAGAGATCGAGGACCATAAAACGTAATGGGTCGGGATCCCGCGCCCCATTCAGGCATCCGAACAGAGTTTCAGCCCAACAATTCCCGACACGATCAGCAGGATGCAGAGAAGGCGGACAACACTCCGCGATTCGCCGAAGAGGACGATCCCCGCGATGACCGTTCCGATCGCCCCGATGCCGGTCCAGACAGCATACGCTGTTCCGATCGGGAGGTCGGCAAGCGACCGCGAGAGGAGATAGAAGCTTCCTCCCATCAGAACGAGGGTTGCCACCGACGGCACGATCTTTGTGAAGCCCTCGGTATACTTCAGCCCAAGCGCCCAGCCCGCCTCCAGAAGCCCGGCGAAGAACAGAGTAATCCAAGCCGTATTTTGCATGAACCCTCTTATGTTTGAGCAGTCGGATGTTATACCTTCTCTCTAAACACGTGGATCGTCACACATCCGTCATGTTTAACATGGAAGAGCGCCCTTCCGTGCTATATCAACGTGGAGGTATTACGCGTGGTAAAGGTTACCATCGACAGATCGGGATGCATCAGCTGCGAAAACTGCTGGACGCTCTGCCCGGATATCTTTGAGCAGAACCCAGATGACAGTCTCTCCGAGGTTGCGGAGCAGTACCGGGTTAACGGCAATCCTGCAGAAGGTGAGGTGCCCGAAGACTTTGCCGACTGCACCATGGAGGCTGCCGACTCGTGTCCCGTCACGGTCATATTTGTTGAAGAATGAGACCTTTTGAGTGATACGACAGCGAGATAATTGTTATTCTTATGAGCGAATAAAATTAATAATCTCTCAGAACCAGGGGGTGATCTGCCTGGGAGAGGGATCAACCCGAGGGTGCAATCACCGGGATGCAGCCAGTTCGCAGGTCAAGGCGGTAAGGCCTGTGAAACCCAATAATAGACTGCACCCGTGAACCGATACGCATCCGGGTTATGATGCCCACTTCCCGGGCGCACCTTTTACTGTGACTACAGAACCAAAAAAGGTATTTTAGAGCGCCGGTTTGCTCTTCAGCGCCTCTACCAGGAGCCGGACCCCCGCCTCAATATCGGCGGTGTCGACCACTTCGACCGGGGAGTGGATGTAACGGGCCGGAATCGAGAATGGGATGCTCGGGATGCCGCCCCGCTCGAGGTGGATGATCGTCGCGTCGGTGTTACCGCCGGTCCCGACCTCGAGCTGGTAGGGAATGTTGTTCTTCTCCGCGGTCTCCCGGAGCCACGCCGTCATCCTCGGGTCGGCCATGAGCCCGCGCCCGCTTGCGCTGACGAGGACGAGGACCGGGCCCTTGCCCATCTCGACGCTCGCATCCTTCTTATCGATCCCGGGGTGATCACCGGGAATGGTAACATCGGTTGCGATTGCGCAGTCCGGGTTTAAGGAGTAGGCACTCACTTTCGCCCCTTTCAGCCCCAGTTCCTCCTGGACGGTGAAGACGGCGTAGAGCGTGTGGGGCGAGTCTGCCTGCTGCAGGGCCCGGATGAGCATGGCGACACCGACACGGTTGTCGAGCGCTTTGCCGGTGACGCGGGTGCCGGCGAGTTCTCTATATTCGCGGTCGATGGTGATCGGGGTGCCGATCTCGATCCCGAGGTTCTTCACCTCCTCTGCGCTCGCCGCACCCACATCGATGAACATATCCTCGATCTTGATCTCTTTCCTGCGCTCCTCTTCCTTCATCACATGGGGAGGCTTCGCGCCGATGACTCCCGGGACCGGCCCTTTCGTTCCGTGGAGGATCACCCGCTGACAGTAGAGCACCGGTCCGAACCATCCGCCGAGAGGAACGACCCGGATGAACCCCTTCTCGTCGATGTACTGGACCATCAGGCCGATCTCGTCCATGTGAGCGGCGAGCATGATGGAGAAGCCGTCGCCGCGCTTTATGGCAATCAGATTGCCCATCTTGTCCTCGCGGAACTCGTCGACCACTCCTGCAAGTTCCGCCCGGACGATATCTCTGATGTTTCCTTCCCTGCTCGTGACGCCGTGAGCATCCGATAATTTCTTGAGTAACTCTTTCACCATTCTAACTCACTCCATCAGTCTTTTGAGCCGTGCAATCGCCCGCGAGAGGTTTTCCCGGGAGGTTGCGTAACTGAAGCGCGCGTATTCGGGTGCCCGTGAGCCGAAAGCCTCGCCCGGCACGATAATGACACCCGCATCAACGGCCTTCTGGATAAGGGTTCGCCCCATCGGGACAAACATGTAGAACGCACCCTCCGGCCGGGGGAAGTCGAACCCAAGTTCGGTGAGCCCTGCATACAGGAGGTCTCGCCGTGCGCGGTACTCCTCCCGCATCCGCTCAACGGGGCTCTGGTCGCCGGTGTAGGCGGCGAGCGCGGCATACTGCGAGATCGACGTTGCACATGCCTGGGCGTACTGGTGCACCTTGAGGAACTGGGGGATATAATCCTCGGGCGCCGCAAGGTAGCCGACCCGCCAGCCGGTCATGGCGTAGGTCTTGCTCGCGGCATTGATCGTGATGACGTCTTCGCCGAAACGCGCAGCGCTGACGTGCTTTTTCTCGTAGACGAAGTGCTCGTAGACCTCGTCGGAGATGACAGTGACCTTTCGGTCGTTTGCGTACTCCACGAGGGCACGGATCGACTCCTCGCTTTCGACGGCCCCCGTCGGGTTTGCAGGCGAGTTCAGAACGAAGACCCGCGCCCCGTCCATCTGCTCCTTCGCCCGTTCGACGTCTATGTGCAGGGTTGCATCGAGCGGGACGCCTTCCGGCTTCCCCCCGGCGAACGTCGCAAGCGCGGCATAGGAGACGAAACCCGGGTCTGTGAAGAGAACACGGTCGCCAGGGTCCACAAGGGCTTCCATCGCGAGGTGGAGCGCCTCGCTCCCACCTGCCGTGACCAGGATCTGCTCCGGCAGGTAATCCAGACCGTTCTCCCGGGCAAACTTCTCGGATATCGCTTCCCGAAGTTCAGGGATGCCGGCGTTTGGAGTGTAGCCGGTCTTTCCCTCCCTGATGGCGGCGATTGCGGCCATCTTGATATGCTCAGGCGTATCGAAGTCCGGTTGTCCGATACCGAGGTTGATCGCGTCCGGCCCTCCGGCATCGAAGAGTTTCCGGATCCCGGACATCTCCACCCCGCGCACCCGGCCGGCGTACCTGTGCTCGTTCACGACTACTCCTCACTCAATGTTTGCATGCCGGCACTGGAGATCTTCTGGCTTGCACTGGGTGATCTCCATCAACCGCGAGATGATCGCGTCTGCAAAGACCATTGCGGTCGTCTCGAAGATGGTGCCGAGCGGTGCGAACGATTTGTGCTCACCCATCATCTGCCGGATCTCGAACTCCGCCGACTCATCGGCCACCTTGTCCCGCTGGCTCTCGATGATGACGACGCAGTCGGCGATGCGGCCGATCCTCGAATCTTTCTTCGACGTGATGAGGCAGACCCTCCCACCGATCTCCTTTGCGGTCTCTGAGATATCCGCAACCGTCTTGGTCGCCCCGGAACCGGAGAAGACAACGATGATGTCTCCCGGCTTCATGGCCGGGGTCACAGTCTCCCCGACAACGAAGGCAGTAAAGCCAAGATGCATAAGACGCATGGCGAACGCTTTTGCAACCAGTCCTGAGCGGCCGGCGCCTATGGTGTAGATGCGGTTGGCGTTCAGGATCTCATCGAGGAACGCATCGATCTGATCGTCGGACATTACGTCCGCGATGGTCCTGATCTTGGTCGCCATCAATCGCATCATGTTTTTAACCGGGTGATTTGTCATCGCAATTCCTCTGTTACATTTCACGAGAAGATACATTAGAATATCTCAAACGCCCGGTACGTGAGGCGGTTCGCGATGGCAATGAGCGATACTTGATCGACGACCCCTGAGTAACACCTATATGCGCTCCCGGCATCCGGAGTTCTAGAGTTGATCTATGTCACGCCGGACCGCACTCATCCTCACCACCGTTGCTGTTCTTGCCCTACTCGGCATCGCCGTGGTTCTCCAGGTCTCCCCGGGCGGCCCTACCGGCAGCCTGCCGCTCGAGACGATCACCCTCCCGCCGGGGTTTGCCATCGATCTCTACGCCGGAAACGTCACCGGGGCGCGGTCGATGACTCTGTCTCCAAATGGGACGCTCTTTGTCGGGAGTCGAGAGGCGGGGAACGTCTATGCGATCCCTGATCGTGACGGCGATGGGAGGGGCGATGAGGTGATCGTTATAGATAGTGGTCTCGACTCCCCTAACGGCGTCGCGTTCCAGAACGGCTCCCTCTATGTCGCCGAGATCGGACGCATCCTGCGCTACGACAACATCGAGGCCGACCTCACAAAGCCCCCTGATCCCGTGGTCGTGAGCGATGCCTTTCCGGACGACCGGCTGCACGGGTGGAAGTTCATCGCGTTCGGACCCGACGGGAAACTCTATGTCCCGGTGGGGGTTCCCTGCAACGTCTGCGATCCCGGCGACGAACGGTTCGGGACCACCCTCCGGATGAATCCGGACGGGACCGATCTCGAGATCTACGCCCGGGGCATCCGAAACACTGTAGGGTTTGACTGGCATCCCCTGACCAATGAGTTGTGGTTCACCGACAATGGCCGGGACTGGCTCGGCGACGATACCCCGCCGGACGAGTTGAACCGTGCGCCACAGATAGGGATGCATTTCGGGTTCCCCTACTGCCACGGGCGGTCGATCCCCGATCCTGAGTTCGGGGCGGGGCGGTCGTGCAGCGAGTTCACGCCGCCGGAGCAGGAACTCGGTCCGCACGTGGCGGCGCTCGGCATGCGGTTCTATACCGGCGATCAGTTCCCGGAAGAGTACCAGGGCCGGATATTCATCGCCGAGCACGGCTCCTGGAACCGGCTCGAGCCTATCGGCTACCGGGTGACGATGGTTACCCTTGAGAACGACACACCCACTGCCTACGAGGTCTTTGCCGAGGGCTGGCTCCAGGGCCGGGAGGCGTGGGGCCGGCCCGTGGATGTGGAGGTGACGAGAGACGGATCGCTCCTGGTCTCGGACGACCGGGCGAACGCCATCTATCGGATAACCTATCCGGGGGTCACTTCCCCTTCCGCATGACCTTGCCCAAATGAGCGTGGAACGGGGTTGGGCCGGGCACGGCGACCGGGAACGTCCCCTCCGCAGCCCGCCGGACGTCCTCGATTGAGTAGAACGCTTTTGGGTTGAACTCGTGAATAGCCTTCTCCACGTCGCGGATGTTCTTCCTCTTGACCACCGAGAAGATGACCTTGCCGGGGCCCTGTTTTCCCTGAGCGTCGAGAACGGTCACCCCGTATCCAGCGCCCCGGAGATAGTCGATGAGATTGGTCGCGTCACGCTGGGTGATGATCCGGATGATCGCAAGCCCCATTGCCAGTCGTTCCTCGACGAGCATCCCAACGAAGTTCCCGGTGGCAAACCCGGCCGCATAAGCAAAGTAGTTGAGCGGGTTTGTGAGGTTCTGAAAGATCTGGCCGATGGCGATGATCCAGATGAAGACCTCGAAGAACCCGAAGATCGGAGCGATCATCTTCATCCCACGGGAGACGAAGATGATCCGCATCGTCCCGATGGTGACGTCGCATATCCGTGCAAAGAAGATGAACACCGGGATAATAATCAGGGAGAAGGTATCCGGGCTGATCTCCGGGACGATGCTGAGCATAAATTATGGTTGATGGCGAATATCATAATGATATCTTTAAAAAACCTGTCGGGCACCAATCAGCGATTGATAATTTACTATATGAGATTTTATAGTAAAATATTCGTGAAATTGACCTGATGACCGCGCATATCCCCATCAAAAAGAGACTGTATGTTGGCTCACTCCTCCTTATGAATGAGAGCATACCTGTTCATCGTTCTCCTGCGTAAGATTCCTGCGAGGTCTTCCCCTTTTGATCACATAGCCTTCCTGATCGTGCCCCACACGCTCCCAGAGATTGCTCCGGGATCCCATCCGGCCGTTTCCAGGCGGAGAATGGCCGAAAAGGGCTGGTATCCGATGGTGGGCTGTACGGCCCAATGTATATATGCCGGGTTACTGGAGAGGAGAGGCACTTTGGGTCAGTCTGACGCGTTAACCCACGATGGCTGAAGAGAGGGTGTATGAGATGGGATACGTTCTCCTCAAAAGGTTTGAAGAGTCACTGCGTTCAGTCCTGCCGATCTGCGCCATCGTCGTTCTGCTCCACCTAACCCTGACTCCTCTGCCCACAGGAACAATGATACTCTTTGCAATAGGTGCCGTCCTGCTCATCGTAGGCATGAGCGCCTTCACACAAGGGGCTGATATGGCCGTGATGCCGATGGGGGAACTGATAGGTTCCAAATTGACCGAATCTCGCAATGTCTGGCTGATCATCCTCACCAGTTTCGTGCTGGGCGCAGTCCTCACAGCCGCAGAGCCCGACTTGCAGGTGCTGACACGTCAGATCCCCGCCATCCCCGATCCTGTCTTTGTAGCCACAGTTGCCTTTGGTGTGGGCATTTTCCTGGTTCTCGCCGTCTTCCGGATCCTCCTCCGGGTCCGGCTGTCTTATACGTTTGTTCTCCTGTATTCTCTGGTATTTCTCCTGGCGGCGTTCACTGGACTGGACTATCTGGCCGTAGCCTTCGATTCAAGCGGGGTTACGACGGGACCCATCACCGTGCCCTTTATCCTTGCAATGGGTGCCGGCATCTCGGCCGTCCGTGGGGAGAAGAGGTCGGAAGACAGCTTCGGACTCACTGCGATCTGTTCGATAGGGCCGATCCTCGCGGTCCTGATCCTGGGGTTGTTCTTTGACCCCGCCGGAACCGGTTATGCCTATGAACCCACCACCACAGTGAGCAGCACAGCGGAACTCGCAAGACTGTATGCCGGAGGATTGATTCAGTTCCTCAGGGAAGTTTCACTGATTCTACTACCCATCGTGGTGATCTTCAGCGTATACCAGGTGGTACACCTGAGACTCTCCAGAACTCAATTGATCCAGATCGGCGTGGGAATCGTCTACATCCTCTTTGGACTTACGGTCTTTCTGACCGGGGTGAACATAGGTTTTGTGCCTGCCGGGATCTACCTGGGCCATGCTCTCACGTCTCTGCCGTACAACTGGATCCTGGTCCCGCTCGGTGCCGTCATCGGTTTTTTCATTGTTGCCGCGGAGCCCGCCGTGCAGATTCTCGTCAACCAGATCGATGAGATCACCAGCGGCGCGATCTCACGCCGGATCATGCTGCTGAGCCTCTCTGTAAGCGTAGGAGTTGCACTGGCGCTCGTCATGGTCCGTGTCCTAACGGAGATTGAGATCTGGCTATTCCTGTTGCCGGGCTACGCTGTTGCCCTGGCACTGACATTCGTTGCGCCCCAGATCTTTGTCGCGATCGCGTTTGATTCCGGTGGAATTGCCGCAGGCACCATGGCGGCGGCATTCCTGCTTCCGTTCACAACAGGGGTCTCAAGGGTTATGGGGGGCAGCGTGCTGACCGAAGCTTTCGGGATCATTACCGTGGTGGCCATGATGCCGCTGATCACAGTGCAGGTTATGGGGTTGATCTATAAGATGAAGGTGCGAAGGGTGAGAGCCATGGCGAAGGCAGTATCCTTTGATAGAGAGGATACAGATATCATCGACTTGTGAGATGCGGGGACCGAAATGCTCGACGAGACGTCTGCAGGCGGGTCGCTGGTGGTGATGATTGCCATCTTCGACCGCGGACGAGAGGAAAGGGTAATGAACCTCCTTAAAGATGGGAGGGCGAGATGCACTCTCCTGACACGGGGGAAAGGCACCGTTGATTCAAAAATTATGGCATATCTTGGGTTGGGCGAGAGAGAGAAGACGATCCTTATCGGCATGGTGCCGTCCGAGTCGTCAAAGAGTCTGCTTGAGAAGATGCACGATGAACTGACACCGGAACAATCCGGTCGCGGTATCGCGTTTACGGTGCCTGTAGGGAGCGTTTGTGGCGCAAGAACGGTGGAGTACCTGCGAGGCTCACTGCAGGGAGAGGGGAGGCGATCCGGTATGGAACAGGGTATAATCCGTCACGAGCTGGTCATTGCGGTTGTAAACAAGGGTTTCTCAACTGAAGTAATGGAGGCGGCAAAGGGTGCGAACGCTACAGGAGGAACCGTCATCCCGGCATACGGCACCAATTTCGAGAGCATGGAGACGTTCTTTGGAGTGCCCATCCTGCCCGAGAAAGACCTGATCCTTATCCTCACAAAGAGCGAGTTTAAATGCGGCATCATGCAGGCGATCGCCACCCGGGCAGGACCGCACACCGACGCCGGAGCCATCGTCTTCTCCCTCCCGGTGAACGGCGTGGCCGGGGTGCCCCCCGGGATCCCTGAGTAGAGAGTGCAATCGCTTGCTCGCAACCCAACTCTCTGATACGGCACAAAAGGGCGGTCAAGCCCCGCCCTTCTTCAACTCCTCGATCATCTCCTCGACCTCCTCGTAGCCGTGCCGGTAGAACTCTTCCTCGGCAGGTTCAATCTCCCGAAGGAGGCGGAGGAACTCCCCGGCGTGCTCTCTCTCCTCGTCTGCGATATCCCGCATCACCTTCTGGACCAGCGGGTCGTCGGTCGACTCGGCGATCTGCTCATAGAACTGGATCGCCTCATACTCCGCGGCAATCGAGAACCGGATCGTCCGGATAAGTTCCCCGCGATCCAGTTTGCGCTCCATATGGTTCCCGGCAAAGGGGTTTGTAAAATCAGGCATGGTCAGATCTCCAGTATCGGTGAAGGCCTACAGAGGCGGCCCTCCGCTCCGGGCCGTGCGCTATCATTCTATAAATATATTAGGTCTGCTTCGTTCCAACCGATTCCAATGAATACCCGCCGGGATGTACCGCGGATGCATATATCCCACAAACATTGACCGGTACAAAGGGCATGGATAAATGCAGAGCAGGTTCGTGGATAAATTCTAAGAACCAACGCAGTCGGTTTACCGAACGGCGGTATTTTCTGCACGTTACGATAGTCCTCTTACGCTTGGCACGCTCATGCTCTTTGTACCAGGGGATCCATCCACTCATTCCCGTCACGAGCGCCTTCACGCCCGGCGCCGAAGTGGTACCCAGACGGTCGCGTTCTCTCCTCCGGTGAACGGCGCGGCCGGGGTGCCCCTGGGGACGACGGAGTTGGGGACGGCGGCCGAATTTCCCCGGGCTGATCCGGGGTGCGCGGGAGTCTGGGTGAGTGCGGGTTTTACCAGACCCAGACCTGATCGACCCAGTGCTTGTAATCACCCGGCCACTCGGGTTTTTCGCCGGTGATGACCGCTTCGAATTTCTTCTGGAACCGCTCGTGGAACGCTGCGATCTCCGGGTACTGCCGCCGGGTCCGTATTGCCTCGGCAAGCGTCTTTCCGAGTTTGCGCGCATCCTCTTCCGACCGGATCAGGGCATCCGGATCCTTCCCGGTTGCAACTCCCAAACCGCCGATCGGCGTCGCACCGAGCATCTGGAGGAAGTGGTTCAGGTACTTAACAACCTCCTGCTCGGCGTGGTCGCCTGAGGTGGAGACCGAGCATCCGTACTTCCCCGAGAGCACCTGGCACTGGATTCCATCGGCCATGCGATCGATGAGCAGCTTCATCTGGCCGGTGATCTGGTCGATATACACAGGAGACCCGAGCACAAGCCCATCGGCACCCTTGATCTTCTCGTACAGCCCCGGAAAATCGTCATCCTCGACGCACCTGCCCTCCTGGAAACAGGCGCTGCAGGCGTTCCGGAATTTGATATCGAGGTCAATGATGTTTACGAGATCGATCTCTGCCCCTTCCTCCTTTGCACCTTCGAGGACCGCGGCGATGAGCCGCAACGTGGCGCTCCTTTCGCCCCGGGGACTCCCATTGATACCAAGTATCTTCATGACAACAACTCCGGACAGCGGCGCCTATCGCTCGTGCTGGATTATGAAGGTTGCTGCCGGGAGAGCAGCGTCGAGCCCCGGACCCAGGTAGTTACTCATACAGCCATTCGGCTGAAAAAACGGAGAGACCGCAAATTCACGCGACCTTTGTAATCCTTCCTTCCACCTTCACATCCACCGGCCCCGGGAGAGATTCCATGTAGGCGACCAGTGCATCGCGATCGAGCGGGCCATAGACCACATTCTTCCCTTCCGTAAAGATGGTATATCCATCGCCGCCGGTCGCGAGGAAATCGACCATCGCGACTGTGTATTCTGCGTTCGGGTCGAGCACGACGCCGTCCACCCGGACCTCGGTGACCCTGCTGCCGACGGGCTTGCTTTCATCGAAAGCATACGACAGCCCGGAGACGGCGAGGTTGTGGGGCGGCAGCGGGGTCTCCCACTGCCGTTCCAGCGCCTCGAGGACCTGTTCGCCCGTCAGGGTCATTGATAGGACGGTCGAAGAGAAGGGTTGGACTGCATAAAGGTCTCCCCATGTGACGTTGCCCTCTTCTATATCGGCCCGGAGCGAACCGGTGGTGATGAACGCGATATCGGCGCCCATAGCCGCCCGCTGGCTGTCGGCGACGAGGTTGCCGAGCGCGGATTCGCCGGCGTCGGTCTCCAGCCGCGTGATCTCCGCCGAAGCAACCACGACGACCCGGTTCGTCAGCGGCCCGACGGCCTCTTCGCTCATCCGGAGTAGCGACACGGCCTCCGGATCGGGGGTGACACGGGCTTTGTATGCCGGGACGATCTCTGCCGATGCATGGGAGACCTCCCCGGTGAGGGGATCGATGACGAGGTCGACGTCGGCAAACGCCCTGCCGTAACTGTATGCCTGCGTCACCAGCACCGGGTTTCCGCCGGCATTCTCCAGGTAGGCGTTGGTGAATTTGTGGGTGTGGCCCGAGAGGACGAGATCCACGTCAGGGTCAAGGCCGGCGACGATCTCGGCAACCCTGCCCGTCACGTTGCCCCCATCCCTGGTAGGACCGTCGTAGGGGTCTTGCTCGCCGCCCTCGTGGAGGAGGACGACGACCGCATGCACCCCCTGTTGCTGGATCTCCGGGACGTAGCGGTTGATCGACTCGGTCTCGTCTTGAAAGACGAGGTCTTCGACGTAGAC
This sequence comes from Methanoculleus thermophilus, assembly GCF_001571405.1. Lineage (NCBI taxonomy): Archaea > Methanobacteriati > Methanobacteriota > Methanomicrobia > Methanomicrobiales > Methanomicrobiaceae > Methanoculleus > Methanoculleus thermophilus. The sequence continues at coordinate 170,488 of NZ_BCNX01000003.1, read as the reverse complement.
CGGGCGCTGGATCGAGGGAGTCTTTGTTGTGGTGGCACCGATGAACGCGATCTTTGCACCTCCTGCATCCAGGATCGTGTAGGGTGCCGCAAGGAGGGTGCCGTTCTCCCTCCAGACCACGTTCGAGCAGACATACTCCGCTACCGCGCCCGGGTAAGGGTCCACAAGGCGGGTGACTGTCGTCGTACCGTTCCCGCCGTGGACAATCCGCAACAGTTCGTCGACGCCCCGGTCGAACTCGTGGTTCCCAAAGGTTGCGACCATCTTCGAGCAGTCGTCCGCAAAACTGTTGAAGAAGAGGAGCGTGGGTTCGTCCAGCAGCAGCCCAGACTCCGGCGGCGACGCGCCGACGACGTCTCCGGGGAACACGATGAACGTGGTCGCATCATCGGCATCCGCCATCGCGCCTTTGAGGTATGACGCAAGCACCGGCGCGCTCCCGGCAGGTTCGCCGTCGAGTTTCTGCCCGTCGGGGAACTGTCCGTGGAAGTCGTTGACCGCGAGGAACTTGACGTGCACCGGTTCGGGACCCGGGGAGAAGGGGCCTGAGAGTGCAATGGGGATAGACACGACGACCAGCAGCAGAAGTAAACCGATGATCGCCTGTGCCCAAGGCGATCCCCCGTCTCCGGATGAGCCTATTCTCATGAGAAGAGGTTTTTATGGACCGGATAAATACCCGCTGGAGCAGACCCGGTTGAAAACCAAAAATACAGTGTTTATACGACTCTTTGACGTAACGTCCGGCGGGCGCGGCGGGGCATCGCCCGCATTCACCGGACGGGGCTTGCGGTCTCTCGAGGGCTCAACCCTCCCGGGGGAGGATCGCCACGACCGTGATCGTGTAGGTGATCGTCTCACCTGCAAGTGGGTGGTTGGCGTCGACGGTGATCGATTTTTCGTCCACGTCGACGACGGTCACCAGGCAGGGTCTGCCCATGACCTCGAGTTTGAGGAATTCGCCGGGGACCGGCTCGTGGTCGAGGTTCAGTTTCTTTCGCTTTACCGTGACGACGAGTTTTCTATGAAACTTCCCATATGCCTTCTCCGGGGGCAGCACCACCGTCACCGTCTCGCCGGGCTCTCTTCCAATCAATGCCTCTTCAAAGAGGGGATTGATCTGCTTTGCTCCAAGGGTTACCCGAATCGGCTCGCCCGACCGGGAGTCCTCGAATATCTCGCCGTCGGGACGTGTGCTGGTGAAGTGCAGGAGGAGGGTGTCGCCGTCTTGTACAGGTGCCATCAGTGCCAGATTGGTTTGTCGGGAGAGTGCCTTAATGCTCGCGATATGCACAGGAGTTGGGGGCCGACATAAGCGTCCGGTACGGCATGGTCAAGATCGATCGTGATGGCGGCCCGCCGGGATCGAAGAGAAGATCGCCCTGCACTCTTCGAACCCCTCTATATACTCTGCATCTGAGGAGTTACAAACCCAGCACCGTGCCGCATTTCTGATGAACTCAGGAGGGATCGCGCCATCCAGCACTGAAGTGCTGACGCTACGGATTAATTTTCGAGAAGAGATTAAGAACTCGGGCTCCCAAGCCTCGGGCGGGAATCGAACCCGCGACCTCGTCCTTACCAAGGACGCGCTCTACCGACTGAGCCACCGAGGCACGAAGCACCAATTATGTTGGAGTTTTTCCTTATAAAAGGTTACGGCCGATCCAGGGTGAAAGGTGGAGGTACCGGGTCAGAACAGAACTATGTACCCGACACCGCAGGATCGATCGCTTCCAGTGCGGTGATGCTGGCGGTCACTCCATCAAGGGTCTCCACCTCAATAATGGGGATGACGTTGTTCCTCTGCACGGCCTCCATCACAGCCACAAAGTCGATCGTCCCGGTCCCTATAGGAGAGTGCGTGTCATCATCGCCATTGTTGTCGTGCAGGTGGTAGTGCGCCGTAGGGTGTGCGAGGAAGCAGTCCAGGCACCCGTTCAAGTTGGCGTGGCCGACGTCGAGCGCAAACCCGATCCCATCGATGAGCGGCAGATCCTCGCAGGAGCGCAGGAAGAAATATTCCCAGTTGCCCATATTCTCCACAAAGAACGTCACTGAGAGGTCTTCGGCTGCCGCCGTCAGCTCTTTGAGCGATTGCTTGAACATCCCCAGTGCATGATCCCGCTCCTGGATCCACGCGTAATAGCCCGGGTGGATTACCACGTCTGCCCCGACTTCCGCAGCGAGAGTGAATGTCTGCGTCAGGACCTCGATGCTCGCCCGCCGGATGGGCTCATGGATGCTTGCAATGTTGATCCCTCGGGCCGGCGCGTGGATGAAGTAGAGGTACGAGTAACTCTCCAGCGGCTCTACGCTCTCGAGGTGGTGCAGCCCTTCGTCCATCACCTCCACGCAGTCGGTTATCGGAGAAAGTCTTTCGAGTGCTACTGCGAGCGGCTCCTGGTGAAGGCAGTAGGTGGAGACACCGAACATACAGAATGTTCCCGGCCGAAACATTATATACATTCGGAATAAGCACCTTCGCGCGTCGTGTCATGAGGCACTTTCGGCACTCTGTACCGATAAACTATGGCTGATGGCTTCAGAAGTTCTTGTCTCGAATCTACCTGAGAGATCAAAGGCTAGATCATTTCCTACATCGAATCCAATGCCGAAGCCATCGACGAGAGCTTCGCCTCTCTGGCAGTATCGTAACAATCCTCGACCGCGCAGGCGTACGATGAGTTTATCGACGCGATTGTCTACCGGGTCTTTTCTGTCAGCAATCGGGCCGGTATTCCTGACCGCCCGAGCGGCATCAACCGGGCGGCCTCACTTCCATCGACCACTTTAGTGCCGCAAAGGGAATCCTCATACCTCCTCACGCTAGACTATACCCCGGATATGGGATATCACCACCTTTTCGGCCCGGTTCTCTCCCGACGCCTGGGTACCTCGCTCGGGGTCGACCTGATGCCGCAGAAGACTTGCGCCTACGACTGCATCTACTGTGAGTGCGGGCGGACGCTCAACCTCACCTGCGAGCGGCGCGAATACGTCCCAGCCGACCAGGTCATTGCGGAACTCGATGATTTTCTCGCGACGGCACCGGATCTTGACTATGTCACGTTTGCCGGCTCGGGGGAGCCGACGCTCCATACCGGCATCGAGAGGATTATTGCCTTCATCAAAGACAACTACCCCCATTACCAGGTCGCGGTGCTGACGGGGAGCATGCTCCTTCCTGATCCGGAGGTCCGGGCTGCCCTCATGCGGGCAGACCTCGTGGTACCGTCGCTTGATGCGGTCTCAAAAGAGGTCTTTGAAGAGATCAACCGGCCATGCCCGGGCATCACCGCAGAACGGGTGCTTGCAGGGATTACGGCATTTGCCCGGGAGTTCACCGGTCAGATCTGGCTTGAGGTCTTCATTGTCCCGGGCCTCAACGACACCCCAGAGGAACTCCGGCTTCTCAAGGACGCCGTCGCGGCGATCAACCCCGACCGCGTCCAGATCAACACCCTTGATAGGCCGGGCACCGAGATCTGGGTCAGGCCGGCAAACCCTGGAAAACTTGAGCAGATCGCGTCGATGCTTGGCGGAGAGGTGATCGATGCGGCGTCTCCCGGCCGGGCGTCGTCGAGAGATGCCATAGATACCGGGGAAGGTTTGGTCGAGCCCGTGCGGGAAGGGAAAGGGACCTTCTATCGGGCTGCGTGAATCCTCCCGGTGTCACCACCGGCACCAATATGCTCTATCGGCGAGAGATCAGTATGAGAATCCATGGCGGTAGGTAAGGAGATCCTCAAGACACTTCACGATCTCGTCGATCGGGATATCACGCTCATGCATATCTGTGGTACCCACGAGGCGGCGATCGCGCGCGCCGGACTCCGGAGCATCCTTCCCGAAAGGCTCAAGATCGTGATGGGACCGGGCTGTCCGGTCTGCATCACGCCGCAGGGGGAGATTGATGCCGCGCTCGACCTGGTTGAGCGCGGCTGCACCATTACGACCTACGGCGATCTTTTACGCGTCCCGGGGACGAAGGGCTCGCTCGAGTCGAGCGGTGGAGACGTCCGGGTGGTGCAGGGCGTCCACAAGGCGGTGGAGATCGCAAGACGGGAGCCTGACCGGGAGGTCGTCTTTATATCGGTCGGATTCGAGACCACCGCGCCGACGGTCGCCGCCACGATCCTCACCCGCCCGCCAGAAAACTTCTCGATCCTCTCGTGCCACCGGCTCGTCCCCCCGGCAATGGAGTGGCTCCTCTCTCAGGGGGAGGCGACGCTTGATGGGTTCATCCTCCCCGGGCACGTCTGCACGGTGATGGGCTATGAAGAGTATGAGCGGTTCCCCGTCCCGCAGGTCGTCGCGGGGTTCGAACCGGAGGACATTCTCCTTGGCCTTCTGATGGCGGTGCAGCAGGTCCGCGATGGCGTGCATAAGGTGGAGAACGCATACCCGCGCGCGGTCACCCGGGAGGGGAACGTCAAGGCGAAACGCCTCATGTATGAGGTTTTTGATCCGTTCGATGTTGAATGGCGCGGGTTCCCGGTGATCCCGGCATCGGGCCTCCGCTTAAAGCCGGAGTTCGAGGCCTACGACGCGCAGAAGAAGTTCGATATCACGATCCGGCACGTGGATAAGCATTCGGCCTGCATCTGCGATAAAGTGCTGCGCGGCGTCGCCCGGCCGTCCGATTGCCGGCTCTTTGCGAAGGTCTGCACTCCGCGCACTCCGGTCGGTCCCTGCATGGTCAGCCACGAAGGAGCCTGTAAGATCTGGCATCTCTACGAGTCAAGGAGGAGATGAGGGGCTCCTTATCGCTGGCCTTTTATACAATAGGCAACAACATGTTATGACGGCCCCGGTAGGGTAGTGGATATCCTGAAAGCCTCCGGAGCTTTCGACCTGGGTTCAAATCCCAGCCGGGGCGTCCTATTTCTCAACTCAGTTCCACCACAAAGCACATTTACGATTTAGCAATGCAATTCTACTATCTAACTACCTCGTTCTGCCGTCCGCACGAGGGTGCGCCGATGCCATCCGGGCATACTCTTATCAACACCGCAGTGATGTCATGCACGTATGACCGAGCAGAGTCGACCCCCGTTGCCGCCGTTCACGTATGAAACGGCGGTGCAGAAAGTCCGTATGGCTGAGGACGCATGGAACTCCCGTGACCCGGTGAGGGTCTCGCTTGCGTACAGCCCCGACAGCGTCTGGCGCAACAGAGCGGAGTTCGTGAACGGCCGCGAGGAGATTGTCAAATTCCTGCAGCGGAAGTGGGCGAAAGAACTCGATTACCGCCTGATCAAGGAGGTCTGGGCGTTCCATGAAGCGCGAATAGCCGTACGATTCGCATACGAGTGGCACGACGACTCGGGGAATTGGTTCCGCTCCTATGGGAATGAGAACTGGGAGTTTGATGAGCATGGGCTGATGCGCCGCCGCTACGCCAGCATCAACGACCTGCCGATCACAGAGGGGGAGCGAAAGTTTCACTGGCCGCTGGGGCGGCGCCCTGATGATCATCCTGGGCTCTCCGACCTGGGGCTGTAATCCTGTGCCGCCGGTCCTTGGGGTCGTTACCCGGCAGCACGACGCTGTCCATCCCCGGTGTTACGGTACCGTGACCATGAGCGACGCAGGACTCGGTATGCCATGCCCGAAGACGGTGGACGACCGGTTTCTTCTTCACCCCCCGGCTCCATACCCTCTCCAATGCCCGACGACCAAGAGATTATCAGAGCGGCCCTCCGGAGAGCGCGTGAACTCGGGGCCGACGTGGCGGGAGCAGTCCCGGCAAAGCGGCTTATCGACTGTCCTTCAGCGGTTGCGGATGGATACCGGGGATCGCAGAGAGACCGGGGGACCTACATCGTCCTCGGGCTTTACCACGATCCAGAGCACCCCGAACTCGACCTCTGGGAACCAGACCGTGGGACGCCCGGAGACCGGATCCTTACTGGTATCGGGAGAGATCTCGGCCGCTGGCTGCAGGAGCACTATGGGGTCGAAAGCCGGGTCATCCCCTACCAGCCGGAGGCCGGCGGGATCTACCTCAAAGACGCGGCATGTATGGCGGGCATCGGGCGCATGGGGAGAAACAACCTCGTCCTGGTCCCAGGATACGGGCCGAGGGTCCGGTTCCGGGCGGTCTGGGTGGAGCTGGAATGCCCAGATCGTGACCTTCCAAAAGGCGATCTCTGTGCCGGCTGCGAGGGCTACTGCATCCGCGCCTGCCCGATGGACGCCTTATCCACCGGCAGGTTCAGCCGGGAGCGGTGCCTTGAGCGGATGAACGCCGACAAAGCCTCCGGGAGAGAACGCATCGATCACTGCCGCGCCTGCGAACTTGCCTGCCCTGCCAGGGGGGAGTAGAGGGCATGGTGATAGTATTATGAAAGTGCTCGTGAGAACCCCCGAGGGCGCTGAAGAGGTCAGAGAGGTCGACTCCGAATGGGTCATCCCCGGAGACGTTCTCGCCGACGGCTCGATCGTCCTTGAACTCTGGGACGAACTCTCGGACGACGATCTCCTCGCGATCGGGCTCTATGACTGAAGCCGCGGGGAGGCCGGTGCGAAAACCTCTCTTTACCTTACCCCCTGCTCGTCTTCTTTTCCTCCCTCGATCTCCCTGACCGCACGGGCGATCTCGGCAAAGACCCGATCCTCGTCCACCGTAACCTCAACCCAGCGATCGAGATCGACGAAGTAGAGGTAGGGTGTCACCGGCGCCCCGAGAATCTGCCTCGCCGCACGGCGGTAGATCGTCATCTGGATTGCGTAATCCTCAAGATCCCCCGGCTTTCCTGTCTTGTAGTCGATGAGCAGCCAGGCGCCGCCCGGTCGTTGTACCAGTCGGTCGATGGTCCCCTGGAACGCAAACCCGTTCACCCGCACGAGGAACGGCACCTCACGGTGGTCCTGGAGAGCGTCCTGCATCAGGGGCGAGGCGAGGAACCGCTCGTAGAGCTCCCGGTACTCGTCTGCCTTGCCGGAATCCATGCCGTAGCGCCGCAGCACCGTAGCGGGGTCCCGGCCTTGGAAGACCTCGTGGACGACGAGGCCGCGGGTCAGGCCGTCTCCCCCGGTGGCAAACCCCGGTGACCGTGATTCCAACGAGCCGCGGAGGTACGCCTCAATCTCGCTTGCCGAGTATACGCGCTCCTCCGCCCCGTCCGGGAGAATGCCCACCGGGGCGGCCGCCGCGGGAAGATCGTCCGGCAGTGACAGGCAGACCCTGGCGGTCTCCTGCACCTCGACCGGGATCGCAGAGGGATCGGTGGTGAGCGGGATATGGAGTTCCTCGTCGTTTGGGAGGGCGAGCACGGCCTCGCCCCGGGCGCGGACCTCTGGCGTGAGACCGAGACAGTGCGCGAGCCAGGCCATCCGGGTTTTCCCGTCCTCAAGGCTCTTTGGGACTTCATCCAACGCCTCTCCGCAGAGGATGAGGTGATCTCGTGCCCGGGTCACAGCGACATAGAAGAGCCGTTTGCGCTCCGCCTCCTCTTTCTGCCGGTGCTCGTCCTTGAGTATCCGGAGGATGGGCGTCTCCTCACGCTCGTGGTCGTTTGCCGGGTTCGGGATCGAGACCCCGAGCATCAGCCCTTCCTCCACCATGATGGTCGCGCCGTCGGGCCGCGGGGTCTCCGAAAGGTCCGGGACGACGACAACCGGAAACTCCAGCCCCTTTGCAGCATGGACGGTCATGATCAGGACCGCATCGGAGGACGCAAGATCCAGGAGAGCATCCCCCTCCCGCTGCTCGTCATCGATGCATCGCCCGAGTTCTGCCACGAGATCATCGAGCGTGGAGGAACCGGCCTCCCTCGCGATGGCGATCAGTTTCTCGACGTTCGCTGCGGCCTGCTCACCCCCGATCATCCCGCCGAAGACGACAAAGATGCCTGAGGATTCGACGATCCGGCGGAGGAGAAGGGCTGGCGGGAGCCTGCGGGAGAGCGAGATCCAGTCCCGGAGGGTCGCCGCAGCCCTGACTGCATCCGCGCCCCCGTCCGCCAACAATCGCTCCCAGAGGTATGCCCCCGGTGATGCGGCGAGATGATAGAGCCGGGCATCGGAGAACCCGAAGTATGGTGACCGCAGCACGCCGTAGAGCGCCGCATCGTCCAGGTGGTTTACAAGGAACCGAAGGATATTATAGAGGTCGTAGACCTCCTGGCGCTCGTAGAACCCGAGGCCCGCGTGGACGTGGTAGGGAACGCCGTACCGGGCGAGCGCCCACTCGTAGTAGGAAAGGTTCGTCCGCCGCTCAAGGAGGATGGCGACGTCCCCATACCCGGCCGGCCTTGATCCCCCGTCCAGATAGACCCGCTTCTCTCCCTGCTCGACGATGGCGCGGATCTTTCTTGCCACCATCTCCGCTTCGGCCCGGCGGCCTTCCGCCCGGTCCTTGATCTTTGGACAGAGGAGGAGTTCGACCGAACCGGTCTCGCTCTTTCGGGATGCGTGCAGGGGCTCGTAGAGGAACTCCCAGGGGCGTTCGCACTCCGCCATCAGAGAGCCGAAGATTGCGTTGGTAAACCCGAGAACCTCCGGGGTGCTCCGGAAATTGACGTCGAGCGCTATCGTCTCCCCGCCGAGGGCGTGCTCGATCAGGTCGCGGGCGTTCCTGAACTGCGTCACGTCCGCCTCCCGGAAGAGGTAGATGGACTGCTTCGGGTCGCCGACGATGAAGAGATTCGCGGGGTTCTCGTCCGGGTCGCCGAGAATAGCCCTGATGATTGCGATCTGGACGGGATCGGTATCCTGGAACTCATCGATCAGAATGTACCGGAACCGATTCCGGAAGTGCGCGCTAAGGATATCCTCGCGATCGGAGAAGAGCCGGTGGGTGCGGTTCACCAGGTCATCGTAGTCGAGGGCGTTTTGCCGCCTCTTTTCCGCTTCAACCGCTTCGAGGAAAGTCAAGAAGGTCACCCCGAGGTCGCGGAGGAAGTCGAGCGTCGCCCGGGTGAACGGGTCGGCAGGGTCGAACGCAAGCGAGAGGATCCCGGCGTGGTCCTTGAGGCACCTATCCAGGTTCTTGTAGGCCGCCTGGAGGGCATCGAGGTCGTCACCGCTCCAATTCTTCTTTTGCCCCATTCTCGCAGAGAAACGCCGGTCTTTGTGGACTTCGAGCATCTCCGCGACCCTGATCTCACCGGAGAGGCAGGGTCCGATGGCTCGAAGGTAGACCTCCCCCGGGTCCCGCTCACCCGAATAGCGGGCGGCGAGATCCCGGAGCGTCTCGATCGATGGGGCGGCACGTTCGAGGAAGGTTGCGAGGGTCTCCGCCCGATGCCGCTCCACGGCCTCCTGCCAGGCATCGAGCACTTTCTCCTCGCCCTCTGCGAGCGCGGCAAAGAACGCCTCGGTAGCCCCGCGGCGGGAGTACAGGGTCTCCAGGTATCTCTTCAACTCGTACGGCCCTATCGCCCGCAGGACAGCAATCACTGCGGCGCGGCACGTTTCTGGAGGACAGCCATGGATGAGGTCCTCCGCCACCTTCTCCCGGAGCCGGAACGCCTCCCACTCATCAAGGACGGCAAAGGCCGGCCCCACCCCGGCCTCGATGGAGAATTCGCGAAGGACTGAGGCGCAGAAGGAGTGGAAAGTCGATATCTTCGCCCACAAGAACTCATTCCGGGTGGCGTCCCACCGCTCTCCCTCTTTTGCTGCAATCGCCTGGCGGACCCGGACTCTCATCTCGTTCGCCGCCTTCTCGGTGAAGGTCAGGGCGAGGATCTCCCCGACACAGGCACCGGCTTCAAGGAGGCTTAGGTACTTCTGGACCAGGACGTGCGTCTTTCCCGTCCCCGCCCCGGCGGTGACGCACCGGCTCATTGAATGGTCGAGCGCGGCCCTCGCCTGGCGTTCAGTCAGTGCCATCGGGGATCGCCTCCGCTTCGAGTATCCGCAGGGGATCGAACCGGCAGATAGTCTTAAAGCCGCAGTAGGTCGGGCATGGACCGGAATCCAACCGGGGCGGGAAGAAGCCCCTCCGAATCCCAGCAAGATACTTCTGCACCCACGAGAGCGTGGTCTCGACCAGTTCCCGGACATCCCCGACGCCGTTTCTCTGTGAACCCGTGTAGCAGGAGAAGCACTCCGCAAGACTCGCGTCCCAGAAGACCGGCCGATTCCGGACCTCCCCGCGCTTGAGGGTGTAGTAGGTGCCTGCGACTCCTTCCATCCCTGTCAGGATCTCGACTGCCCGAAGGTATAGAGGGAGCTGGAGCGCTTTTCCAGCCTGGATATCCTTGAGTCCGTGGTGTGAGGTCCCCGTCTTGTAGTCGGTGATCATGAACCGGCCGTCGGGCATGACGTCGACGCGGTCGACCCTGCCCCGCAGGCGAATCGTCTCGTTGCCAAGCGGGATGGCGATTGCATCCTCAATCGAGGCAGCGTCGACCTCTCCCGGCACCAGCGGGAGGCCGAACGAGACCTCGAAGGCCTGCGGGACGAAATGGGAGCCCGCGACCGCCATCTCGTGCTCGAGAAACCGTTCAAGGAGGCCCCTTCCCACCGCGGGCGACCCAAGGAGGACCTCCTTATCCGCAACCCAGAGGGGGCTATCGAGGGCAAGCCGTTCTGTCTCCTCCCGGCCGGTATCGAGGATCCGCCGGACGGCATCCGGGTAGCACGCCTCGGTGAGCGCCCCGTTGCCGTCACCCTTCCAGCCGGAGTAGAACCGATAGGTTATCCGGTGGATGAGGCTCCCCCGCTCCTGTGCCGTCAGGTCGGGATCGGCATCGGGAAAGGGTGCAAGTCCGAGGACCTGCTCCAGGTAGAACCGGAACGGACAGTCCGCGTAGGTCTCAAGCGCGGTCGGAGAAAAGATCGCCCCGTCGCCGAACCGTTCGGCGAGCGCCGCGAGGATTGCCGGGTCACCCTCGAGGAGGCCATCGTAGGGGGAGTCGTAGGCGCCCTTCCTGTGGTAGTTCTCGATGTTGAGCCGGGAGACCGCCTCGGGAACCGTGAGGCCCGGCGGCATCCTCTCCGGCATCTCCCCCCGGGCGAGGTGGGCGCCGGCTCGCCTGGCTGCTGCGAGCCGGGAGTCCGGGAAGTCACCGCTCCCCCACGGTGCAGGGGAGAACGCCTCTTTGGCGGCGTCGATGAATCCTGATCGCACCAGCGGCGTTGCGCCGTCGGATGCGGGGTAACTCAAGTAGACACGGGTCCGCCCGGAAAGGAGAGCCGCGATGAAGTGGTAGCGCTCTTCCCGGAGGATATCCTCTCCTGTTCGTGTCCCAAGGCGCCGAGTCTCGGCATCGGTGGTGAACGGAAGCCGGGTGGTGAGCCGGGGCATCGCGCCCTCCACGAGGTCGCCGATGAAGAGGTAGGGGACGGAAAGGTGTGCAACCTCCCGGACGCCGACCACCTGGACGGCGTTGCCGTGCCGCTCTCTGCCGGTCCGGGTCCCGGAGAGAAGGAGTTCAAGCATGGAGAAGAACTCCGCAAGCGGTATCTTCTCCCCCGGGAGCAGCAAGGCAAAGCGGTCGAGCGCCGCGAGCGCCTCCGTAAATCCCCTAAGATCCCGGGCCTCACGATCGAGGAGATCGGGGTCGCCGTCTGCCGGCATCACCGGGGCCTGCCACCGCTCGAGGAGCGAGCGGTAGGCAGCAAGGTGCTCCCGGATTGTCTTTTCACCCTCAAGAGCCGCAAGGTCGGCAAAGAGCGACCTGATCTTCTCCTGTGCTGCCGTGACGGCAGCAATCTTTGCCGTGAGCCGGTGCTTGGGCGCATCCGGTCTAGCCCGCTCATTCTCAAGGGTGCGGATGAGCGCGGCAAACCGCTCCTCCCAGGAGGCGGCTCCGGCGGTGATCCGGGCCTCCCGGGAGAGGAAGTCGATCTCGCAACCGCCGGCGTTCGGCAGGTAAGGAGAGGCCGTGAGGGCGACGACGTCCTCCCGTCGGTAGCCGCGGATCGGGACGGCGAGGACCGAAAGAAGCGCCCAGACAAGCGGTGATGCAGAGAGCGGCCGACCGCCGGACGCGGTGTACGGGATCGCGAAGTCGGGGAATACCTCTTCCACATAGGGCACCATTGACGCGAGATCGGGAAACGCGACCGCGATCTCATCGGGCCGGACCCCTCCCGTGATCAGGGAGCGGATCTCCTGGGCGATCGCCCGGACCTCATCGAGTCTGTCCCGCCGTTCTGCGACCATAATGGACTCGCTGTAGTCCGCTGGCTCGCACCGGGAGAAGAGCCGGGCAATGCGCAAAGAGCGCTCGTTTTTTTCATCCCCGGAGACGACCGCATCCGGGCCAAGCCACCCGCCGTCGTCCGAGAAGACCGCCGGGTTTGGGGCGTAGGGCAGCATGTAGTAGAACTCATCTGCACTCTGGCGCAGGGCAAGAAGCAGGTCCCGCTCGAGCGGCATCGGCTCGAAGAGCCCATAGACGTAGACGGTCCGGAACCCGACGCCTTCACCGGCGATCACCCTCATTGCGCGGGAATAGAGCGTGCTTTCGTCGACGAGGCGGTGCTCGTCGAGGAACTGGAGGTAGGCGTCGAGGAGGCGGGCAATCTCGGCGCTCTTCTGACTTGCAAGGTCGCCGAGGGCGGCCGGATACTCGACCTTCCGCATGATGAGGACTTCAAAGAGGGTCGCGAGTTCCTCGACGGCCCCGGACCCGGAAAGGAGCGGGCACCTGCCGGCGGCAAGCAGCCGGGCGAGAATGAGCCGTGACTCGGTAGCGGAGATCAGCGTCTCCGATGTTGCATGGGCCAGGACCACCTTCCTTGCAAACCCGGGGAGGGTGGTGACGGTATCGGCGATGACGGGGATACCCTCCTTGCCGAGGCGGTGGACGATCCTCCGGGCAAGGTGGGAGGTCGGGACGATGAGGATGGTGGCGAACGGGTCGCGGGCGGCAGATCTCCGGAACTCCGCAATGAATCTCTCTAGACCCTCTCCGGGCAATTGGCGGTACAGAACGGCGCGGGACATTCGGCAATCTCTCTTGATGAGAGATAGGGAGTGAGGAAGGGATGAGAGTTGCTATTTGAGCCGAAACAGAACGCTCTTTGGTGAAAGTGACGCCAGAGTTGATCATGGAGAGGATCGACCGTTACCGCGGCTGCCTGCTCGGGCTCGCCGTCGGCGACGCCCTCGGGGTAGCCGTCGAGTTCCGGCCGCCGGGAACGTTTGAGCCTGTCACCGGCATGGTCGGCGGCGGACGCCACAACCTCAAGCCCGGGGAATGGACCGACGATACCTCGCTCGCCCTCTGTCTTGCCGAGAGCCTGAACGAGAGGCAGGGGTTCGACCCCATCGACCAGCTGGATCGTTACGTGCGCTGGTACCGGGAGGGGCACCTCTCGAGCACAGAGAGGTGCTTTGATATCGGGACGACGACCCGAAGGGCCCTCGAGCGCTTCATGCGCACCCGCGAGCCCTTCCCTGGTCTGACCGACGAGTGGTCGGCAGGCAACGGATCGTTGATGCGTCTAGCCCCGGTGCCGATCTTCTACGCTAAAGATCCTGCCCGGGCGATCGAACTACTCTCCGGCGAGAGCTCGCGGACCACGCACGCACTGCCGGTGGCCGTCGACGCCTGCAGGTACTTCGGGGGGCTGATCTTCGGAGCACTTGCCGGTGCGCCGAAAGAGGCGCTGCTTTCGGAACGCTACTCGCCGGTTCCGGGCTACTGGGAAGAGCACCCGCTCACCGGCGAGATCGATGCGGTCGCGGCGGGGTCCTACCTCCGCAAAGAGCCGCCCGAGATCCGGGGGCGCGGGTATGTCGCGGCCTCGGTCGAGGCGGCGCTCTGGGCGTTTGGCCGGAGCAGCACGTTTGAAGAGGACTGCCTCCTCGCGGTGAACCTCGGAGAGGATGCCGATACCACCGCGGCGGTCTACGGGCAGCTCGCCGGGGCGTACTCCGGGGCGTCCGCGATCCCGCGGGGGTGGCTCGAGTGCCTTGCAAAGCGCGACCTCATCGAGGCGTATGCCGAGCGGCTGATGCGCTGTAGCGAGGTATCACCGGGCTTTGCTGCGGTGTGAGCCGGGGACCGATAGCGGTTGAGAAGAGTCTTTCCGATCCCGGGGAAGAGATCTCTCATGCAGAACGAGATCGATGCGATGCTGGAGCACGTGCGGACAGTGCTCCAGGGCTCCGGAGCGCACGGGTTCGACCATACCCTCCGGGTCGTGCGCCTCTCGGAAGAGATCGGTGCACGCGAAGGCGCCGATATGGATATCCTCATCCCGGCCGCGTTATTCCACGACATCGCCCGGCCGCTCGAGGAGAGAACGGGCGCTCTCCACGAAGAGGAGGGGGCGAGGATGGCAGAGGCGTATCTGCGCTCCATCGGCTACCCAGAAGACCGCATCGCCGCCATCGCCCACGCCGTCCGGGCGCACCGCTACAGCACCGGGATCGACCCCGCTACCCTCGAGGCCCGGGTGCTCTCCGACGCGGACAAACTCGACGCGATGGGCGCGGTCGGGATCGCAAGGACATTCATGCAAGCCGGAGAGCGGGGCGGAGGGATCCCGGACGCGGTCGATCACATCCGGGCAAAACTGCTCAACTTAAAGGACCTCATGTACACGAAGACCGCCCGGGAGATCGCCGCCAAAAGACATGCGCTCCTCGTCGCGTTCCTCGCGGCCCTGGAGGAGGAGTGCGTTCCCGCACAATAAAGAAATAATTAACAATTCTCCGGGAAGGTCCCTCTCATGGATACCCGCATAATCCTCTCATTCTTCATCAGCGCCGTACTCGCCGCCGCTGCCATCCTCCTCGCGACCGGCATCCCGGTTCCGGGCCCCGCCGCCCCGGAGGAGCCGACCATCCTCGCCGGGGTCCCCGACGTCCGGCAGGCGGAGTATTACTCCTGTGGTGCATCATCGATGCAGGCGGTGCTCTCCTACTGGGGCCTCGACGCCTTCGAGACCGACCTCCGCATCTACCTCAACACCACCCCCGTCCACGGGACCTACCCCTGGGATATGGTCCGGGTGGCAAGAGACCTCGGCCTTGAGGCGGAGTGGAAAGACAACCTCACCATCGCCGACCTCGAGGCCTCGATCCGCGATGGCGTCCCGGTCATCATCGACGGCCAGCGCTTCAGGGAGGCGAACAAGACCTGGGAGGAGTCCTGGGCGGTGGGCCACTACATGGTCGTGATCGGGGTGGACGACCGCTCCGTCTACATCGAAGACCCCGCCATCCTCGGGACGAGGCTCGTCATGGACCGCGACGAGTTCGTGCAGTCCTGGCACGACTACCTGGCCGAGCTCCCCTACGGACCGGAGTCGCCTAAGTACCACGGCATCGGGGTCTTCATCCGGGGCGAAGCGCCTGCGGAGCGGCCGGCGTTCGTCACCTGGGACGTGCCTCCGGCCTGGGTGCCGGAGGCGCCGCTGCCCTGAGCGGAAGTATGATCACCACCCTGGCCTCCAGGGTTCGGCTATCATCCTCATCGGAAAATGGGGGCAGAGGACACCCTCTCCCCCGGTACGAGCGGCAGGCCTCCCGCCGGCATCGGACCCTGTTGCAAGGGAGGTTCGTCATGCTCAGATCCAATGCAAGGGTGCCGTCCGACGGGAGAGTCCTCAGGGAGCTTCAACTTGCAATCTTTCCGGGTCCTCGGATACTTCTTCTACGGACCGGCGAAGCAGAAGGCGTATCTGGACAATTTTCTCCTTCCGGGGAATCCTCGATGATGAATAGGATCGAACCTATCAATAGGGCAGAGAGACCGAGCAGGAGAATCAGCGGTGCGAGAGTGAGGAGCATCGCCGAAGAGAGGCACGCCTTCCTTGCCGCATTCGTTACGACCCTGAGCGGTGAAACGCATACTCGCGGCCGTTAGAGTTACACCAGTTCATGCCGCCTGAGAAATTCCCGGATCTTTCTCGACTCGATCCAGCCCTGGTCGAGCTGCCGGATGTACTCGTTGATCCGCCTGACCTCATCCTGGATCACTCTGGTCGCCTGTTCATCCTCGAGCAGGTATGACATTCCAAGAATCACCTGGAGCGGCTGACGGATGTGGTCACCGAGGATCGCGAACTGCTCGATGTTCTGCTCGATCCGATCGAATGCCTCCTTCCGAGCCTGCTCGAGTTCTTGCTGCAGGGTGATGTCGCGCAAAACGATCGCCACCCTGCGGGTATCCTCCCGCTCACCCGGGATCGGGAAGAGGATAATCTCAAGGATCGTTCCAGGACGCTTATCGATGTACCGGTAGGGTTTACCCGCAGTGAGGGCATGCTCGATCGCATCCCGCCGTGCCGCCGCCAGTTCCGGCGGGAAGAGGTTGTACAAGCACGTCCCGACGAGTTCATCTACGTTTTTGTTAAATCGTGCCGCCATTACCTCGTTTAAGGCAAGGATGGTCCCACGATGATCGATAAGCATGGCTGCGTCGGGCGTGGCGTCCAGGAGCGCCCGGAACTGCTCCTCAGCCTTCCGACGCTCGGTGACGTCGTGGACGATGGAATGCAGGAGCACCCGGCCATGGATGACAACCCGACCACTGTAAAGATCTACATCGCGGATCTGACCGTCTGCCAAGCGATGACGGGATGAATAATGCTGTCCTTCGCTGACCGCGGCCTTCTGAAGCTCGTCCAGCACCGCTTCCGGTTCGAGGGTGTTGAGATCGGTGATCCGCATCGAGGTGAGGGTCTCGAGCGGGTAGCCGTAGTAGGCGCTCGCCGCAGGATTTGCGTCAACGATGGCACCGGTCCCGGGATCTACGATCATCATGACCGCGTGGCTTGTGGTGAAGATGCTCCGGAAACGTTCTTCGCTCTCTGCGAGGGCAGCCTCGGCTCTGACGCGGTCGGTGATATCGGTGATGTAACCCTCGATCATATCGACCCCGCCCCGGGAACCGGAAACTCCCCGTCCCTGCTCCCAGACCCACCTCACCTCGCCTGTTGCTGTGATCAGGCGGTACGTCATCTGAAACGGCCTCCCCTCCGCAAGCCCGGATGTGACCTCCCTCCAGACCCGCTCACGGTCATCGGGGTGGATGAGGTCACCATAAGCGACCTTGCGGTTGCCAATCAGGTCCTCCGGAAGATAACCGGTGACCCTCTCCGCTCCTTCGCTGACGAACTCCATCGTCCAGCTGCGTTCTATCCTGCATCGGTAGGCCATCCCCCGAAGATTGCTCAACAGCGTGGAAAGCTGCCGTTCGCTCGTTGTGAGCGCCTCGATAACCCGGCTCCATTCGGTAACGTCGAGCAAAGTCCCACAGATGCCGTATACCTGTCCGTTGTCATATTTCATCGGCATAACCGCCAGATCAAAGGTGCGAACGGCTCCGTTGATGGTGAGGAGCAGTTTACTCCTCGCTGCCTCCCCGGTCTCCAGAACGCGAGATTTGAGCCTGGTCAGCCGTGAGGCATCCTCGGGGCAGAAGAGGTCGGCATCTGTCTTCCCGGGGGCGAAATCCGGGAGGAGGACGGGGCCTTCAGGACTGCTGACGCGGAGATAGCGGAGTTCACAGTCCTGGGTGAAGATGACCATGGGGGATTCTTCATGGGCGCTCAAGGCGAGGTCGGCATCACCCTTACCGGTGTCATGAAAGACAAGGAGCCGGAGTGCGGGAGTAGTGGTCTTGATAGTACTCGTGGTGATGGATATCCGCCGGACACCCGTCCCCGGGATCAGGATATTGAGGAGGAGCGACGGGGGGCACATCTCATTGTGGAGGAGGGCAATGACCTCTCTGAGTGCTCCTTCCTCCGTCAACAGTGGTCCAAGATACTGCTGGATGACCCAAGAAGCATCTGCTCCGAGAAGATCTTCCTCGGTCGCATGAAAAAGGCTCTGTATCGGGAGATTAGCCTGCACGATCGTTAGGGTGGCGTCAACGATGAGGATACCATCGCCCTCTACCAGGCTTGAGGGCGAGGCCTTATCCTCACGTGCAGGTTTCGTTGGTATCATGGGAGTCTGGTTGTGCGACTTGACAGGAGGTAGTCCCCGCCGAGGTATCAATATAGTTACTCCCACGACTCATAAATCTGGCTGACACCCCACCACCATCCCAACTTTCGGGCATGAGCACAGCCTGCCGTTCCCGTTCACCGCAGCCTGCAGGACTCCTCGTAGGATCTCTTGCAGTCCGGACAGAGCACCCGGGCCTTCTCAAGGTCGGGATAGTTCTCCTCGGTAATCTCGTCACAGGCCGCTCCGCAGATCTCGCACCAGTACTCTTTCGTCTCCGCCTTCTCATCGCCTTTCAGTTTACGCTTCATGCACTCATCCTCCAGGTTCTGGGTTGCCCGGATACCCGGGTGAGTGTCGCTCACTCTAATCCGTCATCATGCTTTCGTCTCACCACTCACCAATTCCAGTAAGATCAAGCGCCATCTTCCAGAACCGATCCTGGGTTTTGGGATCGAGGGCAAGGGAAGATGGCTGGGTCCACCGGTTCTCCTCGAAGTACCTGCCGCTCACCTTCCCTGCATCCGGCGAGAGAGCAAGGTATGTCTCCACCTCGGCTCCTCTCTCCGGCGGGGAACCGTTATTCTGTTCGCGAATATAGGCCCGAAGGAGTTTTGTGTCGATCACCCCGGGATGGAGGCAGTTTGCAGTCACTCCCGTCCCCTCGAGGACGCGGGCAGCCTGGATGGTGAAGGCGATGATGCCCACCTTCGATACGGCGTAGGCATCATAGGGGTCGTAATTCGAAAAGCCCGGGAGGTTCCCCCAGTCGACGGACCCCACGCCACGGTGTGCAATCGATGCAACGTTTACAATCCTTGCCGGGGCACTCCTCCGAAGGAGGGGAAGGAGTTCATGGGTGAGCAGGACCTGCGCAAGGTAATTCACGGCGAACGTCATCTCGATCCCATCCGGCGAAACCTCCCGTTTCGGCATGAAGACTCCGGCGTTGTTAATAAGGACGTCAAGCCGATCATGCTTCTTCGCGATATCCTCCGCAAGTCTTCGGATCCGATCCTGTACCGAGAGATCGGCGATATAGAGGCTCAATCGGTCGGATCCCGTGGCCTCCTTCAGTTCTGCAAGGACTCGTTCGCCCTTCTCATGGTTTCTGCCGTGCAGCAGTACATAATGATCCAATGAAGCCAGTGCGCGTGCGGTTGCCTTCCCGATGCCGTCCGTCGAACCCGTAACCAGTATAGTCTGTCCAGCCATGTGGCCGTTTTCATGCCCGATCCCTACTTGAAAGTAGTGGTGCGGCAGAGTGGTGCGCCCCTGAAACGGATGGCAGATGATCAGGTATGCACCAGGTGGAATGCACCAAAAAGATCGTGATTTTTCTGAATGTGGTGCGTGTCAAATCAAAAAGGTGATATTCTGCACCACATACGTGTACATATGGTGCGATATTCGGTCACGATGGATGACGATCTCGTCACGCAGATCGATAGGATACGCGAACCCCGGGGTATGTCCCGGTCCGAATGGCTCAACGAACTCTGCAAGACGTACTTCAATGGTGCATCCGGAAGCGGGGTCAAGGCCGCTGTCCCTGTGGGAGCGCCGCTTGCAAGCGCCTCGGGGCCAAACATGACAGATTACGATGCTGCCTGCGCCAATTTTAAGATCGATGTTCCGGAATATTTCAACTTCGGCTACGACGTCATCGATCGGTGGGCCGAGATAGATCGGAACAAACTGGCGATGATCTGGGTCGACCAGGAGGGGAATGAGAAGAAGTACACGTTCCGTGACCTTCGGTACCTCTCCAACGGGGCTGCAAACATCCTCATCAAGTACGGCATCAAGAAGGGCGACCGGGTCATGCTGATGCTGCCCCGGGTACCTGAGTGGTGGATCTTCGTCATTGCGCTCATTAAACTCGGCGCGGTCTTCTGCCCCTGCCCAACGATGCTGACGCCAAAAGACCTCAAATACCGAGTGCAAGCCGGTAAATTCCGGATGATCATCACGAACTGCGAGAATGCTGAAAAGGTCGATGAGGTCGCAGACGCTTGCCCGTTGCTTGAGACCCTCTTCCTCGTGGACGGAGAGCGGGAGGGCTGGGTAAGCTACCCGCACGAACTCGAGTACCCAGCACCAGTATCGCACCACACCGTCAGCATGCCGATCTCGAAGAAGACGAAATCGACCGATCCCATGCTGATCTACTTTACGTCGGGCACCACCGGCCAGGCCAAGATGGTGCTGCACGACCACAGCTACCCGCTCGGGCACATTATTACCGCGCAACTATGGCACGACCTGCATCCGAACGACCTTCACCTGACGTTCTCGGATACCGGGTGGGCGAAGTGCGCCTGGGGCAAGATCTTCGGCCAGTGGATCGTCGGTGCCTGCATCTTTGTCCATGATATTCGGGGGAAGTTCAGCGCGACCGAACTTTTGCCGCTGATCGAGAAGTATGAGATTACAACGTTCTGTGCGCCGCCGACGGTCTACCGGATGCTGATCCTCGCGGATCTCGATAAGTTCGACTTCCGGTACCTGCGGCACTGCTGTAGTGCCGGGGAGCCGCTCAACCCCGAGGTGATCCGCGTCTGGAAAGAAGGCACCGGGCTGCCGATCTATGAGGGCTACGGCCAGACGGAGACCGTCTGCTGCATTGCCACGTTCCCCTGCATGAAGCATAAGGCCGGATCCATGGGCAAACCGGTCCCCGGCTGGCATATCGAACTTCACGACGACGAGGGAAAACCGGTTGGCGTCGGCGAAGAAGGGCGCATCGCGATCAAACTCGATCCCCGGCCGGTCGGACTCTTCGTGGAGTACCTGGACAACCCCGAGGCAAATAAGGAAGCGTTCCAGAATGGGTTCTACTACACCGGCGATAAAGCCTACATGGACGAGGATGGCTACTTCTGGTTCGTTGGGCGCAGCGACGACGTCATCAAGTCTTCCGGCTACCGGATCGGGCCGTTCGAGGTCGAGAGCGCGCTCATGGAGCACCCGGCCGTCCAGGAGGCAGCGGTTGTCGGGTCGCCGGACCTCATCCGGGGGATGATCGTCAAGGCCTTCATCATCCTAAAACCGGGCTACCAGCCATCTGAATCGCTGGTCAGAGATATTCAGGCTCATGTCCGGAACACCACCGCTCCGTACAAGTATCCTCGAGCAATCGAGTTTGTCGAGAGTCTTCCAAAGACCATCTCAGGAAAGATCCAGCGCAACATCCTGCGTGACCAGGAAATGCGCAAGCACGCGAACGGGAACTGAGGAGTTCCCATTTATTTTTACTCAGAAAGGGGTATTCATGAAAATCTAGGGCAGGAAAGATGCCGGTTCATACCGTCACCCTGCCGCTACGCCGCCGACCCCGGAGGAGATGAGGGTAAAAAGGGTCGGCCGCCAATCTGCCCGCGGTTCTCGTATTTAGCAGATCTTCTCGATGAAGTTCTCGAGGATCCGAAGGCCGACTGCGCCGCTCTTCTCCGGGTGGAACTGGACACCGTAGGCAAGCCCGCTATTGACGGCGGACGCGAAGGAGTGGATGTAGTCGGTGCTTGCAAGGGTATGCTCCGGTGCAGCCGCTGCGTAGTAGGAGTGGACGAAATAGACGTACTCCTCCCTGCGGAGCCCATCAAAGAGTGCTGTATCCTGCCGGATCTCGATGGTGTTCCAGCCCATGTGAGGTACCTTCTCCCCGGCGGAGGGGGGGAAGCGCTTGACGTCTCCCGGCACGAGCCCAAGCCCTCTGTGGATGCCGTGCTCCTCGCTTCTGTCCATGAGCATCTGCATCCCCAGGCAAATCCCAAGAAGCGGCGTATCCTTTGCGGCAGAAAGGACGGTCTCTTTGAGATCGCCAAGCATCTCCATCCCCTCGCGGAACGCCCCGACGCCCGGGAGAACGATGCCATCGGCTGCCGCAATCACCTCCGGGTCCGCCGAGATCACCGCCGCCGCTCCTGCCCTCTCTAGGCCCCGAAAGACGCTTCGGAGATTGCCGAGCCCGTAATCAATTATAACTATCTGCTTCTTCATCCGCATCTCCCCGCTTCCGCCACAGCCCCTTCTCGATCCAGTCATCGGGGAGGCCTTGCTTCTCCTGCCATCCGGCGAGTTTCTCGCGCCACATCGCCAGGAGTTCTGGGTGCGCCTCTTCGATGATCTCAAATGTTGCAAGGTCGCTTGAGGGGCACATGAAACACCCGATACGGTCGAGCCCCCGCTCGTAGAGGCGGTTGTAGGGCGCCTTCTCCCGGAAGATGTAGAGCCAGACGTGCATCGCCGTCCAATGCTGGATTGGGGCCGCCGAGAGTTGTTGCGGGACATGAACGTTCTGCCAGACCCGCTTGCTCTGCATCCGCTTCACCGACTCATACTTTCGCTGCCCGATGAACGTGAGGCACTCACCCCAGTTCTCGTCGATCAGGCGCCCGACAGGGTGAAGCTTGCAGACCTTGCAGCACCAGCGGTAGTCGACGGCCGGCGGGCCGTTCCTCTCAAACTCGCTCCAGAACGTCTCCACATCGGAGATCCGGAGAACAGTAAGTCCATAGCGTTCCGCTACGGCCTCCACATTCTCATAGGTCTCGGGGAACTCAAGCCCCGTATCGGCAAAGAGAAGCGGGACCGGACCGAGGGCTTTCTGTACGAGGAGCAGCGTTGCGAGGCTATCTTTTCCGCCGGAGTAAGAGATTGTGGGCTGCCTGGGGTTCTGTTCTGCAACATCCCGTATGAACTTGACGCTCGCGGCTTCGTGCTCCGCAAGGACCTGTTCGTTTGCCCGAACAGCATCCTCCCATGTCGCTTTTCCCGGAACGCAGACCGATGGGACATTTTTGCGGGTCCGGACAACAGTCCCACGCTCCATCGTCGCGGCGGTGGCGGCGTCGACTCTCGCCCTGCCCACGCCGATACACTCTCCGGCCCGCGTCAGGATGAAGACTTCGTCGCCCTCGCTGACAGAAGGATCGATCGAGACGAGGCCCGGCGCAAGGAGGCTCGCACCGCTGTCCCGGATGGAGGGGACTGCACCATCGTCGACGACGACGAAGCGCTTCGTCGGCCTCAGGTACGCCGCGGCAGCAGGACGCGGAAGAGGTTCCCAGCGCCGGGCCTCGGGGAGATAGCGAATCGCCCCCACGACCGCGCCGCCGAGGACGATCTCATCCATACGATCTTCAGAAGGGACTTTGTTTAAGAGTGCGATATGACCATCCGGTATCAGTGGCGCTCCGAAATGGTCGGAGAATATGCGGTTGATCCGCTCGATATCGTCGGGAAACGCAGGCCGGGCGTCTCCTGGCGGTGTGACGGCGACCGGGCGGGTCGAGGCGCCGCAGGCGCAGGTCCCGGAGAGCACCGGAGCGTGGCAGGAATCACACCATCGAAGCAGGATCTTTCCAAGATAAAGGCGTGGCATTTGCATATTCGTTGGAGAGAAATGAATAAATATCTTGGTGCGTATATGGTCCGTTCTGCAAAGTCCCTCTAATGGCAGGGATCCTATCTGAGAGGGACCGTTCTTTGTGCACCGGGAAACCCCGGATCGTATCCCGCTTGCTCGAAACCCGGTATGCCGGGTGCAGCGGACGGCGGGTGCATACGCTTAAATATATCCTTGCTGTAGAGTACTATCATGTTCAATCATGTAGAATATGATCCGGCATAGGTATGCCAGCGATTCTACATCGGCAAAAAGAGATGAGCGCATGTACCGGGTGATTCCGTGACCCCCCGCCAGCTGGCTACAAACGTTCGAGGTGCACTACCAGGCTGCCCTGTCGGGATAACCATCGATAGGGCTCCAGATCCAGCGTCTGCTGGGCCTTCAGCACCGAAGTATGGGGTGGTCGAGTGCGGCTTCTTGGTCGCGAATCCCGGATAGGAGAGATGGAGTGAGAGATGTGCATGAGAACAGGCTTGCTTTTGCAGCCATTGGAATCATCGTTGCTCTAGTTCTTGGATCTTATGCAATGTACGGCAATCCGACACCTGCCGGGGCATTCCTCGGATGTACAGCCATCGTCGTAGGGATTGCCCTGCTGACCTTCGCTTCAGGTACTGCGGTACCCTCGGTGCGAGTTGCGGGGAAGACGTTGCGGAAGACCGAGATCCTGGGGCTGCTCATCTTCATCTTCATGGCAACCATCATGCTCGTAGTCGGGATGGCGCTCTTCTACGACTGGCTCGCCGAACCGACCCCGGCTTCCGGGGAGGCCCCTATCGAGCTCGGACCGATAGCGGGAGTTCTCCGGATAGCCGGCGAGGTCCCGCTCATGGCGTTCGTGATAGGTGTTGAGGTGATCGGGGCAATCTCTCTGATTGCGCTCTATGTGGCCTCCAGACTCGGGCACCGGACATAAGGCTCATCTCTGCCCCGCCCCGGCGATCTCCTCGATCGCCCATAATAGTGCCTTTTTGTGCGCCTCCCTCTGCTTCCTGCAGCCGCAGAAGGACAAAGAGAATTATTTTCTCTCAATATTCTTGAGTTCGCATCGTCATCCCCGTAAATGCCGCCAATCGCTCTTTCGAGATTCTTTCAGCGCCATCCCGGAGAGCGGCGTTAGTGACCCAGGACAGCCATTGAGACGCCCGGGCCACCAGGGCGATGACGGGCACGATCTCCAGCCTCCCTGCCCACATGACGATGACAGAGAGCCGCTTTGCTGCCTGCGGTAATCCCGAAGGATGCGGAAGAGAAGAGTTTTTATGAGGGCCCATTCATGCGCCCGATGCAAATCTCCAGCCGTATATCATGCGCATACCCGCACGGTAATCTATTGCAGTCAGATCCGCGGTCATCGTCGGGCTTGTGGGTACTCGAAGCTGAAAAGATCCGGCAACCAGGTTCGGCGTCAAAGCAATAAGTTCTGGCTCAATTAAATTTATTCTATCAAAAATATATTGATACTGATTTCACCTGTTCCTGCAGATGATGGTCACCATCTCACTATGCCTTCAGAGCGGCCCATGGTTCACCGGTTGCCCGGCAAGCTGACCGGAGGAGCGGACGCCCGATCCACCCCGGGCCCGTACGGACCAATCTCACCACACCAATTGCGTGAGCGCAAGAGCGAGCAAAGAGATGCAGAAGACCGAGCAATGCCAGAAAGGGAGATGTTACATGGATAACTTGCGCAACGAGCCATTGGATAGACTCCAGCAGTTGATTCAAGATGCTCTTCCCACGCCCAACAGTCAACTGCAAGAGAGGCTAAAAGCAGGCATCGAGGCTCTGCTCGCCGAGAACCGCGATCTTGCCGCCCGGGCAGAACGCGAGCATAACGCACTCCTCGCCGCCATAGGAAGGCGGGGGATAGTCTACGATGCTGCCGGAAAAGCAATCGTGGTGAGCTCCGGTGAAGGTGACCGGGTGGCCCGGGCACTCCTAGGAAGAGGAGAGGGGGGCACAGCGCTCTACTACCCCGACGGAAACCCTGTTCGACCGGAAGATCTTCCCGGCCGGCGGGCGATCGGAGGGGAACAACTGATTGATGTTCGGTTTATCCTTCACGACGGCCAAGCAGAGGAGATTTACATCTCCGTATCCGCCACGCCCATCGTGACCGGAGGGACGATATCCGGGGCCGTCGTCACCTGGCTTGACGTCACCGAGGAGGAGCGAACACGGCGCAGAGTGGAAGAGATGAACAGGCTGCTTGAGGGGTTGTTTGAGAGCCTCGGGGATATCGTCGCCGTCCAGCTGCCGGACCACACGATCCTGCGCTATAACCGTACCGGCTACGAACTGATCGGGATGAGACCGGAGGAGGTCAGGGGACGGAAGTGCTACGAACTCATCGGGAGGACGGCGCCCTGCACGGTCTGTGCGACGGCCCATGCCGTCGTGAGCAGAAAGCGGGAGGTCGTGGAGAAGTTCGTGCCCGAATTCGGGCGGTACCTGGAGTGCCGCTCAAGCCCGATCCTGGATGAGAACGGCGAGGTGGCGTTCATCGTCGAGCAGCTCTACGACGTCACCGACCGGAAGCGTGCCGAGGACGAACTCCGGGAGAGCGAGGCGACGGCCCGGGCGCTCCTGAACGCCCCGAGCGAGATGATCATTCTCCTCGATAGGACTGGCCGGCTCATCGAGGTCAACGAGACGGCGACACGGCGGTTTGCACGGAGCCGGGAGGATCTCATCGGCCGGAGCCTATTCGAGTTCTTCCCGCCGGATGAGGCGGCAGTGTACGTGGCGCGTCTTGGGGAGGTCGTCGCGTCGGGCCGGCCCGCACGGTTCGAGGATGCGTGGGAAGGGCGGTTTTACGATGTCATCCTCTACCCGGCCGCCGACGAGCGGGGCAACGTCGTCCGGGTTGCGGCGGTTGCGCGGGACGTCACCGGGAAGAAGCGGGGGGAGGACGCCCTGCGGAAGCGGACACACGACTTAAACGAGCGGGTGAAGGAACTCTCGGTCCTGTACGAGGTATCCCGGATCATCGAGCGGCATTCGAAGTCTTCGCTCGATGAGATCTTCCGTGAGGTCGTCCGGGTCCTCCCCTCCGGCTGGGAGTTCCCGGAGAATGCCGTCGCGCGGATCACGGTGCAGGGGCGCCGGTTCGCGACGGAACACTTTGAGGAGACGCCCTGGCGGCAGGCATCCCCTATCGTCGTCCTCGGGGAGACGGTCGGGATGGTGGAGGTCTGCTACCTCCACGAGAGGCCGGAGAGGGACGAAGGGCCGTTCCTCGCCGAAGAGCGGGCGCTGCTCGATATCGTCGCCGGGCGGCTCGGCGGCACGATTGAGCGGTTCCAGGCATGGGACTCTCTTGAGAA
The DNA here is from genome assembly GCF_001571405.1 of Methanoculleus thermophilus. Taxonomy (NCBI): domain Archaea; kingdom Methanobacteriati; phylum Methanobacteriota; class Methanomicrobia; order Methanomicrobiales; family Methanomicrobiaceae; genus Methanoculleus; species Methanoculleus thermophilus. The sequence continues at coordinate 143,874 of NZ_BCNX01000003.1, read as the reverse complement.
GAGCGAGTCGCAGTTCCGGGAGATCATGCAGCAGAGTTTCGATATGATCTACACCTGCTACAAAGAGGGCGGGATCGCCTACATCTCCCCGGCGGTGACCCGTATCCTTGGTTACACGCCCGATGAGGTCCTCGGCAGGAAGTGCCGGGACTTCATCGTCCCTGCGTCGCTCTCCGCCTGGGAGGAGGGGCGGAAGAAGATTGCCCGGGGCGAGCCTGTTGAGGGGCTCGAGGTCGAGTTCTACCGCAAAGACGGGTCGGTGGCCTTTCTCGAACTGAACGAGTCGCCGATCGTCCGCGACCGGTCGGTGATCGGGGTGCACGTCGTCGGCAGGGACGTCACCGAGCGGAAACAGAACGAGCAGCTCCGGCAGCATGCGTTCGAGCAGATCGAGCGGAACATCGAGCAGTTCGCGATCCTCGGCGACCACATCCGCCAGCCGCTCCAGGTGATCCTGGGGATGAGCGAACTCCTCGATGAAGAGATGGCCACGGGGAAGATCCGGGAGCAGGTAGCCCGGATCAACGGCTACATCGCGGAGCTCGACCGGGGCTGGATCGAGTCGCGGCAGGTCCGGGAGTTCCTGCGGCGGTACGACCTGGCGTGAGTGGGATATCTTCCCCGGGGACTCCTAGGTCCGGTCGTTGTGCGTCGCCGGTGTCGCACAAGAGATTTTGTGCGACATGAAACCCCATTTTGTGTCGCACAACGTTTTTTTGTGGGTCATATAGTGCGTTTTGTGACCCACAAATTCCGTTGTGGGTCATGGGTGACCCATAACCCCTGGGGTACGGTTTGTGTATACTCTGGTATACACAACGAACTTTGTGTATATCGGATCGGTTTTGATATACACAAAACCGTTTGCAGATACCCGGTATTCACAACCGGCCCCCTCAGCGATTGCGTACTGCGACCGATCGCCTCCGGCGCCGTCCGCTTCATCGCGTCATAGAGGCCGGGGTCACCGTTGCTTTCCAGCCTTTGCCCCCATCTTCAGGAGAGTTCAGCCACCTCCTCTCCCCGGAGCCGCGTTGCCCCTCAAAAGACTGATACGGATGGGCGTCATACTACCCCGGTAGATACGGTCGGGCGCAATGACAGGACACACATTAACCAGGGCGGCACGCGAGACTATCATCTCAATACTCACCAGACACGATGCCGAGTGGATCGCGGTCTTCGGCTCCTATGCGCGGGGATCCGCCAATCCGGCGAGCGATATCGATATCCTGGTCAGATTCGCCCGCAAAAAAAGCCTCTTTTCGCTTGTCCGGATCGAGGACGAACTCGCCCGGGCTCTTGGCATGAAGGTGGATCTCGTCACCGAGAACGCCGTGAGCCCGTACCTTGCCGATGCAATCTACCGTGATGCTGTGGTGATCTATGACGCCGGAGGACCTCGCATATCTCCATCATATCCTTGATGCCATAATAAGCATCGAAGAGTTCTCCGGGGGCATCGGATCGGCGGAGGATCTCCGGAACCACAGGCTGGAACGCGCCGGGATCGAGCGCATGCTGACCATCATTGGTGAGGCGGCAAAGATGGTATCGCCGGAATTATGTGCCGAGCACCCGGAGATCCCCTGGAGAGAGGCTGCGGGGATGCGGGATAAGATCGTCCACCATTACTTCGGCGTGGACTACGAAGCGGTGTTCCTGACCCTGCGCGATGATCTTCCGATTCTCAAGCAGGAAATCCTGTCGATTCTCAACGAGACCAGACGTTAGTTGCGCTGTATCTCACCCCGCCACGGCCGCATGGTCTACGGGCTCACGGAGGGCGAGATCGCGATCGTGGAAGTGGTCGACGCATGACCGACCCTGTCCTTACCAGGGACACGCTCCACCGGAGGTGTGCAGAAAGAATGCGGGGGAAGGGATTCGAACCCTTGAACTCCTGCGAGACTGGACCCTAAATCCAGCGCCTTTGACCTGGCTCGGCAACCCCCGCTCGCATATATGTCGCCGCCTGGAGCATTATACTTGTTCCCCGGCGGCCCGGGCGGTCGCCGGCTCCCCGCAACCCGGGCATCCCGGCGCCCGCCGCTCATGAACCCCCGGCACCTGGATATCCGGCATCAACGGAGCGCAACGGCCAAGAATGCGCGCGTGGAAAATTATATTGTTTTTGGAATATCTTATATGATATACAAAAGTAACCCGGGGGTATCGCCCCTGGGGCGCTCCACCGGTGCATTCCGGCCAAACCATGCCCGAAATGGTAACAACAAAACCTTTATTGAATAGATTGACCGTATTTTCCAGTAGTTGAGTGATAATGCTGGGTGAGATCCTCCACATCCTGGCTGCAGCCGCTATCAGCTGGATACTCTTCGTAACTATCGATATTCTCTTCAAATTACCAGAAGCGGGGGGTGTCAGCGGAGCGTCGGCCATTGCGCGCGATATCGAGGCCGGCGGCGGCGCTCTTCCCGGCGGCACCATGATGGGGAATATCGTCTGCTCTCCCGACGCCTCGGCAGGGACCCTCCTCGCCGCCTGCGGCGTCTACGTCGCCGGCATCCCCGGAGGGCTCGCCGCAGCCCTGATGGTGTATATCGGCAACCGCATCTGCCATGACCCCGGTTACGCCGGGACCACCGGGGCGGTACTCGCCACGTTAGTCGTCTATGGCTTCACTCAGATCGGATTTGCCGCAACGGACTTCATCGCCGGGATGGTCATCGCCATCCTCACCATCCAGGGGCTCTCGCACGTCCACGCGAGCAGACTCCTTACGCGGCTCTGGAGGGTCCGGCAATGATAGCGCTCTACGTCGTGGCCGCGATTGCGCTCTTTGCCGTCATCCGGGCAACGCTTGAGAAAAACACCGGCAGGAAGTTTCTCTACGTGAACGTCATGAACTTCGCCGTCGCGGGTACGCTCGTCCTGCTGATCGACCACCCGCTCGCCCTCGTCGCGGCCGCGGCCTACTTCGTCGGGTCGACGCTCGAGTCGAACGCCATCGCAAGCACGTACGCAGGGGGTGAGCGGCGTGGATGAGATCATCATCATCCTCTTCGCGTCCGTGGCGCTCATCGGCGCCCTTGGGACCTACCTCCAGCAGGACCCCTTCAAAAAGTTGATCTCAATCGGGATCATCTACGGCGGCGTCATCCCGTTCGTCGTCGACCGCGGTTACCTGGACGTCGCGATCGTCGTCAGCCTGATCATCCCCATCTCGACCATCATCATCCTGCCGCTCATGAGGAGGGATATTCGTGACGCCTGAGTTCATCCTCGGGTGCATCATCCTCATCATCGGGGTGATCGCCGCCGGGTTCCCGCGCGAGAAGACCTACCTTACGAGGCTGATCAATCTTGAGATCCCCGCATTCGGGCTTCTCCTGATCATGCTCGCCTACGACGAGATGCTCGCTATCATGACCTTCATCGCCGTGACGGCAATCTCGACCTTCGTTCTCATGCGGGTCATCGAACGCAAGGAGGCCGCACGATGACGCCGAACCGATCGATCATTACCCGGATATCGGCGGCGCTCTCAAGGCTTGAGAACCTCACCGGGCTGTATGCGCTCCTCTTCGTGATCGTGCTCGTCTTCGGCCTCATCACCCTGCCGTCCATCACCTACAACGAGGACCAGCTCTACCCGAAGACCCTCAACCCGGAAAGTCCTCTCGACCCCTACGACCGGGGCGGCGTGCCGTTCGGAACAACTCCCGTGAAGTCGCAGTACCCGGAGAACTCCCCCTACGCAGGCTACGTGACGGCCTACCTCACCCCGTTCAGCCAGTGGCTCGCCGATACCACCCTCCATATGGGGACGACGATCGTCGCCCACCCCGGCGGCATCATCGATGAGATCCTCTACAACACCCGGGGGTTCGATACGGTCGTCGAGACGAGCATCCTCTTTGTAGCGTTTGCGATCGCGAGTTTCCTCTTCCGGAGGGAGGAGTCCTGATGATGGACGCCGCCACCTACTCGTTCGGGCTCGCCGTCGCCGTGATCGGGCTCATCATCGGGTTTACAGCCATCGTCCGGGAGAAAGACGACCTGCACCGGGTCCTCCTCACCGACCTCGCGGAGGTCCTCGGGCTCGTCGTGATCGCGCTCATCGCCACCGACCTTGCCGAGGCGCTCATCCTCCCGGGGCTCGTCGTCGGGATATCCGAACTGATGGCGGTCTCCGAGGTCTACATCACGAGAGAAGGGCTCCAGGCTCCGAAGGGACCGGCGTTCCGGATCGAGGTCATGGACAGCGCTCCGGGCATCCTCGCGCTGATCCTGGTCGCCTACGGCATCATCCTCTCGGGCTTCACCGGCGGGGCGGTCGCTGCGGTGGGGGCGGTCTTCTACTTCATGTGCAAGGGGCATGCCGAGCAGTTCGAGTTGATCGAGACCGTGAGCGGCTATGCGTGGGCGATCTGGATCGGGGCGTTCTTCGTCTTCATGTTCCTCCCCGCGTACTGGTTCTTTGGGGTGATGATGGCGGGCGGTGCGATCCTCATCAAGGTGATGGCAAAGATGTCCCTCGTGGGAACGATGCGGAGAGGTGGTCCGGATGTTTAACCTCCCCACCCCGAACATCGGCGGGCCGGAACTCTTCGTGCTGGAGTTCGGCGACATCGTCGCCTACTTCAGCCCCTACACCGCGGCGCTCTTCGCCTTCGCCCTCCTCTTCACGCTGCTCGTCATCGTGAGCAGGCCCGAAAGACAGATGGACATAGCCTTCGGCGGGGACGCCTACTACGCAAAGGAGGTCGACCCCGGTCTCATGCGGTTCCAGCGATTCATGGCGATCGCCTGTGGTCTGGCCACGCTCGGGGCAATGGCGACCGGGGACGTCTTCAACTTCACCCTCTTTGCGTCGCTTGTCGGGATCACGAACATCGGCATCGTCGCGGCCTACCGGAACCGGCATGTCTTAAACGCCGCGTTTCAGTACGGAATCGTCGCGATGCTCGCCACTGTACCGCTCTTTGGCGGCGCGGCGATCATCGCCGCGAGCACCGGCACGCTGAGCATGTGGGAACTCTTCACCGACGCGGTGACGGTCCCCCTCGTCGCGAAGGCGTTCCTGGTCCTCGGCGTCATGGGAGAGGGCATGGCACCGTTCTATGTGGCAAAGGCGGAGATCACGAGGGCACAGGGAGCGCCGTTCATCCTGATGGTCCACGTCAGTTCGCTCCTCCTCTTCCTGCGGGTGGCGGAGATCGTCATATCGATGTGATAAGCCATGAAGAAACAGACAGCACTGATCACCGGTCTTGCGGCGGCGGGTATCGGGATAGCAGGCGAGCCCCTCGCGGCCGCCGGCTACCTCCCGGTCTGGGCCGCGCAGATTCTCGCGGTCATCGCCTTCCCCGCCTTCGTCGTCTTCATAGCACTGTGGTGGAACGCGAAAACCAAGGATGGGGATATCCCGTTCATAGGATACTGACATGATCGAATACCTGCTCTTTGCAACCTTCGTCGGCCTGCTCTTCCACGGCATCCACCGGAAGATCATCGCAAGAGTCCAGGGACGGCCGGGGCCGCCGATCTGGCAGGAGATCCTGCATACCCTGAAGTTCTCCTTCAAAGAGACCTGGGTACCGAAGACGGCAAGCCAGACCCTCTTTGTCGCGGTAGTCTTTGTGGCTATCGGCATCTGGAGCGCAGCCCTCTTTGTCCTCCTCTCCGGGGGAAGCCTCCTCCTCCTCTTTGCGGTCTATCTCCTCCACAAGATCGTGGAGCACGGGACCGGCCTCTCCTCGGGCTCGCCCTACGCGAAGTTCGGGGCCATCCGGTCGGTCATATCGGCAGCCTCGGAGCTGCCGCTCCTCGCCACCGTCGCCGTGATCTACCTCTTTACCGGCTCGCTCTCGATCGCGGAGATCGCGGCCTACCAGCAGGTCCACGGCCCGCTCCTCTTCACCGCGGCGTTCCCGGCGGCCGTGGCGCTGTATCTCGTGATCCTCTCTAAGATGCATTACGGCCCGTTCTCGATCATCGAGGCAAAAGAGATCGTGAGCGGAAACATGACCGAGCACTTCGGAGTCTGGCGCGCCGGGCTTGAGGTGGGGTTCGCTCTCAAGACCTACGTGCTCCTCTACGCGTTCGTCCTCCTCTTCGTCGGAGCTCTGCCGCTGGGTCTCACGTTACTCCTGATGCTCCTAATCCTCGTCTCGCTCTCGTTCGTCTGTGCGGTCTCTCCGATGCTCTCGCCCTACGACACGGTTACCATACAGAGTCTCGTGACGGGCGCGCTCGTCATCTACATCATAGTCCTCGGGGTGATCATGGGATGAGTAGGATACGCCTTCTCCTCACGGCAGGAGCGGCCTTCTACGTGGCGGTCTTCCTCGCCCAGGCCGCCCAGAACTGGAGCGTGGCCGACCAGACACTCGCGGGTGTGGTCCTGCTCGTCATCGCCACGGCGCTTACCCTGGTTCACGACGAACTCGCTCTGAAACGCTACGAGATGGGGCTGCTCTGGGTGATGGTGCTCGGATTCCTCGCCTACGCGATAGCGCATAGTTTCGGGGTGCTCGCATGAAGTTCCTCTACGAAAAAGACCTCCGTCAGATGAAGTACACCATCCTCACGAGCACGCGGCATGACGAGACCGTCCGGGCGATTGCAGAGCGTCTCGGGGTGAAGGACGCGAAACTCCGGAGGGTGCTGATCCAGAACTTCGATATGGCCCTGCTCGAGAACCTCGAGTCCCGGTGGGAGATGGGACTTGAGTACGCGGACAAGGGCGATGCGGTCGCAAAAGAACTCGGGTGCGAACTCTTCACCCGATTCATACCCCTTGTGGATACAGAGAGAATGCAGGAAATTTACAACGATACACAAGCGATGATAGAGAACGGATCCTTCGATGAGGCCGTCGCAAGAGGCCGAGAACGGATCCGGGAGGCGATCCTCTCATGAGGAATATTCTCCAGGAGATCAAGAATGTCGTCCGCTCGAGGTCGATCCACGTCAGTTACGTCGACGTCGGGTCGTGCAACGGCTGCGACATCGAGGTGCTCGCCTGCCTTGCACCCCGCTACGATATCGAACAATACGGTATCTACGTCCACAACAACCCGAGAGAGGCCGATGTTCTCCTGGTTATCGGCTCTGTAACCCCGCAATGGGTAGACAAACTTCGTGATATCTGGGATAAGATCCCGGAGCCGAAAGTGGCTGTTGCCATCGGGAATTGTCCGATCTCCGGGTGTGTCTATGCCCGAAAGGGTAGCTTAACTTCACCACCCGTCGAGAACTATATACCAATTGCGGCATCGGTGCCGGGCTGCCCGCCCCGCCCGACAGAGATCCTCTCCGCCATACTCTCGGTTGCGCCGCTGATATTCAAAGACTACGAGGAGAAGCAGCGATGAAGAAGACCGTCGACGTATCCATACCCCTCGGCCCGATGCATCCGTGCTGGAAAGAGCCCGCCCGCATCAAGTGCGAGACGGCGGGCGAACGGGTGCTCAGGGCCGAGGTCGAACTCGGATACATGAAGAAAGGGATCGAGCGGATCATGAGGGGGCGGCCCTGGCAGGAGGTGATGTTCCTTGCGGAGCGCGTCTGCGGGATCTGCTCGGTCATCCATAACATGGTCTTCATCGAGACGATGGAGAAGATCAGCGAGATCACGGTTCCGCCGCGGGCGGCTTACCTCCGGGTCATCGCAAACGAGCTCGACCGGATGGCAAGCCACATCCTCGCGAACTTCTCCTACTGCTACACGATCGAGCACGAGACGCTCGCGATGTACCTCTTGAATACCCGGGAGACGGTGCTTGACAACCTGGAACGGCTGACGGGCTCGCGGATCAACACCGCCTACATGATCCCGGGCGGGGTCCGGTTCGACCTCCTGCCGGAGGACGCCGAGCGGATGCTTGCCGACCTCGCGAAGGTGGAGGACGAGGTGAAGCGGTATACCAGGATCTTCGAGACCGGGCCGCTGATCGCGCTCCGGAGCAAAGGAATAGGGTTCATGAGCCGCGAGGAGGCCATCCGGGCCCACACCGTCGGCCCCACGGCCCGGGCGAGCGGCGTCGAGGACTGCGACCTGCGCCTCCGGCACCCGACCTACCGGGAACTCGGGTTTACGCAGATAACCCGGACCGAGGGCGACAACTTCGCCCGGGTCATGGTCAGGTTCCAGGAGATCGTCCAGAGCATCGACCTGATCCGGAAGTGCATACGCGAGCTCCCAAAAGGTCCCATCCGGGGCGGCGGCCTCTGCAAGGCAGGTTCCGCCTCGCACAGCGGCGAAGCACCCCGGGGCGAGCTCGTCTACACCATCAAGACCGACGAATACGGCCGGGTGCTCGACATCGCCATCAGAACGCCCTCGATCATGAACATCGAGGCCTGCGCCCACTCGATGATCATCAATGCCACCTCGATTGCCGATGTGACGTCGACGTTCATCAGCAGCGACCCCTGTATCGCGTGCAACGAGAGGTGAGGAGATGCGATCGATCGTCTACTACGTGCGGGAGTTCCTCCGGCCTGAATGGGTGAAGAAGTTCTTCTTCGCAAAGACTGCGCCGCTCGAGACCCCGTCTTACTTCAAGGGCTACCCGACCCGGACAGAGAAGGAGTGCACGGGCTGTTTCTCCTGCATGATGATCTGCCCCGCACCCGATGCCATAGCGGTTCTCCGCCGGCAGGACCAATGGGAGCCGGAGGTCTACCCCGGTCACTGCATCCGGTGCGGCCTCTGCGTCGAGGCGTGTCCTGAAGGCGTCCTTGCGAGCGGGCGGATCCTCGATATCGCCCGGCGTGACGGGACGGCGTTCTCCTCGTGGTATCACCTCGAGGTCGACGATACCCTCTGCATGCGGTGCGGGAACTGCTGTGTCTCCTGCCCGGTCAACCGACAGATCGATCTCCAACTTGCAGCGACGGGGACGTCCGCGAGCGACGAGGTTATCATGCGAATTGAGGGCGGACGGGTGAGAATCCTCCACGAGGAGAAGTGCACGGGGTGTAAGACCTGCGAGACACACTGCCCGAACTCTGCGATCCGGGTCGCCCGGATGGTCGAAGGAGTGCAGGAGGAGGCGGAAGTATGATCTTTCTCATGAACACCGGGCGGACGGTGAACCAGGGCGTGACCGTCGAGAACAAGACATCAGCCGAATACGCGGCGGAGACATCCACCTGCTTCATGCACGAGTTCGATATGATGGAACTCGGGCTCGATGACGGGGATGCTGTCCGGGTGACCGGTCCCTGTGGGTCTGTTGTCATGAGGGCGGTCGCGTCGCCCGACGTGGAGGCAGGAACCGTCTTTGTCCCGTATGGACCGTATGCAAACCACATCATCTCTGCCGAGACCCACTCCACCGGGATGCCGGATTTCAAGTCGCACCGGGTGGAGATCGAACCGACGGATGAAGAGCCGAAGACGGTTCATGAACTGATGGAAGAACTGGGAGGTCTCGCTTATGATCGTTAAGGATGCGGTCTGCCCCTTCTGCGGATGTCTCTGCGACGACATCGAGGTTGAAGTGGAGGGGGACCGTGTCGTCGCCGTCACGAACGCCTGCGAACTCGGGACAAAGAAGTTCATGGGCGAAAAGAGGCTGAAAAACCCCATCATGCGCGATGGAAAGACCTGGAAGGATATCACCTACGATGAGGCCGTCCGGTATGCCACCGATATGCTTCTTGCGGCAGAGCGCCCGCTCCTGTATGGGTGGAGCGGCACGCATGGGGAGGCGCAGTGCGTGGGGGTGCATATGGCCGAACTCGTCCGGGGCGTCATCGACAATACCTCCTCGGTCTGCCACGGTCCGTCGATCCTCGCCATCCAGGAAGTCGGGCACCCGGGCTGCACCCTTGGGGTGGTGAAGAACCGGGCAGATCTGGTGGTCTACTGGGGCGCAAACCCTATCGATGCCCATCCCCGCCATCTCTCCCGCTACACGCGCTACGCGGAGGGCTTCTTCCTTGAGAACGCCTTCCGCGACCGGAAGGTGATCGTCGTCGACGTCAGGAAGACCGAGACCGCGGAGATCGCCGACGAATTCGTGCGTATCAAGCCCGGTGGGGACTACGCGGTTCTCTCGGCGCTCCGTGCGATCGTCCGCGGAAAGACCGAGACGATCCCGCGGACGGTCGCGGGCGTCACCCGGGAGCAACTCATCCGGGTAGCGAACCTCTGCAAGTCCGCAAAGTTCGGGGCAGTCTACTTCGGGCTCGGGATCACGATGACCCGCGGGAAGTACAAGAACATCCGAAACGCCATCGAACTCGTCTCGGAACTCAACCGGCACACGAAGTTCACCATCTCGGCGATGCGGGGCCACTACAACGTCTACGGGTCGAACGAAGTGAACACCTGGATGACCGGCTACCCCTTCGGAATCGATTTCTCCCGGGGAATCGCCTTCTACAACCCCGGGGAGACGACGGCCGTGGACATCCTGGCCCGGAAAGAGTGCGACGCGGCGCTGATCGTCGGGAGCGACCCGGCCGCCCACTTCCCGCGGAAGTGCCTCGAGCACCTCGCGGAGATCCCGGTGGTCCAGCTCGATCCCTACCCGAATGCCACGACCGCGTTCTGCAACGTCCAGATCCCCGTTGCGGTGACCGGGATCGATGCTGAAGGGACGGCTTACCGGATGGACGGGGTGCCCATCCGGACGAGGAAGGTCATCTCCACCGTCTACCCCTCTGATCGGGAGGTCCTCTTAAAGATGTACACGCTGATGCAGGAGGCGAGAGCGCGATGAGCGAACTCCTCGTAAAGAACGCCTGCGTGATCGATCCGCTCCGGGGGATCAACGCCGAAGTGATGGATATCGCCATCCGCGACGGCAGGATCGTCGAGGAGGTGAGCGATGCGGCGGAGGTGATCGATGCCCGCGGGATGCTCACCCTGCCAGGCGGGATTGACTCGCACACCCACGTCTGCGGGACGAAGGTGAACTTCGGGCGCTACATGAGCCCGGAAGATATGCGGGCCGGAAGGACGCCCCGGCACGGACCGATGCACGCCACCTCCGGCTACAGCGTCCCGACCACCTACGGCAACAGTTACCGCTACAGCGTGATGGGCTACACCACCCTGCTCGAGGGCGCTATGGCGCCGCTCGAGGCCCGGCACACCCACGAGGAGTTTACCTACACGCCGCTGCAGGACATGATGGCAAACACCCTCTTCGACGGAAATTGGGCGATCATGGAGGCGATCCGGGACGGCGACGTAAAACGGGTCGCGGCCATCATCGCCTGGACGCTCCGGGCGGTCAAGGGGTTTGCCGTCAAGCTCACGAATCCCGGCGGCACCGAGGCCTGGCAGTGGGGCAAGAACGTCACGTGCATCCGTGATCCGGTGCCGTATTTTGAGGTGACGCCTGCGGAGATCATCCGGTCGGTCATCGAGGCGAACGAACTCCTCCACCTCCCGCACTCAGTCCATCTCCACTGCAACAACCTGGGGACGCCGGGGAACTACACCTGCACGCTCGGTTCGCTCGGGCTCGTCCCAGACCTGAATCCGAAAAGGCAGACGCTGTATGCGACGCACGTCCAGTACCATGCCTACGGCGGTTCGGACTGGAAGGACTTCTGCTCGAAGAGCGAGCCCATTGCAAACTTTGTCAACATGCGCCCGCAGATCGTCATCGACATGGGGCAGATCCTATTTGGCCGAACGACGACGATGACCGCCGACGGGCCGATGGAGTTCAACCTCTACCGCCTCCACCACGACAAGTGGAGCAACCACGACGTGGAGCTCGAGACCGGCTCAGGGATCATCCCGGTCGTCTACCGGCGCAAGAACCTGGTCAATTCGATCATGTGGGCGATCGGCCTCGAACTCGCGCTCCTCACCAAGAGCCCGTGGCAGTGCCTGCTCACGACGGATAACCCGAACGGCGCTCCGTTCGTCCGATATCCGGAGATCATTGCTCTCCTGATGAGCAAGAAGTACCGCGATGCCGAGTTCGCGACGGTCCACCCGGAGACCGAGTCACGGGTGCCCCTCCCGGCGATCGAGCGGGAACTCGACTGGTACGAGATCGCGGTGATGACCCGGGCCGGCCAGGCGAAGGCGCTCGGTATTCAGGATATCGGGAAAGGGCATCTCGCTCCGGGGGCCTACGCCGACGTCGCCATCTATCCGATCCGGATCGATGAGGTCGATCCTGCGGTCGATTATCAGAAGGTGATCGAGGCGTTCAGCCAGACCGAGTACACCATTAAGCGGGGCAGGGTCGTCGCCCGGAGGGGCGAGTGCGTGGTCGATGGGAGCAACGCAACGTTCTGGGTTAAACCGAAGGTCTCCGAGGCCTATGATATGGAGAAGGACCAGGAGTTCGTCGAGAATTTCAATCGCTACTACACCGTCCGGATGCGAAACTACCCCGTGCAGGAGGAGTACCTGAACCGGAACCGGTGCATTGAGACGGAGACGGAGATATGAAGGTCACACTTGCGATGAAACCTGCTGCAAAGTCGTTCATTCCCATCGAGGCGGAGGCGATCGTCCCAAAGAACTTCCTATCAGGCACCGATCTTTCTGTCTGGCGAGGGAACCGGGAGCTTGGACTTAACGAGGTCTTCACGGTCTCGGTGGAGGGCGATGCCGACCGGGCGGAAGACGTCGAGGTTGTCATATCTGGGGCTGATACGTTCCGCTTAAAGAGGATCGGCGAGTACATGGACGGCGGGAAGATCACGGTCCTCGGCAATATCGGGATGCACTGCGGCAACTTCATGAGCGGCGGAACGATCGAGATCCACGGCAACGCCGACGGCTGGCTCGGGCGGGAGATGACGGGCGGGACCATCATCTGCCGGGGCGACGCCGCCGACTACTGCGCGTCGGGGTATCGCGGCGGCAGAAAGGGGATGACCGGCGGAACCGTGGAGGTCTTCGGCCGTGCCGGTGATTTCCTCGCAGAGCATATCGCCGGGGGCACGGTGATCGTGCACGGCGATGCCGGGGATATGGCCGGAGCGGAGATGCACGGCGGCACGGTGATTGTTCATGGAAATTGCAGCCGTCCCGGTGCGAACATGAAAGAAGGGTCCTGTTACGTCTATGGAACCGCACAGGAGATGCTCCCTACCTTTAAAAAGGTCGGCGTGGTTCAGCACGAAGGACGGACGCTTATCCACTTTACCGGGGATATAGCAAACCGGGGAAAAGGAAATCTTTTTGTGAAGGACTTCAAATATCTGGACTGATGGTCAGGCATGAGTGTGGGTTCGAGGCCCCGATTCACTGTAAGAAATGCGGAAGGCCTCTGACATACAACGAGCGTACGGGGCTTTACTGTTCGCACTGCGGTAGAAGAGTGAGTATACTCTGTCCCGGTTGCGGGCATCTCTGGTGATCAGGTCCGGTTTTTCACCCATCTGGCGTATTGGGTCCGCAACTGCTGGATATCCTGATCCGTCAAGTCTTTTTTCCCGGTCCGGTGCAGATACGCCTCGAGCTGCTTCACCACCTGCTCTGCATCCAAAAAGTCATCTGCATCCAGGTAAACGGGCACCTGTCCTACGTTGATCGCCTCACCACACATCGGACAGAGCCTCCAGCGCTGATAGCGATCCACATAGGTGAAGGTTCGGCAACCCGGGCAGCGGATGACGAGGTACATGGTTAATGGGAGTGTGCGGGTGGCGGGATTTATAATTATCCATCCGGAGTTTTCTGATGCCACAATGAATCCATGTAGTGATCGGCGAAGGTTTTTAGTTGCAGCATTTTGCCAAGGACGGGGCAGGAGCACCGCCCGGTGCAGTGGACCGGGGGGCAATCGCCATATGGGGGAGGGTTTCAGGGGAGTGCGACGCTCTGAAAGAGCGGAGCTTGAGAAACTCGATGAGTTTCGAGGAACGACGGGCGGAACGCCCGGAGTTCAAGCACCGCTAGGTGCGGGGGGAGCATCCCCCCTCCCCTGTCTCCACGGAGTGATAGATCTCTGTAACCCCCACCACCCGCGCTTCGCGCTCCTCCCGACCCCTAAAGGGGGCGGGCAGTCGTGGCGATACCCCCACGAAATCCGTGCCAGGCAAACCGAAGATCAAGTGTGAGTGGACTGGTGCGAGTTGGGTCTCTCCTCCGTCATCTCTCAATATTCTTGCCCTCTCACCCACCCCGCGGCTTAAGATCCCTCACCGCCGGACCGTGGATCACCTTCCCGTCGGGATCGTAGCGGGAACCATGGCAGGGGCAGTCCCAGGTCTCTTCGGCGCTGTTCCAGGCGACGATGCACCCGAGATGGCTGCAGGTGGGATTGACCGCGTGGACCCGCCCCTCGTGGTCTCGAAAGATCCCGGTCTTCTCGCCCTCGATCATCAGGATTCTCCCCTCGCCGGGTGCAACGTCCCGGAGATCCCCGGCCGGCCGGGATATCACGCCGCCGATGTATCTCTCGGCCACCTCGATGTTATGGACGAGGAACCGCCGGGCCGATGCTGCGGGCTTGAACCGGTCGGGGGCATAGACTTCCGCCCAGGGGTTCGCGCGCCCCAGGATCATATCGGCAAGGATCATCGCGGCCGCGGTGCCGTTGGTCATCCCCCACTTCCGGAATCCGGTCGCGATGTAGACGTTCTCGTGGCCGTCGGCGAGCGGTCCGATGTACGGGACGCCGTCGATGGTGATGTAGTCCTGCGTTGACCAGCGGTAGTCGACGGACCGTATCGGGTAGACCGACCGTGCGTAGGCCTCAAGGTCGCGGTAGTGCCTCCGTGTGTCCACCTGCTCGCCGGTCCGGTGCTCCATGCCGCCGACGAGCACGAGTTCACCCCCTTCGGCGGGCTGTGAGCGCCATGAGTGGACCGGCCCATCGGCGTTGATGAACATTCCCTCCGGGAACGGCTCGTCGATCCGGGCCCCGATTACGTAGGAGCGCGAGGGCTCCATCCGGGCAAAGTAGAACCCGGGGCTGTCGTAGAAGGGGTAGTGGGTCGCAAGGACCACCGCCCGGGACGTGATAATCCCGTTCTCCGTCCGGATCGCACACCATCCGCCGCCGTCCTGGACCTCGAGCGCCCGGGTCTTCTCAAAGATCCGGCTCCCGTCGCCCGGAATCAGGGAAGCAAGGTACAGGAGGTATCTTAATGGATGGAACTGCGCCTGGTCTGAGAACCGTACCGCCCCGTAGGTTCTGGCCGGCAACGGGACGTCCTCCACAAACGTCGCCGGAAGGCCGAGGCTTCGTGCCGCATCCGCTTCCGCCGCGACCAGATCACGCTCCTCTTCAGACTCCGCATAGGTGTAGGCCGGTTTCCTGACAAAGTCGCAGGGGATATCGTATTCCCGGACAAACGATGCTATCGTATCGATCGCCGCCTGGTTCGCGTCGGCATACTGCTTCGCCTGGCTGCTCCCGAACCGATCGATGAGCTCGGCATAGATGAGCCGGTGGAGCGACGTGATCTTTGCCGTCGTGCGGCCCGTCACCCCCCGGGCGATCCGGTCCGCCTCGATCACGGTGACCATGTAGCCTGCCCGCTTGAGCAGGAGGGCGGTGGTGATCCCGACAATCCCGCCGCCGATCACCGCGACATCGGTCTCCAGATCCCCCGACAGAGGGGGATGAGATGTCTGCGCCGTAGTGGCCATCCAGAACGACTCGTGCCTGCCCGGCAGGCTATATCCCGTACCCGGTCTATACTCCATACGTCAAGCCTCCTTTCGTCCACCGCCCCCGAATCCCAACGGTGGGCGTCACCATTGTGCCGGGTACATATAACTCCTTCCGCAATTGAATCGTCCCGGCCTTACTTCCGCACAACCTCTTTTTCCTTTAGATCCCTCACTGTCGGGCTCTCGATCACTCTGCCGTCGGCGCCATAGCGTGAACCATGGCAGGGACAGTCCCAGGACCTCTCCGCGTTGTTCCAGGCGACGGTGCAGCCCATGTGCATGCAGGTCGGGTCCAGGGTATGGACTTTGCCGTGCTCGTCCCGAAAGAGTGCAATCTTTTCTTCGTCGATCTCGACGACCTTACCCTCTCCGGGCGGAATCGCCTCGGTCTCGCGGTCGATGCGATTTGCGTCGATCTCGATCGCTCCCCCTGCAGCCGCGAGCCTCTTTTTCACCTTCTCCGGGAACTCCGGCTGGTCCTGGAACCGGAGAGGGTCGAAGACCTCCGCCCAGGGGTTCGTGCGGCCCAGGATCAGGTCGGCAAGGATCATCCCCGCTGCGGTCCCGGCAGCCATCCCCCACTTCTGAAACCCCGTCGCGACAAAGACGCGGTCGTGGCCGGCGGCAAGGCGGCCGATATAGGGAACGCGATCGAGGGTGATGTAGTCCTGTGCCGACCAGCGGTAATCGACGGATGCCACCGGGTAGATCGCCCGGGCATAGGTCTCGAGATTGCGATAGTGCGCCCGGGTGTCGGTCACCGTCCCGCTGTCATGTGCAACACCCGTAACGATGACGAGATCCCCGTCTTCAGTGGGCTGCGACCGCCAGGAGTGGACCGGATCTCCTGCATTGATGAAGATCCCGTTCGGAAACGGCTCATCGATACGGATACCGAGCGCGTAGGACCGTGAGGCGTGCATCCGGGCAAAGTATGCGCCGGGACGGTCGTAAATGGGGTAGTGCGTAGCGAGGACAGCATAGTCTGAGGAGAGCGAGCCCCGGTCGGTCTTCACGTTGACGCCTCCAGCCCGCTCCTCGATATCGAGGGCTCGCGTCATCTCAAAGACATAACTCCCCTCCCCCGGGAGGTGCCCGGCGAGCAGCAGGAGGTAGTTGCGTGGATGGAACTGTGCCTGGTCCTCGAAGACTACCGCCCCGTGCGTCCGCCCGGGAAGCGGCACCTCATCGGTGAACGCAGCAGGAAGACCGAGGCTTCGTGCCGCATCCGCCTCGGCCGCGACCAGATCCCGCTCCTCCTCAAACTCCGCGTAGGTGTAGGCCGGCTTTCGCTCGAAGCTGCAGGGGATGTTGTAATCCCGGACGAGGGATGCGACCATCTCGATCCCGGCCTGGTTTGCATCGCCGTATTGTTTTGCTTTCTTACTCCCGAACCGGTCGATCAGGTATCTGTAGACAAGCCGGTGAAGCGACGTGATCTTTGCGGTCGTATGACCTGTGGTGCCCGTGGCAATACGGTAAGCATCGAGGAGGGCGACCGTCAATCCCGCCTGTTTGAGCAGAAACGCCGTGGTGATTCCAGCAATGCCGCCGCCGATCACCGCAACATCAACGCGCCCTTCGCCGTCAAGGGGTGGAAACGCCGTTTCCGGCGAGGTCGCCATCCAGTACGACTCGTGCCTGCCCGGCAGGTCGCCCCGAGATCCTGATATCTCTACCATATGGGCCTCCTCGCTGGTGGGTGCCGCGACACCCATATAACGGTTGTGCAGGATTGAACAGGGGGGCCCGGGCACCTGGTGCCGGGGGCGAAAGGAGAGGAATTTGCCGCTATGCATAAGAGTGATCGCGAGGAGGGGGAGGGCGATCAGGATGAACGCGATCCACACAATCGACGACTATGAGCCGTTTATCGGGAAAGAGGCCGTGCGCCGTATCAAGGCGAAGGCACGACCGCTCCACGACCTTCATGTCATGCACATGAACTCCACGTACTACGGCGGCGGGGTCTCGCAGATCCTTGCATCCCTGACGCTTCTGATGAACAGTCTCGGCATAGAGACCGGGTGGCGCGTCGTTCACGGCCCCCCGGACTTCTTCAGCGTGACAAAGAAGTTTCATAACGCCCTCCAGGGGGCCGAGATCAACCTGACCGACCGCAAGAAGGAGATTTACGAGCGTGTCGTCTACGAGAACGCGGTGCGCAACCACCTCGACCACGACGTGGTCTTCGTCCACGACCCCCAGCCTCTCCCGTTGATCACCCACTACCGGAAGAAGAGCCCCTGGGTATGGCGCTGCCACCTTGACCTGACTGCGCCGAACCGGGAGGTCTGGAACTACCTCGTCCCGTTCATAGAGAAGTACGACGCCATCGTCCTCTCCTGCGGAGAGTACCGCCTGGATCTCAAGAGACCGCAGGTCTTCTTCACGCCCGGGATCGACCCCTTCTCCATCGTGAACCGGGAACTCTCGGAGAGCGCCATTGACGAGCGCCTCGAACATTACGGTATCCCGACAGATCTCCCTCTGGTTGTGCAGATCTCACGGTTCGATCACTGGAAGGACCCTGTGGGGGTTATCAAGGCGTTTGAGATGGCGCGAAAAGAGGAGGAGTGCACCCTGGTTCTTGTCGGGAACGTTGCGACCGACGATCCGGAGGGGGCCGAGGTCTACCGATCGCTTCTCGCCCACCGTAGCGAGCGGGTCATCGTGATGAGCGTCCAGGACGGAGCACTTGTGAACGCACTCCAGCGGCGGGCGGCGGTCGTCCTGCAAAAGTCCCTCCGGGAGGGGTTCGGGCTGACAGTATCGGAGGCGATGTGGAAGGGTGCAGCGGTGATCGGGGGGAACGTCGGCGGCATCCGCTACCAGATTCGCGATGGAGAGACCGGGTTTCTGGTCTCCTCGGTCGATGAGGCGGCAAAGAGGATCGTTCAGCTGCTCCGCGACCCTGATCTCCGCAAGCAACTTGGGCACGCAGCGCGCGAGAGGGTGCGGGAGAACTTCCTCATCACCCGGACCGTCGAGCAGTACCTCGACCTGATTGCCTCGTTCGAACCGGAGTTCCGGCTGAAGCAGGACGTGGGGCTGCCCTGCGGGTGATCGTGGTCGCACCGCAGGTGTCTCTCCTTTTCGCGAACCTCTGCTCCAGACGGCCGGTTGCTCTTCCAGTATCGAGCACCAGCGGTGCGCGTTCCCGCGGGTCACGGCCACCAGGCTTTCCCCTTGTCTCGTCCATTTGTGCCTGTTGCACCGCGAAGGCCCCTGATCGTTTCCGAATCGTCAGTGCTCGCGCCTTCGGGGATCATGCCCCGAACGCTCTCCTCCTCTCGAGGATGCGTTGCGCCCCTTCCCGGGGCGAATAATCCCAAAATCCCGCGTCATCCTCCGCAAGAGAACCCGAGCCTTTTTCTGGAAGTGAAGACGATCACTGATCCATGAATTCCATGGATATCCAGGTAATCGGAGTTTTGGGCCTCCCCCTGATACAGCAGGGCGACGACCTGCCTGCCCTGATCTGTGAACGGGTCGCGTTTCAGGATGGGGATATCCTCGCCGTCGCCTCATCGGTCTACTCAAAGTCAAAAGGTTTCACCCGGGACCTCGCCACGATCACCCCCGGTGCGGACGCGGTGCGGATCGCGGAAAAGACCAAGGAAGATCCCCGCTTTGTCCAGGCGGTGCTGGACTCGTCCGCCGATATCCTGCTTGAGTACCCGTTCATCCTATCGGAGTTACCTTCCGGCCATATCGGCGTGCGGGCGGGTGTCGACCACAGCAACGTTGAAGACGGCCGGATCATCATTCTCCCGCCCGATCCCATGGGGGCGGCTGCCGAGATCAGGGACTCTATCCGCCGCATCACCGGCAAAAATGTCCGGGTGCTCATCACCGACACCTGCGGTCGGTCGTTTAGGCGCGGCCAGACCGGCATTGCTATCGGGTGGGCAGGGATGACTGCGATCAACGATTACCGGGGCGACACCGATCTCTTCGGCCATGTCCTTGAGATCACCGAGGAAGCAGTGGTCGATGAGATAGCAGCCTTCGCAAACTTCGTCATGGGCGAGAGCCACCAGGGAGTCCCTGCGGTGGTCTTTAGAAACTGCCGGACCTGGACCGGACACGATACCGTCTACTTCACGCCCGAGCAGGATATCATCAGGGCGGCACTGAAGAGCAAAAAGGATTAGAAGAGGGCATTGAGAACAAAGACTGCCACTCCGGTCACGATGGTCACAGCGATCACCGCTTTCGGGCTGATATGGATGGCCCGGTGGTCTTCGCTGTCATAGTAGTTGACCAGGCCGGCAGAGGATACCAGTCTCCCGCCAGATTTTTTCGCCATACTGAAATATTCTCCCTCGCAATATATAAAACAAAGGTCCAAGATGCAGGAAACCAGATCATACGTCGTCACCGGTCGGGCACTCCTTGGTGAAGAACTCAGGGAAGAAGATGTGAGTATCACCGTCTCGGACGGTATCATAACCTCGATAGAACCCCTTTCCCGGAGACCGGATCGCTGGATCGTGCCCGCCCTCTTCAACGCTCATACCCACCTCGGCGACACCGTGGCGATGGATCTCCCCGCTCATGGGAGCCTCGCAGACCTCGTCAAACCCCCAAACGGCTTAAAACACAGGATCCTTGCAGCAACCCCACGGGATGACCTCGTTCGGGCAATGCGTTCGAGCATGATAACGATGATCGCAGCCGGAACGGCCGGATTTGCTGACTTTCGAGAGGGAGGGATCGAAGGAGTCGCGGCGCTGCGGGAGGCCGCCGCAGGGCTCTGTTGCCGCCCCGTCATCCTCGGCCGCGAAGGAGGGGAACTGGTGAGCGACGGTGCGGGCATCAGCAGCGTCCACGATATCAAGAATGCCGAAGAGGTCGTCAGGAATGCACGAGCCGCAGGGAAACTCGTCGCCTTTCATGCCGGGGAGAAGAACCAGAACGACATCGATGATGCACTCGCGTTTGAACCCGACCTCCTTGTCCATTGCACCCATGCTACAGACGCACAACTCCGGCAAATCGTCGATATGGGAATTCCCATCGCCGTCTGCCCGCGATCAAACTGGCTGCTCGGCGTCGCAGCATCGTCGGCCCACCCGCCGATCAAGCGTATCCTCGAACTCGGCGGCAGGTTCCTCCTCGGGACGGATAATGTCATGTTCGTCCAGCCGGACCTCTTTTCGGAGATGGCATTCACAGCGACAATCTACCGCGCGCCCCCAGAAGAGATCCTTCGCGCCGCCGTTGCAGGGGCTCAACTCGCCGGAAACAGCGGATATATCGAGGAAAGGCAAAAAGCATCATTTATCGTCATCGATCCGGCAAAGGGGAACCTCTCCTTCAGCAAAGACATCAGGGCAACAGTTGTAAAACGGTTGAATCCATCATTCATTTGCCAAAACGTTTTAACCATGCAGTAGAAAAACACTTAAGAAGTATCTGTTCTGCGTGGTGTGTATGTTCCGTAAGGTACTTGTTGCAATAGATGGTTCCGAACCAGCCAACCGGGCTTTGCAGGAAGCTCTCGATGATGCGGTTGGTCGGGACACCGATGTTCATGCCGTCTACGTTGTCGAATCCGGGCTCTTTTCATCCCTTCCCATGGACAACACACTCGAGATTATCTATAGTGTTTTGCAGAAGGAAGGCGAGGATATCCTCAAATCCGCTCGAAAGAAGGCCGATGAAGTGGGTGTTTCGCTTACCACTCATCTTCGGCAGGGGCATGCTGGGTCACAGATTATCTCTCTCGCCGAAGAACTCGGTGCCGACCGCATCTTCCTCGGTTCCTACGGTAAGAGCGGCGTCGATCGCCTCCTGCTTGGCAGCGTGACCGAGTACGTTGTGCGCAACAGTCCCATAACGACAACGGTGGTGAGATCATAACCTCTTCGCAGCAGATGCTTGTTCGGGACTTCATGGTCACCGACGTCGTCTGTGTCGAGATTCCCGGAAACCGGGACGATGTCCTGCGGATCTTAAAGCGCACGGGCATAAGCGGTGTGCCGGTCTTAAAAGACGGTGAACTCGTCGGCATCATCACCCGAAAAGATCTCCTCCGGAAAACAGATGAGACCCAGCTTGGGCTCCTGATGACACCTGACCCGATCGTCATCGGGCCTGATGCATCAATCTCTGAGGCGGCCAGTCTGATGGTGCATCACAACATAAGAAGGCTCCCGGTCGTGGAAGATGGGTCAATGGTCGGGCTCATCAGCGTGGCCGACCTCATCGGTGCTATTGCTCAGATGCGCCTGAACATACCGATCAAGGACAACTACGTCAGCAAGACCTATGCCCTCTGGGAAGAGACCCCCCTCTCGCTTGTCGGACGAATCCTTGAGATCTCCGGTTATGACGCCATTCCCATCCTGATGGAAGACGGCACGCTGACCGGTATCATATCGGAACGGGACCTCATCAGACATACTCGTATCGAGGACGGCGTCGAGGTCAGCGATTTCTCGAACGGTACGGATGACGATGAGTGGACCTGGGAGAGTATCCGGGATATGCACACCATCAGTTACGGTATCTCAAGGATCCAGTTGCTCCCAATCCCGGTGAAGAATGCAATGGTCAAGAACGTTCTTGCCGTCCCCTTAAACTCCGAGGTCAGTGAGTGCGCATTAAAGATGAAGCGCGCCCGAGTCGACCAGCTCCCGGTAGTCAATGGAAACAAGCGGCTTATCGCCATGCTCTTCGATCGGGAGTTGATCAAAGTCCTGCTGCCCGAGCAACAGGGGTTACGAAAGAATTAAGGGGCAACATTCATATAACATATAGATGCTTATCATATCGTGCCAAAAATTCGGCACGACGATAAATTTATGTTTTATGGTATCGCTATACGCATAACCGCTTTTGAGCGTGATAAAGCGTTTTAATGGTTTTAGGGGTGCTTCAATGCTTGATATTTCCCAGGAGATTATGAAGGGCACAACCACGGTAGGACTGATCTTTGATAACGGAGTCGTCCTTGCCACTGAGATGCGTGCGACGATGGGGAACATGATCGCGAGCAAGCGTGCCAAGAAGATATACCAGATCACGCCGAGGATCGGTATGACCACTGCCGGCGGCGTCGGCGACGCGCAACAACTCGTCCGAATCATGCAGGTCGAGTGCAACCTCTTTGAGATGCGCCGTGGAAAGACCATGTCGGTCGGTGCAGCATCTACCCTGCTCTCGAACTACTTGAACCAGAATCGCTACTATCCCTACTATGTCCAGCTCTTGGTAGGCGGATTCGATAATGAGGGACCGAGCATCTACTCCGTTGATGCCATGGGCGGGGCAACCAAGGAAGAGGAGATCGTCGCCACCGGTTCCGGGTCTCCCTTTGCCTACGGCGTGCTCGAAGATCAGTACCATGCCGATATGAAAGAGGATGAGGCGCGAGACCTCGCCCTTCGCGCTGTCCGATCAGCGATGCGCCGTGACTCCGCGTCGGGGGAGGATATTATGCTCGTCGTGATCACGAAGGACAAATACGAAGAACATATAGAAAGCGGGGTGCAGAGACCCTCGGTAGCCCGCTCGACAACCTGACATTTTTTAGGACGATTTTAATGGTGATTGAAGAGAAACTTCAGGAACTTAAGGAGCAGATCAACAAGATCGTTCCCAGCGGGATCACAGTCTCAGATGTTGAGTTTGAAGGCCCTGAACTTGTAATCTACACCGACGACCCGAAACTGTTTGCCGACCAGGCAGATCTTATAAAAATATTGGCGCGAGACCTGCGCAAGCGCATCGTCGTGCGCCCGAATATTCTCGAAGACCCTGAACGGGCGGCCCAGGAGATCCGGGCTGTTGTTCCAGAAAGCGCCGGGATCACAGATCTCTTCTTCGACCCGGAGACGGGCGAAGTCCTGATCGAGGCAGAAAAGCCCGGGGTAGTCATCGGCAAGAACGGCATAACCCTCCGGGAGATCACAAAGCAGATCGGCTGGACGCCGAAGGTAGTCCGAACGCCGCCAATCGAGAGCGCGACGGTGAAGCAGATCCGC
Organism: Methanoculleus thermophilus; assembly: GCF_001571405.1. NCBI lineage: Archaea > Methanobacteriati > Methanobacteriota > Methanomicrobia > Methanomicrobiales > Methanomicrobiaceae > Methanoculleus > Methanoculleus thermophilus. The sequence continues at coordinate 120,300 of NZ_BCNX01000003.1, read as the reverse complement.
ACCTATCTGCGGTCGGTGAAGGACGAGCGCAAGGCATTCCTGCGGGCGATCGGCCGCCGCATCCACCGGGAGGTCACAAGCAAAGACCAGTGGCTGCGGGTTACCACGCTCGGGTGCTGCCGTGAGGTCGGCCGTGCTGCGTTCCTTATATCAACGCCGGAGAGCAAGATCCTGGTGGACTGCGGCGAGAAGCCAGGGAGCACCGCGAACGGGACGCCGTACCTTTACGTGCCCGAGATCTACCCCCTCGACACGCTCGATGCGGTCGTCCTTACTCACGCACATCTCGACCACTGTGCTCTCGTCCCCCTCCTCTTTAAGTATGGCTACGAGGGGCCGGTGTACTCCACCCCTCCGACGAGGGACCTCTCGGCGATGCTCCAGCTCGACTACCTCGATGTTATCCGGAAAGAGACGGATAAGATCCCCTACACCTCAAACGAGGTAAAAACCTACATAAAGCACTCCATCACTCTCAATTACGGCAGTGTGACGGACATCGCTCCCGATGTCAAGCTCACCTTCCACAACGCGGGGCATATCCTCGGGTCGGCAATCGCGCACTTCCACATCGGCGATGGGCTCTACAACATTGCATTCACCGGGGATTTCAACTACCAGAAGACGAGGCTCTTCTCTCCCGCGGTATCGTCCTTCCCCCGGCTTGAAGCCCTCTTCATGGAGAGCACCTACGGCGGAGCGAACGATATCCAGCCGCAGAGGAAGGAGGCGGAAGAGAAACTCTACGAGATGATCTCGACGACGATCACGCGCGGCGGGAAGGTGATCATCCCCGCGTTCGCCGTCGGCCGGTCGCAGGAGGTCATGCTTGCCCTCGAAGAGGGGATCCGGCGAGAGAAGATGCCGGCAGTGAAGATCTACCTCGACGGTATGATCAAGGAAGCGACGGCGATCCACACGACCTATCCGGAGTATCTGAATAGCGACCTTCGAAACCAGATCTTCCGCGAGGGTATGAACCCCTTCCTCTCCGAGGCCTTCGTCCAGGTCGATTCGCCGGATCTCCGCGAGAAGGTGATCTCAGGCGACCCCTGCGTCATCATCACGACGAGCGGTATGCTCAACGGTGGTCCGGTGATGGAGTATCTCAAGGCTCTCGGTCCCGACGAGCGCAACTCGCTCATCTTCGTCGGCTATCAGGCAGAGGGGACGCTCGGGCGGCGGATCCAGAAAGGTTGGCGCGAGATCCCGCTCGGATGGCGTGAGACGATCGTGATCAATCTTGAGATCGCGACGGTCGACGGATTCTCAGGCCATTCTGACCGCAAGCAGTTGATGAACTACGTTGCTCACCTCCAGCCCCGGCCGGAGAAGATCTTCACCATCCATGGTGATGAGAATAAGACAATCGACCTTGCAAGTTCCATATATAAGCGGCACCGCATCGAGACGCACTCTCCCATGAATCTCGAGACCTACCGCATGATCTAGGTATGCTGCGGAGCCTCCCCATCCTTCTCGGGATATTCGTGGTGATGGCGTTATCAAACGCCGTCGTTCCCGTGCTCCCGGATTTCGCGGATGGGGCGGCAGCCCAGAGTGCGGTCTACGCCGCATACTTTCTGGGCACATTCATCTCGGTGTTGCCGGCGGGGATAGCGAGCGACCGGATCGGCCGTGTCCCGCTCATCCGTGCCGGCCTTCTCCTGACCCTCGCAAGCGGGGTCCTCATCCTGCTCTTCCCCTCTGGCCTTCCCCTCCTCATCTTCCGGGGAATCGAGGGGATCGGGGCCGGCCTCTTCTTCTCAGCGGCACTCGCGTGGGCGAATTCGCACCCGTCATCCGGGCGGATCAGCGGGTACGTCGTCGCGGCCCAGAACCTCGGCCTGGTCATGGGGCTCCTCGCGACAGGCTGGCTCGATTCGACGCTCGATAACCACCTCGCGGGGATAGCCCTCTTTACGATACTTTCCATCCCCGCGCTTGCGACGAGCGTCGCAATCAGGGAGAGCAAACTCGAAACGTTCGCAAGAGCGGATCTTGCCGGGATCGTCAGAAACTACTTCTGGCTCTTTGCGGCAACAGTCGTCCTGGTGGGGATGACCGGGGCAGTGGCAGCCATCTACCCGGAGTATAGCGGAAACGATTCGTCGCTTCTTGCCCTGCAGCTTGCAACGATCAACGTTGCGACCGTCGTTGCCGTGCTCATCGCGCCCCGTATCACCTTCCGTCCCGCTCCGACCATCCGGATCTCCTCGCTCCTTATGGCCGGGGCGGTCGGGGCAAGTTACGTAACCCCCTATGCCTTTCCAATCATCGGCGCCCTTACAGGGGTGATCATTGTCGCAATCCTTGCGTTCCTCGCAGAGACGAAGATCCAGCAGGGTGTGATGACCGGGCTCTTCAACACCTCCGCATACGCAGGGTTTACAGTCCTTCCCGCCCTTGCCGGGCTGGTCGCAGGAGAGATCGGATTCTTGCCCGCATTTCTCCTTCTTGCGGGGATGTCGGCGATGATGGCCATCCCTATCGGCAGGTGCCGGTGTGAGTTCCGTGGGTGACCCAGAGCACATATTACCACCCCGGTCATAACGATCATCCATGAAGATGCTGATCAACGGTGAGTGGTGTGACGCAGCCTCCGGAAAGGTCTTTGAGGTGCGTAATCCAGCTACGGGGGATCTGATCGAGGAGGTGCCGTTCGGTAACGAGGACGACGTCAGGGCTGCTGTAGAGGCCGCCGGGGAGGCATTCGCGGACTGGTCGACGAAAGATCCACGGGTTCGCTCAAAAATCCTCCTCTTTGCTGCAACGGAGGTTCGCCGCCGGAACACCGAACTTGGGACGCTTCTCACCACCGAACAGGGAAAGCCCATCCGCGAAGCGGTTGATGAGATCAACGGATTTGCAAATATTCTTGAATACTACCACGCCCTCTCTGCGAGGGAACAGGGAGAGTACTTAAAGATCCGGGGCTACGGCCACGCTGCAGTCCAGAGACGTCCGCTCGGCATCTGTGGTGCCATTATTCCCTGGAATATGCCGGCGATCATCATGGGCTGGAAGATCGGGGCGGCTCTGACGGCAGGGAACACCATGGTCCTGAAGCCTGCCCGCACTGCCCCGCTGACCTGTATACGGCTCGCAGAGATCCTCGAAGAGGCAGGGCTTCCTCCCGGCGTCTTGAACATCGTCACCGGCCCGGGAGAGACCGTCGGCCGCGAGATTGCGAGGAACCCGGGCATTCGGAAGGTCTCATTCACCGGCGAAGTCGGGACAGGAAGGCAGGTCGCCATGGACGCCGCACCGACAATGAAGCACCTCACACTGGAACTCGGAGGAAGCGATCCCATGATCGTTGCGGATGATGCCGATATCGGGATGGCGGTTGAGGGGGTCATCCGGGGTCGATTCTACAACTGCGGTCAGGTCTGCACGGCAGTCAAAAGACTCTATCTCTTTGATTCTATCGCGGATGAATTCATCCGACACTTAAAATCGAGGGTCGAGGAGATCGTCGTCGGGAACGGATTGGATCGCGGCGTCAGCATGGGACCGCTGAACAACCGGGCAGGTTTCATGCGGGTCGTCACCCAGGTCGATACCGCCCGGGAACAGGACGAGGGAACGATCATCACGGGAGGGCGGACTCCTGAGGGTGAAGCATACAAACGAGGGTTCTTCTTCCTGCCGACGCTTGTAACCGATGTCCCCTATGACTCAATCCTCTTCTCGGAGGAGGTCTTTGGCCCGGTGCTCCCGATAGCGACCGTCTCGGGCCTCGATGAGGCGATTGATCTCGCAAACAATAGCCGTTACGGCCTCGGGGCCTCAGTATGGACCCGGAGCGCGGATGTGATCGCCCGGGCGACGGAAAGCCTCGAGGCGGGAATTGTCTGGGTCAACCAGCATCTTCGGATTCCGCCGGAGGTGCCGTTTGGAGGGATGAAATCAAGCGGCATAGGCAGAGAGAACGGCAGCCGGGCGCTCGAGGAGTACACAGAGGAGAAGACTGTCCTGATACGCCTCTAAGCCTCTTATATCCCAACGGATGCAATGATTCCTGGAATACGAGTCGATATTGGCCGCTCATCTCCCTAGCAGCTGGAGTGAGAAGATTGCCCCGGTCACCGGATCTATCACCAAGACCCGGTCACAACCATAAATAAGATTTATATAATTGAATACGTATCCATCCCCCCTCCCAAGGGGGGATGGATAGAATGAGACAATGGATGACTCTGTGCATCTGCATCCTCGTCTTTCTGGCAATGCCGCTTGGTGTGACGGCGGCAGTGGTGGGGGACGAGAATGCAACGATGACACCCGTGGGCCAGACCGGGCAACCGGTCAATCTGACAGAAAATGTGACGATTGTCGAGTACATCAATCAAGACCGGAATTTGACAACGCTGGCCGAAGCAATCGATACGGCCGGGCTCTCTGACACCCTGAATACGACGGGACCGTACACGGTCTTTGCTCCAAGCAATGAAGCGTTCATTGCGCTCGGCAATGATACCGTCACCCAGCTCATGAACGAACCCGGGAACCTGACTATACTGCTCCAGTACCACGTTATTGAGGGCGAGTACACCGCAGCGAACCTCACCAACATGAGCCAGAACCAGACAGGAGGCCAGTCTGACGGCGGCGTCATCGAGATCATCAGCGGACTCCTCGGTGGTGAAGAGGCCGGGAACATGACGACGCTCAACACGCTTTCCGGTGAGACCTTAAACGTCACCACCAGCGACGGCGAAGTCATGGTTGAGAATGCAACCATCACCATCATGGACATCAACACAACCAATGGTGTGATTCATATCATCGACCGGGTCCTGGTGCCTCCGGCCCTGAACCTGACAGCAGCCGAAAATCAGACCATGACGCCGATCCCGACAGAGACGATGACTGAGAGTCAGCCTCTGGTGGGAGTCGTGCAATGACGTAAACGGCCAGGAGGGATGGCAGCAAGTATCGGTTCCGGGTACTGAAGAGGCGGATTATTCTCTTAACTACTCTTTTTTTGGGGATATTATTGCACAGACTGCAAGTTGCTCCACTATGGCACCCGGAACCGTCAACTGCGCCGGGGTAAGAGGCAAGCCGGGTCATCGAGGATTGCAAGCGGAACCCCATGCCTCAAAAGAACATGCCGTCCGCTTTTACGACGGCTGGGGACCAGCCGTTGATGTGTCTGTTCATGATGAATGAGGATGTAGAAATGCCTCTGATCAAACCTTTATTTGACCTAATATCCACTAAAAAATTTTTATGACAATATTTTTATATTACAACGATTATCCCCTTGGCCGCAAGGGGGGATATGCATGAGAAGACCTGTAGAGTTCAGTTTGTGCATCGTTCTTCTCCTATCAATCGCTGCCGCAAGCACGGCAGTGCTGATCGGGGAGGGGCCTGTTGAACTGAACCCGGATGAGATTGTAAGCATTACACCGGTTAACAGTACCGAGACGTATGAGGTGCCTCAGATTAGCGTGCTTGGAGCCCTTGACGTAGCCTCAAACCTTGGTGCATTCGAGTATCAGGTTGTTGAAGATCTGCCTCCACAAGAGGGAAACCTCAGCATCCTGTCGATTATGAACATCTCTAACGAGATTGTGAACGGCACTCCGCATAACTGGACATACTGGATAAATGACGAACGGGGTACAACCGGACCTGCAGTGACGAACGTGACCGACGGCGACAGCATCATCTACTCTTACGGACCTCTTAACCACACCATAGAGAACGCCTCGTATACGCTGATAGTCAATGCGACTGTACTCGGGGCAGCCGTCAATGTGACTCCGACACCGACAGTGAACGTGACCCCGACACCAACGGTCAACGTAACACCGACACCGACGGGGATTCCACCGCCAGCAGAGAACGTGACACCGGCGATCAACATCTCCGACCAGTCGATTGAAAACGCTACGGTGGTCGTTGACACTGCCACGATTCATCGACCCGGATGGGCGGACATTCACGCAGACGAGAACGGAACCCCGGGGCCGGTCATCGGTTTCAGCCCGATCAGTCCGGGTGTGAACGAGAACGTGACCATTGCAATTGATGTCGAGGAGGCAACGCCGGTCCTCTACGCCATGCTCCACCTTGACCAGGGAGTACTTGGCGTCCACGAGTTCCCGGGCCCTGACGTGCCGGTCCTCCTGAACGGGAGCCCTGTCCAGCAGGCATTCAACGTGACCGGGGGACTGCCGTCAGTGAACGTCACCCCGACACCAACGGTCAATGTGACTCCGACCCCGACGGTGAACGTAACACCGGCACCGACAGTCAACGTCACTCCAACACCGACTGTGAATGTCACTCCGGCACCAACGGTCAATGTGACTCCGACACCGACGGTGAACGTGACTCCGGCACCGACAGTCAACGTCACACCGACGCCGACGGTGACGCCAACCCCGCCGGCCGCCGAAGCGAACGTCACCATCATTGAACCCATGGAGGGCGCCAGCATCCCCACCGGGAACGTCACGGTGAGCGTGAATGTCACGAACTTCACGCTTGTCGAGCCGACCGGGCAGCCGAACGCCCCGGGCGAGGGGCACCTGCACTACTACCTGGACGCCCCGATACCGACGAATGAGAGCGAACCGGCCATCCCGCCGACCGGCGGCTACGTCGTCTCCGCGAACCTCACCCACACCTGGGAGAACGTGACGCCGGGAGAGCACAACCTCTCGGTCCAGCTGGTCAACAACGACCACACGCCGCTCAGTCCGCTCGTCTTTGAGACGGTGAACGTCACGGTCGAAGAGAACGTGACCCCGACACCGACGGTCAACGTCACTCCAACGCCGACGGTCAATGTGACCCCGACACCGACGGTCAACGTCACTCCAACGCCGACGGTCAATGTGACTCCGACGCCGACAGTCAACGTCACGCCGACGCCGACGGTCAATGTGACTCCGACGCCGACAGTCAACGTCACGCCGACACCGACGGTCAATGTGACTCCGACGCCGACAGTCAACGTCACGCCGACACCGACGGTCAATGTGACTCCGACGCCGACTCCGGTGGTGAATATCACCGAATTGATCGTCGCTGAGCTTGCTGATGAAGAGAATCTGACGACCTTCGTCGAAGTCGTAAACAACTCCACTCTCGACCAGAGCCTTGAAGAGAACAGAACTTACATCATATGCGCCCCGACGAATGATGCGTTTGACGAACTCGGCAACGAGACGCTCTCGCTCATCTTCAACAACACCACGCTCTTAAACACTATCCTCGAGTATCACGTCATCCAGGGCGACTACACGATCGAAGAACTCGTGATGCTGTGCCAGAACTCAACCGACGGCCAGATATCCCTGCCGACTGTTGAAGGATCAGGGGTCAACGTTTCAATAACAGACGGCGGTCAGCTGATCATCAACAACTTCACCGTCCAGAACCAGATCCAGATCACGAATAACATCAATGTCTACGTGATTGACGGTGTCCTGATCCCGCCGGATGTCACAATCCCAACACCCACGCCGACGCCGACACCAACAGTGACTGTGACTCCGACACCGACGGTGAATGTAACCCCGACGCCGACGGTCAATGTGACCCCAACACCAACGGTCAACGTCACACCAACACCGACGGTCAATGTGACTCCGACACCGACGGTCAACGTCACTCCGACACCGACGGTCAACGTCACTCCGACGCCGACGGTGAATGTGACTCCGACACCAACGGTCAACGTCACCCCAACACCGACAGTGAATGTGACTCCGACGCCGACAGTCAACGTCACGCCGACGCCGACGGTGAATGTGACCCCGACGCCGACAGTCAACGTCACCCCAACACCGACAGTGAATGTGACTCCGACGCCGACAGTCAACGTCACACCGACACCGACAGTCAATGTGACCCCGACGCCGACGGTCAACGTCACTCCAACACCGACGACGCCAACCCCATCGACCGGGGAGACTATGGACCTCGAACTCTATGAGGGCTGGAATTTCATCTCCATCCCAAGACAGCTTGCTGTAGGCAACGACACTGTAGGACAGGTTTTCAGTGAAGTCGAGACTGATGGGCGGCCGATCTACACATTTGAACCGGCAACCGGCTTCACTCCGGTGGGCGAGAACGAGACTCTGGAAGTCCTTGTTGGATACTGGGTCTATTCAACCGAGGATACAACCATAGAACTGAGTCTCAGCACCAACCCGGTGAGAGCGCCCGCCATGAGGACGCTCAGCTCAGGCTGGAATGCCATTGGCTACTCTGACATGACACCACGAACTGCGGATGAAGCCCTGGGATCAGTGGAGGACGCTTGGGTCTATGTCGTCGGGTTCGATGCGGAGAACCAGATGTATCGCTCGGTGCTCATCAACAACCAGACCGGAGCACAGGGTGAGAACCAGAGACTCAATCCAACCGAGGGCTACTGGCTGTTCATGCGCGATGAGGGCAGACTGGCTGCCATCAGCGCATAATTTTTTAATTTTGAGGGAAATTTTCCCGGGTGCCAAAAACCGGCAATATGTTGCCAGCGTTGATCTGGTGAACCGGTCCGGATCTCTCCTCGTTACAATGGAGGCATTCCGTAAATTGATCAACCCGACGGCCCACAGTGACACCAGGGCCTAGATCCGTTTGCCCGATAGCCAACAGGAGCACTCCTCTCCAAGAGGCATTCCGGCGAACCGATGATACCGGGTGGGTCTGCCGTATCCGGTCATCACCAACTCAGAACTAGTTCTCTTCATATTATCGTCGTTTTGGCCTCAAAACACAGTAACTTTTTTATTCACCTAGAGCTATGGGCATGCGTGTGTCCCTCCGGAAGGGATGCAAACAAGAAAAGGTGGTAAGAACAATGGCAGAAGAGAGACCCTCGGTTAGAGGCGGGCAGGCCTCTGTAGCACAGACAGCATCGGTTGAAGAGTTGAGTGCATCCGCATTCCAGAAGTATCTTGCCGGCATGGACTACCCCGCCAACAAGCAGGACCTGATCAACCATGCCAGGAAGAACAATGCACCCAACGCAGTGATTCAGGTTCTTGAGATGTTCCAAGACCAGACCTTCCAGTCCGCAGCAGAAGTCAGTCAGGAGTTTGGCAGGGTCAAATAACTCTTTTTTTTACGCGTCAAAAGAATGCGAGGGGAGCGATTTGAACGCTCGAACTCCTTCGAGACTGGACCCTGAATCCAGCGCCTTTGACCTGGCTTGGCAACCCTCGCGCCTAATATTGTAGTATCTCCAACAAAATAAATCTAATTACTCCCCGCTCGTTGTGGAGGGGGGAGGGTTGTGGTTGTTGTTATCCATGAACCGCTTCATCTCGAGTTCCCGGAGTTCATAGCGCTTGATCTTGCCGGATATGGTCTTTGGGAGCGACTCCACAAACTCGATCGCACGGGGATACTTGTAGGGCGCCGTCACTCGCTTAACATACCTCTGAATATCCTTGACCAGCGCTTCGCTGGGCTGATATCCCGGTTTTAAGATGATGAAGGCTTTGACAATCAGGCCCCGGATCACATCGGGAGAGCCAACGACCGCTGCCTCCTGCACAGCCGGATGCTCCATGAGCGCGCTCTCGACCTCGAACGGCCCGATCCGGTAGCCGGATGACTTGATGACATCGTCGTCGCGCCCGATGAACCAGAAGTAGCCGTCCTCGTCCATGTAGGCTTTATCGCCGGTATAATAGAACCCATTCTGGAAGACCCTGCGGTTCTCTTCTTCATTGTTCAGGTAGCCGCGGAAGAGCCCCACAGGCCGGGGATCGAGTCTGATCGCGATCCGCCCTTCTTCACCGACACCGACCGGATTCCCTTCATCGTCGTGAAGTTCGACATGCCAGCCGGGCATGGGCCTCCCCATGGATCCGGGCTTGCACTTCATGCCAGGAAGAGTCCCTATGCAGAGCACCGTCTCGGTCTGGCCGTAGCCCTCATAGATCGTCTTACCTGTCCCTTCCTTCCATGCCCGGATCACCTCGGGGTTGAGAGCCTCACCGGCGCTGCAGCAGTGGCGCAGGTCGGAGAGATCGAACTTGTCGAGATCGGCGAGGATGAGCATCCGGTAGATGGTCGGGGGGCAGCAGAATGTCGTGATCCCGTACTTCTCCATGAGCGGCAGGATCTCGGTGGCGTGGAACCGCCCCCTGATGTCGTAGACGAAGATGCACGCGCCGACGATCCACTGACCGAAGAGTTTTCCCCATGCGCTCTTCCCCCAGCCCGTGTCTGATATTGTCAGGTGGAGATCGTTCGGATGCAGGTCGTGCCACAGTTGCGCGGTGACGATATGCCCGAGCGGATAGGAGTAGTCATGGACCACCATCTTCGGCTCGCCGGTAGTCCCGGAGGTGAAGAAGATCAGCATAGGGTCCGTCGATTTGGTCCGCTGCATTCCGGGGAGGTTCACCAGCCTGTGTGAGCAGGGTGCGGGGTAGTCAAGTTCAACCGGGTAGCTGACCCACCCCTCTCTCACGCCATCGATCAGGAGCCGAACCGCGAGCGTGGGGCACTCATCACAGATCTCATCGACCTTGTCCGCATGTTCGGCCAGGGTGATGACCATCTTGATCTCGGCTGCCTGGATGCGATATTTCAGATCTTTCGGTGTCAGCATCGTCGTTGCGGGACAGTAGACAGCACCGAGTTTGATGAGGGCGATAACGAAGATCCACCACTCGGGCACCCGGGGCAGCATCAACATCACCCGGTCACCCTTCTTTATACCATATTTCAGACAGATGTTGACCGCCTGATTTGAGAGCCGCATGAGGTCATAGAATGTGTATTTCTTCTCGTTGCCCTTCTGGTCGGTCCAGATCATCGCCAGTTTATTCCGATCCTTCTTCGCCCATGCATCGATCACGTCGAAGCCGAAGTTATAGTATTCAGGGACGTCTATCTTGAAGTTGGCGCAGAGGTCTTCATAGGATGGGGGGTTTTGCGTATCATCTGCCATAACGTGATCAATAAAATTGCGCGCTCATGATTTAAAGAATGCACGACCGTGAAGAACGCTCTAAATTCGTAATGGCCATAAAGATTATCCATTAGTATTATGGTCCGAAAAATGATACTCATATCGATGGATGAGAAGGGATACGAGTCACTGAAAATCGAGAACATCGTTGCCTCCGGGGTGATTGCCGACTCGATCGACCTCGAAAAAGTATCAGATAAAATACAAAACTGCGAACTGAATACGAAGAGGTTCCCCGGAGCGGTCTATCGCATTGAGAAGCCGAAGATCGCATCCCTGATTTTCTCCTCGGGAAAAGTCGTGCTCACCGGTATCAGGAACAAGCAGGACCTCCGCGAAGGCCTTGATATCATCATGCACTCACTTCGGGATGCCGGTATCGATACGTATGACGAGCCACAGGTCGCGGTCACGAACATTGTCTGTTCGTATGACATGGGCAGGTACATCAACCTGAACAAGGTGGTCATCACTCTCAACCTTGAGAACATCGAGTACGAACCTGAGCAGTTCCCGGGACTTGTATACCGCATTGAGGATCCAAAGATTGTCGCCCTCCTCTTCAGTTCCGGAAAGATCATCCTGACCGGCGGAAAGAACATCGAGGATATCAAGCGAGGACTCGATTTCCTGGAACAGCGGCTTGAAACAATCGTGTAAACCTCTTTACTGTTGTTCATTTTCTGAGTAAAAATGAGGCCGAGGAAAGCCTCTTTTTTGTGCTGTAAGGTTATCGCCAGATTACTCTGCCGGGCATGATGCCGTCGGGAGAACCTGGGTTAGAAGAGCCTCATCTTGCCCGACTGTGGCGGTACCGGATGTGTTGCTACTCCAGTGCAACTCCGGCGATACCGCACGAGCTCACTACCAGAACCTGTGCGTCTTTACGTAGTTCCGCTCGGCCTTGAGGATCTCGCGGTAGAAAGCATCCCCTTCGGTCATGGTGGCAAGTATCCGTGACGCCACCTCAGGGCCGACGCCCTTTGCCGCGAGGGCTATTATCGCCTTCTTCCCGCTGGAGAGGACGATGTTGGCGTTTCGAAGGAACCTGACCTCGATCGCCCGCTCCTCATCGGACTTGTTCTTCTTCTTCACCGCCGGAATGAGCTGCTCGTCCCAGGGTTTTAACGCCGCGATGAGGCGCGCATTGCAGAGTGGGCATTGCGGGCGATCCGGGACCCGCTCCACGGTCGTCCGGCTCTTCCACTTCCGGCAGTGCATGCAGAAGAGGACGACATCCTCCTTCTCAAGCCGGCGCATCAACGTCCCGATCACCGCCTGGTCGATCATCGGCGGCGGAATCATGTCCCGGGAAGACGAGAGCACATCGCTCCCGAGCGGGCTTAACCGCCCCGTGACGACCGCGATCCTGCCGTCGCGAAGGCGTTTGAGGATCTCCTGCGCTGCGTCCACGTCCATCGAGTTTGCGAAGAGTTCCCGGTATGCCTCGGCGGCGATGACGGTCTCGTCAAAGAGCTCGATGAGCCGGTGGATGCTGAACCGCTCGTAGTCGGCGTCCGCATCGATGGCGCCGAACTTCTTTGCCACCTGCACAAGTTTCCACTTAAAGAGCGCCGTTCGTTTCAGGGCGAGTTTCAGAATCCCCGAAAGATGCATGGGTTCGAGCGCCGCAAGGGTCTCCTGAACCTCCAGTGCGCGGATCTCCGGGGGCAGGCGCAGGAGGAACCGGTAAGCGCCGACCTCGATCCCGACGGTCGTCCCGTAGCGGGCCGATAGGAGGACCGAGAGCGCGCGTGCCAGCGCCTCGTTCGCCTTGTGTCCGCCGCAGACGTTGCAGACGACGCCTTCGTCGGTGTTCTCGAGGGTGATGAGGCGGTCGGTGGGGACGGGGTAGTTTCCCTCGTCCATTCCGGCCATGAACCGCTCTGCGTATGCTATCGCGCAGGGATCGTCTGAGTAGCGGTCAAACGCCCGAGTTCTCCGGAGCGCCCCGACCTCCTGGGCGACAGCGAACGGCACCGGGATCTGCTCACCCTCCCATGACGGGACCTCGCCTTTCGCCCGGGTGGCCGGCTCGACCGTGATCCTGTTTCCCTCAATCTCGAGCACCTGCCAGAGCTGGCCCTTCGTGATGAAGACCGCGCCGGTATGCATCCACCCGAGGACGAACGACTCGTCGAGCGTCCCGACCGTGCGGCGCGAGACCATATCGAAGATCTCCATCTTGCGCTCGTCGTGGATCATCGAGAGGTTCTCGATGAGGTAACGCCGGGCCCGCCCCGTCCGGACGATCCGGGTCCCGTCGATCCGGATCAGCCGGTGCTCCACCATCTGGCGGCAGACGGAATCAAGGAGCGGCCCGCAGCCGGCAAAGACCCCCGATCGCTCGATCATCTCCCGAACGCGGGAGACCTCGATCTCGCCGTACTCGACCGCAATCGCCGCCACCTGGTTCGCGAGCACATCGGCAGCCCCGGCTGGCGGGATGATCCGCTCGCACTCGTTCGCCCTCGCCCGGCGTGCGATCACGAGCGACTCCAGGAGATCGTCAAACCCCGTGGAAAGGACGGTCCCGCGCGAGACGGTATCGAGACGGTGGCCGGCCCGGCCGACCCGCTGGACCAGGCGCGAGACCTGTCGGGGGGAGCCGAACTGGACGACGTGTTCGATATGCCCGATATCGATCCCGAGTTCCATCGAGGATGTGGCGATGAGTGTCCGGATCTCGCCCTTCCTGAACCGTTCCTCGGCATCGACCCTGACGTCCCGTGAGAGCGAGCCATGATGGACCTCGACGTCGCCGCGGGAGTAGAGCTGATGGCCGAGGGCCTCAGCAGTCACCCGGGTGTTGACGAAGACGAGGGTGGAGCCGGGGGCATCGAGGCACTTCTCGACGGCCCGCGTCTGGGAGGAGAAGTCCTCTCCGGCGAACTGGACGTTGATCGCGAGGCTGCTTGCGACCGGGACCTCGACGAGCGAGAACGGGCGATTCCCGCAGAGAAACCGACCGATATCGTCCGGGTTCCCGACGGTCGCCGAGAGGCCGATCCGCTGGAATTCCCCTGCGCAGGCAACCAGGCGCTCGAGCGCCACCGCAAGTTGGGCTCCCCGTTTGCTGTCGGCAAGCTCGTGAATCTCGTCGACGACGACATACCTGACATTCTCCAGGTGCTTGCGGAGGCGCTTGCCTATGAACAGTGTCTGCAAGGACTCAGGGGTCGTGATGAGGAGATCCGGCGGGTTCAATGCCTGCTTTCGCCGCTCGTTCTGCGGCGTATCCCCGTGCCGGACCCCGATCGAGAGTCCGAGTTCCCGGCACCACCACTCCATCCGATTGAGGATGTCCCGATTTAAGGAGCGGAGCGGTGTGATATAGACAGCCTTGAACCCCGCCCCGGTAATCTCAAGGAGCCGGTCGAAGACCGGAAGCATTGCGCTCTCGGTCTTTCCCGTGCCGGTCGGCGCTACCAGGATCAGGTTCTCCCCGTTAAGGAGCCGCGGGATAGACTGCTCCTGAGCGGGAGACAACTCAGTAAACCCGCGCTTCCGGACGACCTCCTGCACCCTAGGATCGAGGAGATCAAACGCCGTCTGTGGGGCAGAGTGTTGCCGGCGTGCCGACGTACGTGCCATCTGCGAGATACACCTCCGCGCTTTTTTCATCAATGCACCGTGAAAGGGGCCCAAGCCCGCTCTTCTTCAACCGTCCGACGTCGATTCCTCCTGCAAATTCGTTGAAGGCGGGGACAAAGAGGAGCCGGGTGCGATCTCCCGACGGCTCTTCGATCCACGAGTAGAGGTAGGCAGGCCTGGCACGTGCTGCGCACCCGACGGCATCCACGATCGAGATGACCGGATGGTGGTGGCCGATGACGATGAGGTGACCGGAGAGTTCCGGGTCCGGATGGGTGTGGCCGTGAAGGTAGCCGACGCCGTCGATGAGTGCGCCCTCGGCCGGGAGGAGTTCTCCGGGGTTAAGAAAGCGACCGATACCGCCGTCATGGTTGCCCGGAGTGACGGCAATCGGGACCCGGTCGCGGAATTCCTGCAGGACGCCCGGAAGTTCACGGTACTCCTGCCTGCTCGTTATCGGGACGTTGTGTTTTACGTCCCCCAAGAGGAGGAGGAGGTCGGGATTCGTCTCTTCAATGCAGGCGAGCACGCGCTTGGTCCGCGCGGCGCTCCGGCTTTGGATGTGGACGCCGTGGCGCTCGAGGCCCGATTCGATGCCCATGTGCAGGTCGGCGACGACCAGCACGCGCCGGTCATGCTCGACCAGGAGGGCCGGGCCGTTCTCGATAAAATGAAGGCGCATAGTATGTCAGATAAGTTTGATCATGCCCGATGCGGGCTGGTAACATTCCCCTGCGGCAAGAAGTTCTTCAAGCGCGACCCGGGCGTCGCGGGCGGAGAGGCCGGACTGCACCCCGACGGCGATTGCATCCTCAACTCCGATGCCCCTGCTTCCGCCCTTATCCTCGAGGGCGGCAAGGAGTAGGTCGCGCCCGATGATAGGCGTGATCTCGCCGACGGAGATATCCGGGCGAATACTTGCAAGCGCGGTCCGCACCATCCCGGCCATATCCCGGATATCCTCATCCGTGGTCTGATAGAGTCGGCGAGCGGTCGCGGTCCGCTCATCAGCGCATTTCTTGAGGGCTTCGAGCCGATCAAGCGTTGCATCGGCGGTCGCGAGCACCCAGAGGTCACGGGCTGTACGATCCGCCGCGCAGAGCGCCTCGGCGTTCACCGTCGCGTTTGCTCTCGCCCCGGAACCGATGAGCACTGCCCGCCCGGTGACGGCGACGAATGCCGGAGGTTCAATGTACCTGAGTGTCTCAAGAGCATCCGGGCTCTGCCAGTCCGCCGTGACCCGGAACGTCCCGGTGGGGTCGGCAACCCGGGCCCAAATAACATCTCCGCTCCCTTTCTGCTCGGTGATTGCACCGACGACGAAGAGGCGGCGGCACCATGCCCCGGTTGGCGTCACCACATAGGAGCCGTCCCGGTCTTCGCTCGAGTCTATAGTATGACGCGCGGAGGAGAGATCACGCGCAAATATCCGTCCTGAAAGTTCCATACGTTCGTTATGGGTGCGGAAATGCCGGATCTCCATTCGAACCTCCGGTATTTCCATACGTACCTGTACTTACTTGTTCGTTCTCACCCCTCTAAAAAGGATCATCGCCGAGATAGCGATGCTTTTACGATGCTCGAGCGCCAACAATTCCATGCAATGGAAGGCAACCACACCATCTGGATAGAGAAGTATCGGCCCAGAAGACTCGAAGAGATGGTCGGACAGAAGGAGATCGTGGTGCGCCTCCAATCCTACGTCAAGACCGGCAACCTGCCACACCTCCTTTTTACAGGCAGCGCGGGGATCGGGAAGACGACTGCAGCCGTGGCGCTCGCACGGGAATTCTTCGGCGACACCTGGCAGATGAACTTCCGTGAGATGAATGCCTCCGACGAGCGCGGCATTGACGTCGTTAGAAACCAGATCAAGGACTTCGCCAGGACATCACCGCTTGGTGACGCGACGTTCAAGATCCTCTTCCTTGACGAGGCAGACGCACTCACGACGGACGCTCAGGCAGCTCTGCGAAGGACAATGGAGACTTACGCCCGGACCTGCCGGTTCATCCTCTCGTGCAACTACTCGTCAAAGATCATCGATCCCATCCAGAGCCGGTGCGCCATCTACCGGTTCAGGCCGCTCGATAGAGAGGCCGTCATTGAGGAGGTGCAGCGGATTGCCGCAGCCGAAGGCCTCACCATCACGGATGGAGCGCTCGATGCCATCGTCTATGTCGCATCGGGAGACATGAGGAAGGCAATCAACGCTCTCCAGGGCGCGGCCATCCTCCAGGCGAATATCGACGAAGAGACAATCTACTCAATCACCGCAACCGCCCGCCCGGATGAGATCGACGAACTTCTCGACCTCGCAATAGAAGGAAGGTTCGATGAGGCGGAACAGGCTCTCTCCGCATTGACCCGCGACCGGGGCATTGCCCCGAACGAGTTGATCAACCAGTGCTACCGCGCTCTCGTCCAGCGCGATATGGACCGGACGCTCAAAGTAAAACTGATCGACGCCCTCGGCGAGACCGATTTCCGTCTCTCGGAAGGGGCAAACAGCGACATCCAGATGGAGGCGCTGCTCGCCCGGTTCGTCATCGCTTCCAAGCAGCACCGTTGAGGGATTCTCTGTGCCAAAAGAGATAACCGTGGAAGTCACCGATGTCGTCGGTGAGTGGACGAAGTTCTTGAAGAAGCAGTATAAGCGAGAACTTGCCGAACTCTCCCGCGAGTATCCCCACAAACGGTCGCTCTATATAGATTTTCGGAAAATTCTGAATAATAAGCTCGCGTTCGAGCTCCTGCGAAGCCCAGGAAAGGTCATCGGGGATATCCGGGATGCAATCATCCAGAACAAACTCATCAAACTCAAGGACGGCCAGGACCCCGACCTGATCAACATTCGGTTCACGAACCTGCCGCAGAGGACCAACATCCGGGATATCAGGGCCGAGCAGATCAACACTTTCATCAGCATTGAAGGAATCCTCCGAAAGACGACCGAGGTCCGCCCCCGGATCGTGAGCGCGGTCTTCCGTTGCCGCACTTGCGGAAAGAACACGGATCCTGTTCCCCAGAGTTACGGACGGTTCGATGAGCCTGAATTCTGCCCGAACTGCGAGCGCAAGACTCGTCTCGATCTCGTCATGAACCGATGTCAGTTCGTCGATGCACAGAAACTCCGGATCCAGGAGTCGCCTGAGGGGCTCCGTGGCGGCGAGCAGCCCCAGACGCTCGATATCGACGTCACCGACGACCTCACCGGGATGGTCGCACCGGGGGATCGGGTTGTGGTGAATGGGATCCTGCGCTCGGTTCAGAGGGTCAACTACGGCCAGAAGAGCACGCTCTTTGACATCTACCTTGAGTGCAACTCCATCGAGGTTGCCGAGAAGGAGTTCGAGGAGGTCTCGATCACCGAGGAGGACGAGGCGAAGATCCAGGCGCTCGCCCGCGATCCCCAGATCTACAAGAAGATTGCCCGGTCGATCGCACCTACGATCTACGGCACGGACGACGTAAAGGAGGCGATTGCGCTCCAGCTCTTCGGCGGCATCGCAAAGGAGATGCCGGACGGCTCCCGTCTCCGCGGCGACATCCACGTCCTCCTGGTCGGAGACCCCGGTATAGCAAAGAGTCAAATCCTGCGCTACGTCGTGAAACTCTCGCCCCGGGGTATCTACACGAGCGGCAAGTCGTCGACATCCGCCGGTCTGACGGCAACGGCGGTCAAGGACGAGTTCGGCGACGGGCGCTGGACGCTCGAGGCCGGTGCCCTGGTCCTCGCGGATATGGGGATCGCCGCTGTCGACGAGATGGACAAGATGCAGAAAGAGGACCGGAGCGCGCTGCACGAGGCAATGGAACAGCAATCTATTTCGGTGGCCAAAGCCGGGATCACCGCGACCTTGAAGTCCCGTTGCGCCCTCCTCGGCGCGGCGAACCCGAAACTCGGGCGGTTTGACCAATTCGTCCCGATCGGCGAGCAGATCAACATGCCGCCCTCGCTCCTCTCGCGCTTTGACCTCATCTTCGTGATGACCGATCAGCCGCAGGCCGAGCGCGACGAGGCGATCGCCAACCATATCATCAAGACCCACGCAGTGGGCGAACTGATCAAGCAGCACGAGTATAAGCCCCTGCCGAACGTCGACGACGCATATATCCAGCGTGCCCTTGCGCCGGTCACACCCGACATCGACCCGTCGCTTCTCCGGAAGTACATCGCCTACGCGAAGAGGACATGCTTCCCCATCCTCTCCGACGGGGCAAAGGAGGCGCTCGTCGCCTACTACATGCGTCTCCGCAACCTCGCAAGCGGCAACAAGCCCGTCCCGGTTACCGCCCGGCAACTCGAAGCGCTGGTGCGGCTCTCGGAGGCGAGCGCCCGGATGCGGCTCTCGAACACCGTTGATACGGAAGATACCGACCGGATCTTAAAGATTGTGGATGCATCTCTCCGGCAGGTCGCCTACGACGCCGAGACCGGGAGTTTCGATATCGACAAACTCGTGACCGGGGTCACGAAGGCGCAGCGCGACATCATCCGGTCGGTCAAGGAGGCGATCCGGAACGCCTCCGCCGACGGAGGCGGCCAGGCGAAGGTCGAGGAGGTTATTGAGATCCTGGTGCAGCAGGGATTCGCCCGCGACAAGATCGAGCACACCATCGAGCAGCTGAAGCGGGGCGGCGAAGTGCTCGAGCCCCGGCACGGGCTGGTGAAGTTGATCGGGTAGGGGGATGCCTTCTCCCCCGGCACACCGGGTCCTCCTTTGCCGGCCCTATTTTTTCGGCGAAGCGTTTTGTTTTATTTTTTTTGCAGCAGGACGCCGGACGTGTAGAGAGCGAGGACAGAAACTATAAGTAACCCAACACCCAGGCTCCTGTATGGCGGAGCCGGGCCCGGATAACTACGATAAAGAGCTTGGATCCACACTTGGGCTTCTGTTGGTCATCATCTGGATTGTCCTGCTGGTCTTAAGTCGAGACCACCCTCTTCCCGCGCCAGAATCTCTGCCAGGAAGGCCTCACGCGGGCGCGAAACAGGGTGATCCGGTCCGATGAGAGCATCGTCCTCCGCAAACCTCCACCCCCTCCTCGAGCGCCTCTCCCAAAGCCGGCTGCGGTTCGTAATCCCACCGTTCGTCGCGGCCATTGCGTGGGCCGTCTGGGTAGGTTCGCCAGCGTCGCCTCGGGTCATCCGGGGCCCGCACCGCTCTACGCCATCCTCGCCTTCTTTCTGGTGCTCATGATCCTTGCGGTTGCCGGGGCCGCGACACCGTTCCCGATTGTTTCAGGCGTCCTCTCGTTTCACGGAAAGATTCAGGCGATGCTCGTCACCGCCGCAGCAACGACCCCGCTTGTATTTCCCCTGTTCATAACCCCGCACCGCTGGAGAGGCGAGCCTCCGCTGCTCGCGGACAGATTGCCGATCTTTGGGCGGCTTCTTGACGATATCATGAGCGCACTGCCGCTCGCCGAAGGTACAGCTGCACACGACCTGGCATTCTCTGCGTTCCTGCTTCTTGGGTTCTACCTCGAGTGCGTGCTGGTCGCCGCCGTCTTCTACGTCATCCTCCGGCTGGTCATCTCCCTTCGCCACCCAGATACGGGGAAAGGGGAGAAGATGGGATAATGGCTCCATCCACCGGAGCGATGCGCCTGAGAACAACGGCATCATATCAGATTCAGAAGAGTGAAACGGCTATCCACCGGGAGTCGCACCTGGCGGTGCTCCAGCTCCGGTTCTACGAACCATCGCATATCGCCACGCGGGGGAGGGACCGGGAGGGGGTGTCCCCCTCCCGGCAAAGATGTTTAGAGATGCCCACATCCGCCAGTACTCCAGACGGCACAACTACGCCACCCTCGATGCCGAACCCCACAAAACCAAAGTTCCTGCGTGTTTATGAACGCGTGTAAAACAAAACCTCCTCATTCTCATCGCCCCCGGGGCGCACCTTCTTACTCCCGCACCTCCAACCTACTAACCATGATCACCGACCGCGAGAAAGCGGCCTTCGAAGCCGGGATCAAGCTCGGCGCCCTCTACCACCAGTTCGTCGGGACGCCGATCGCCCGCGAGACCGCTGCCGCCGTTGAGACCGCCATCGAGCAGGCCGTCGGACTGCAGCCTTACGTGACGGATATCCGCGTCCGGCTGAACCGGGATATGATGGTCTCGAACCGGTTCGGCTACTCGGAACTTGCCGGAAAGATGTTTGATGTCGAGATCACGACCACAGTCGGGACGACCGTCTGCCGGGCCCGACTGCACCTCGAGGACGATTACCCCATGATGGAGATCGTCGAGATCCATGAAACCACCAGCGATACCGATCACTGACGACCATATCCACATCGACCCGGTGAACGGCCGGGGGATCGAGGCCGCGAAGGACTTCCGCCGCAGCGGGGGGACGCACATCTTCCTGGTCTCAAAGCCCTCCTGGTCGTTCGGGATCGAACCCTCGTCTGGCGAGGACTACCGGGAGGTCTTCGAGGCGACGCTCCGGGTAGCCGAGATGGTCCGCGAGACCGGACTCGTCGTCTACCCGGTCCTCGGGGTCCACCCTGCGGAGATGAACCGCCTTGCGGCGCGGATGACTCTGGACGAGGCCGCCGCGGTCATGATGGCCGGTCTCGACCTTGCGGCCCGCTACGTCGAGGAGGGACGGGCTGTTGCTCTCAAGAGCGGTCGGCCCCACTACGAGGTCCCGCCGGAGGTGCTTAGCGCCTCAAACGCGGTCCTCTTCCACGCACTCGAACTTGGCGCCGAACACGGCTGCGCCGTCCAGCTCCACGCCGAGAGCGGACCCTGCATCGATGTCGTCGAGATGGCCGCCGAAGCGGGTATCCCGATCGAGAGGGTCGTCAAACACTTTGCGACGCCGGAGACCCCGCTCATGCCCTCCTTCATCGCGCGGCACGAGGATATTCCCGCGCTTGCCCGCGAGGGGCGGCGGTTCACCATGGAGAGCGACTACATGGACGAGAACAGCCGGCCCGGAGCGGTCATCGGGCCGAAGTCCGTTCCGCGGTTCACACGCAGGTACCTCGAGGAAGGACTCATCACCGAAGAGGATGCCTGGCGCATCCATGTCGAGACGCCATCCCGCACCTACGGCGTTGATATTGCCCTTCCTTGAGGCAACAGCGCACCTTTTTGATGATTCCCGATCAAGATATCTGCAATGTACTTGAAAGTGCACCGTATACCGGGCGCCGGTGAAGTGGTGGCTGCCTGCGATTCCGAGCTGCTCGACGTCACCCTGATGCACGGCGACGTGGAAGTCTGCATCACCAGAGAATTTTACGGCACGGAGCGTGTTGCTGAGGAAGATGTCAGGAGAGCTCTTGCCGGTGCCGATAACGTTAATATAATAGGGAAGCGTGTCGTAGCCCTCGCAGAAGCCATGGGGCTCGTCAATGAGGAGGACTGCATCATGATCGGCGACGTCCCCCATGCTCAGATATTCAGGATATAATCCCATGACCATCCAGACGAGCATCTGCCCCCGATGCGGGCAGCCGACCGAAGAAGGGCTCTGTCCGCAGTGCCGGGCCGCGGATGTCCGACTACTCACCTGCCAGCCCCGGGTGACGGCGGTCTACTGTCCGGTCTGCGACTCGCAGAAGCGCGGCAAGACCTGGTCGGACCTGCAGATGCCGCGTGAGGACTTGATCGCCGAACTGGCGGTATCGGCGACGAGCATCCACGAGGATGCAAAGGATATCCGGGTCACCGTCCGGTCGCAGGAGACCGGGCCGAACAGGACGACCTGCACCGTCGAGGTGGAAGCGACGATGTATGGGGTCCCGGTGAAGGAGACCTGCGAGACCGAGATCATCTGGCAGAAGGAGTCCTGCGACCGGTGCAGCCGCATCTCCGGGGGCTACTACGAGGGGATCGTCCAGGTACGGGCTACGAACAGAAAGATCAACGCCTACGAGCGCGAAGTTGCCGCAAGGATTGCGGAGCAGGTCGAAGAGTCGCTCCAGCAGTCGGGCGACCGTTTCTCGTTCATATCGGATCTCCAGGACACAAAAGACGGCGTCGATATCACCGTCGGGACACAACACCTCGGCCTTGAGATCTCAAGGATGATAACCGGAGCGCTCGGCGGACGGTTTACAACCCATCCGAAACTGGTCGGTGAGAAGGAGGGAAGGGCACTCTACCGGATCACCTACTCGATTCGGCTGCCGTTCTACCAGAAAGGCGACGTGGTGGTCGCCCGGGGCGGCTACTTTGAGGTGCGTGAGATTGACGGGCAACGTCTCCGGGTCTTTGACCTGCAGAACGGCACGGCCCGGACCCTCACTGAGGATGAGGTGGAGCGCCTCATCGGAAACGTTCGCGAGGCCGAGTCCGCGCTCGTGGTCTTCACGCAACCGGGCGCCGTAGGACTGATGGACCCAAAGACCTACCAGACCAAAGAGGTGAATGCGGTGCCCTGGACGTTCCCGGTGGAGGGGCAGCCAATCCGGGTGCTCCGCGATGAGGTGGAGGATCGCCTGGTCATCGTCGGGTGATTCCCATGCGTGCGCGCAAAGTGCCGGCGAACACCCTCGCCGATCTTGCGGGGGAGGAGTGGGTCGACCCGACCCGCCGGCCTTACGTCCGGGACGGGACCGCCTGGGTCCCGGTCCGGGAAGGCTATCCTGCCGACGAGAATCTCCCCGAGCGTACGCGATACCGGGGCCGGGGATATCACCTCGTCGGGGATATCGCGATCCTCCACGGCGACGCACCGACAAAGGACGAACTTGCCGCGATCGTGGAGCATTGCCGCCCCCGAGGCGTCATCCGGGTGAAAGGGTATACGGGTGTGATGCGCATCCCGGACGTGGAGGTGCTCTACGGGACCGCCGGCGAGGTGCGCCACCGCGAGCAGGGCTACACGTTCATCCTTGACCCGACACGGGTGATGTTTGCTCAGGGAAACCGTATAGAAAAGGCAAGAATCGCCTCCCTTGTCCGGCCCGGCGAACGCATCGCCGATATGTTTGCAGGAATCGGTTACTTCTCGATACCCGCGGCCATGAGCGGTGCACAGGTCCATGCAATGGAGATCAACCCAATAGCCTTTGAATACCTTCAACGAAACATTATGGCAAACAATCTCGCGGACCGGGTCACGGGAGTTCTTGGGGACTGCAGGGAGCATCTCTCCGGCATCTATGATCGGATCCTGATGGGTCACTTCGATGCACCCTCGATGCTTGCCGATGCCCTCGCTCACGTCCGGAGCGGGAGCGTGCTCCACGTCCACAGCATCGGGAACGCGACCGAAACGATCCAGAAAGAGGTCGCCAAGGCCGGCCTTGAGGCGGCAGTAACCTCCCGCCGGGTGAAGAAATACGGCCCGCACGCATGGCATATGGTGCAGGATGTGACGATATCGTGATGACACTCTCAGGAAAGACGGTGGTGCTTGCCGTAACGGGGAGCATTGCAGCCGTCGAGACGGTGAAACTCGCCCACGCGCTGCGCCGCCGGGGTGCGACGGTGCAGGCGGTCATGACGGATGCAGCGGCGGGGATCATCCACCCCGACGCCCTGACCTACGCAACCGGCCGGCAAACGATCACCCGGATCACCGGCCTTGTGGAGCATGTCCTCTACTGCGGGGAGGGCGGGGCGGCAGACCTCCTCCTCATCGCCCCCTGCACGGCAAATACCATCAGCAAGATCGCCTGCGGGATCGACGATACTCCGGTGACCACCTTCGCGACGACGGCGCTTGGCCGAGGGATGCCGGTGGTGGTCGTCCCGGCGATGCACGAGAGTATGTACAACCATCCGGGGGTCAGGGAGAACCTCCGACGACTCCAGTCCTGGGGCATCGTCGTCGTCGACCCGAGGATCGAGGAGGGGAAGGCGAAGATCGCCGATAACGAGACGATCGTCCTTCACGCCGAACGGGCAGTGATGGGCCATCCGCTCGCCGGAAAGAAGGTTCTCATCACGAGCGGGGCGTGTGCGGAGCCCCTCGACGACGTCCGGGTCCTCACCACCCGGTCGACGGGCCAGATGGGGCGAGCCCTCGCCCTCGCGGCCTTCCGGCTCGGGGCCGACGTGACGGTGGTGCACAGCGGCTCATTCCCGTGCGTGAGAAATATCCGCGCCACGACTGCGGCCGAGATGCGGGATGCCGTCCTCTCGGTCTGCCGGGACGAGGGGGTCGATATCTACATCAGCGCCGCGGCGATATCGGACTTTGCCCCCGAGCGCCGGGAGGGAAAGATCCCAAGCGGAGAGCCGCTGAGCATACGGCTCAATCCTCTCCCAAAGATCATCAGCGAGGTTATGAAGACCTACCGGCCGATGACGGTGGCATTCAAACTGGGCTGGAACGAGGAGGAGCGGGCAAGGGCGATGCTTGAAGCAGGCGCAAGCGTTGTCGTCGTGAACACACCCCCGACGATGGGCGCGGCGGCGGGATCGTTTCGGATCATGACCACCGGGGAGACTACCGAGATCTCCGGGACCAAGGAGGAGGTCGCTGCGGCGATATGGTCCAGACTGCTGTAGCCTTCTCCCCCGGGCACATATCCGGCTACTTCCGACGCGTCGAGGGGAGCGACCCTGCATCGACCGGGAGCATCGGGGCCGGCGTGGTCATCAATGAAGGGGTGCGTTCGACGGTTGAGCCGGCCCGCGAGACGAGCGTCCGGGTGATCCACCAGGGCCACGCGTTCGCCGGGTCGCCGCCGATCGAGTATGCCCTCGATCGGCTGGGTGTTGCCGCCCGCGTCACCACGGAGTGCCGGCTACCTATCGGGGCCGGGTTCGGACTCTCGGCGGCTGCGCTTCTTGCGACACTCACGGCCGCAAACGAACTCTTCGCCCTCACTCTTACCGCAGAGGAGGTGGCTGCTTATGCCCACGAAGCCGAGGTCCTGCACCGGACCGGTCTAGGGGACGTCGCCGCGATCCAGGCAGGCGGGGTTGTCTGCAGAAAAGGTGCAGGCATCCATGCAGAGATCACCCGCATCTACCCGGAGGAACCACTCTACGCCATAAGCCTCGGTCCACTCCCGACCGCCTCGGTCCTCTCGTCGCCCGAGGCGATGGCCCGGATAGCCGCCGCGTACCCGGACCGCTGCCCCCGGGATCTTGCCGACTTCTGCCGTCTCTCGCGCAGATTTGCCGAAAGCAGCGGGCTTATTGCGGCAGAGGTACGAGAGGTGCTCCAGGCCTGCGATACTGCAGGTGTCCCGGCGAGCATGACGATGCTGGGAAACGGCGTCTTCGCCTGCGGCAACGGTGCGGAGGCGGTCCTCTCCCGGTTCGGGGAGGTCTACCGGCTTTGCGTCGCACGCCGCGGCGCATACCTGATCGAGATGAGACCATGATCCCAAAAGACCATCCACGCTACCGCTCTCTTGTCGTCCGTGAACGGCTTGCCGAGTGCGCCCGCGAGGGCATCGTCGCCCTCGAGGGGCTTGCCTCCCACGGGCGCGGGGAGGCGTTCGATTACCTGATCGGCGAAAAGACAACGGAGAGCGCACTTCTTGCCGCCCGGACGGCCGCCGCGATGCTTCTATCCGCCCGGCATGCGGTGATATCGGTGAACGGGAACACGGCGGCGCTTGCGGCAAGAGAGATCGCTGAACTGCAGAGGGCAAGCAATGCCGATGTCGAGGTGAACCTCTTCCACCGGACTGACGAGCGGATCCGGCTGATCACCAACTTGCTTGAAGAGCACGGCGTCCGGGTTCTTTCAGGTACGCCGGAGCGGCTCATCCCGCTCTCCCACGACCGTGCGCTCTGTCTCCCGGAGGGGATTGGAGACGCTGATGTCATCCTGGTCCCCCTCGAGGACGGGGATCGCTGCGAAGCGCTCCGAAAGATGGGCAAGACCGTCATTACCATCGACTTAAACCCGCTCTCCCGGACAGCGCGGACGGCAAACCTCACGATCGTCGATGAGGTGACACGTGCTCTCCCTGCGATCACCACGGCATGTACCTCCCTTGAGCCGGGGGAGGGAGAACGCCTGATCGCCTCGCTTGATAATGCCTATCTTCTTAGGGCAGCAATAGATGAGATGAGAGAGAGACTGGCCCATGCTCTGGAGTGAGATCCACCGACCCAAGGGATGCGAGGAGATCGTCGGGCAGGAGAGAGTCGTCCGCCACCTGATGACGTTTGCGGATACGCGGAGCGTGCCGCATATGCTCATCTCCGGCCCGCACGGCACCGGCAAGTCTATCGCTGTGGAAAGCCTCGCAAAACGGCTCTACGGCGAGACCTGGGAGGCAAATACGACCATCCTCAGCGCCGCCGACCTCCTTGGGAAGGGGAAGAGCGCTCTTGAAACAGATGAACGATTCGCCCAGATCTACCGCAAAGATCTGAGCCTGATCGTTAATTTCAAGCAGATCGTGAAGTGGTACGCCTCGATGCGACCGCTCGATGCCGACTTCAAACTGATGGTCTTTGAGGATGCTGAGAGCCTGACGTTTGAGGCGCAACAGGCTCTGCGCCGGACGATGGAGCGCTATAGCGCCACCTGCCGGTTCATCCTTGTCACCACCCGGCCGTCGGCGATCATCCCGGCTATCGCGTCGCGCTGCCTGCCGATCTTCTTTGCCCCGCTTGAGAGTGAGGTCATCCGTGCCCGTCTCAACGAGATCCTCGCTCTAGAGGGGGCCACAATCCCGGCCGATGACCTCGACCTGATCGTACACGCGGCGCAGGGCGACCTGCGGCGGGCGATTATGTACGCTCAGATCGCCGCACAATCAAAGAAGGACTTCGACCTCGCGGATCTCTCGCGCTCGGAGACCGGAAACGTCGCAACATCCGCGTTCGATGCTATCCGGGCCGGCAATTTTGCAGCGGCAAAGAGGATCGTTGAGTCGCTGATGATCGAGTATGGGCTCTCGGCGCGGGAGGTCGTCGGCGAGCTCCGGCAGGTGGTCAGGCGGGAATACAATCATCCGGCGCTTGCCATCGCACTCGCCGATGCGGACCACCGTCTCTGCCATAATGCGGACGACTTTGTGCAGCTCAATGCACTACTTGCCCGAATTGCCCGGGAGGTGTTCAGTGAAGAAAGTACAGCAGCACTATGATGAGGTTGCGGATATCTACGACGACCGCTACGACGGCCACCGCGGGAAGTATTACCACGGCCACATCTCGGATCACGTGATGAGAGAACTCCCGAAGGGTGGGTACCTTCTCGACCTCGGGTGTGGGACAGGGCTTTTTGTCCAGCGCTACGTCGCTGAAGGGGGTCGAGCTGTAGGACTCGATATCAGCCCTAGAATGGTTCAACATGGGCGGCAGCGCTGCCCCGAGTGCGAGTTTTGCGTTGGAACGGCCGATATCCTTCCGTTCCGGGACTCCACCTTCGATGCTCTCGCAAGCCTGCTCGCCTTCAGTTACATCCCAAACCCGGAGGGAATGCTCCGCGAGGCCTACCGGGTCCTGAAACCCGGCGGCCGGATCGCGGTCTGCACACTCTCGCGGACTGTCTTTACGAGCATCGTCCCGGTCATCTATCACATAGGAGAGATGGTCGGCTTAAAGAAGGTTGGAGTCGGGGACTTTAACGAGCACTACTACACCAACGCCGAGATTGAGTCACTCTTCCGGGAGGCAGGATTCGAGGACCTCTCGGTCAGCCGATGCTCGTTTGCGCACTTAAACCTCGCTGATCCGGTCTTTAACCTCGCCCGGAAAGTGGAGCCCATCATCGAGGAGAAACTGCCGTACCTGGCGTATAACGTCTGCGCAGCGGGCAAAAAACCGGAAGATTAAGAGGAGCGAAGCCGGGAGAGGATCCGGAGCTTCTTCTGGAGCGCCGCTTCCGCCGCCCGCTCAACCCCTACCTTCATCTCATCGAAATCCCTTTTGTCCTCGTCCACGACCTTCTTGACCGGCGTGTAGGCCGACTCCCGGAACCGGGGCGAGAAGTCACGGATCTCGCCGTTGACGGAGAGCACCGACTCGGGAGCTCCTTCCTCGACGTAACCGACCTCTTTCATCACGACGCCTGCGGACGCGACGACACGCTGGATCTCGGGCGCGAGTTCCGGCGGCGCGACAACCAGGAGAGCGTCGAGCGAGACGCCGAGGTAGTCGATCTCGAGGGCATCGAGCATCGAGAGGACTTTGGGCTGCACAAGAGTCCGGAGTTCGTCCTCGACGATGACGATCCGGCAGCCTGCGGTCTCCGCCATCTCGTAGGCGTCGCCCCGCAGCCCGCCGTTCGTGACATCGGTCATGGCGTGGATGCCGGAGAGGACGTCGCTTGCAAGGAGCGCCTCGCAGGCCTTGAGGAAGTGGAGGTTGATCGTCTCCTCGACGACCTCCGGGAACCCGGAGTAGATCGCAGCGGTGGCAATCGTCCCGCCCCCGGCCCCCTCGGTCATGAGGAGGACGTCGCCAGGAGTGATCTGCTTTCTTGCCGTGAGGTGCCGGGCGACCCCGACGGCGCCGACGCACCCGGTCATCCGGGAGCCGAGCACCATGTCCCCGCCGATGCGCAGGGTCGAGCCGGTCACGAGCGGAACGCCCATCGCCTCGCCGACGGCGGAGACTCCAGCGGTATAATCAAAGATCTTTGCGACATCGCCGTCATCGGCGACGTGGATGTCGGAGAGGAGGGCGACGGGTTTCGCACCCATGACGTAGACATCCCGGAGCGTCGCCCGGGTGGCATGGAACCCGGCGAGGAATGGAAAGTCGGAGAGACGAGAGTGCATTCCATCGACGGTGATGACGATATAATCGCCGTCCGCACGGACAGCGCCGGCATCGTCCATCTCATCGACGCCGACCGCCGCTTTCGTCCGGCCGATGATCCGGGCGAGTTGCCGATGGGCGAAGAAGTCGCCGGACCCCCGTGATCCGACGCCGAATTCACCCATCGTCGAGCCTGAGGGCTCGTAGGTGAAGAGGTCGCCGGAAAGACCGGTTGAATTCTTCGCTTCAGTTAAGACCGCACGGGCGAACGCCTCGGCGTAGGCAGGGGTTACGCGGTTACGCTTGATTGTGAGGATATCTTCTGCAAGAAAGCGCACGATATCGTCGTCAGGGGTGCCGGCAGCGAGGTGCCGGCGGCTGAACTCTTCTACATCCATTATATGAGTGGTCGGCGCACGACGAGATAAAGGGAGTGGCGGGGAAGAGGCAAATGTTCATGCGGATCTGCGCCGACAATTGAGGAAATGGCACATGCAAGGATGATCGCCGCCTGCTCTATAGCGGGTTCGGATTCTGGAGGGGGAGCGGGCATCCAGGCGGACCTAAAGACGTTCACGGCCCTCGGGGTGTGGGGGCTGACGGTAATTACGGCAGTCACGGCTCAGAACACTCGTGAAGTGCGGGGAGCCTGGATGCTTCCTCCTGAGGCAGTCCGGGCCCAGATCGCGGCGGTCGCGGACGATTTTGCAATCGGAGCATGGAAGACGGGAATGCTCGGAAACGCATCCGTCATCCGGGCCGTCGCTGAGACCCTGCCGGAGGAGGCGACCCTCGTCATCGATCCCGTGATGATCTCGACGTCAGGCCACCGGCTGCTTGCAGAGGATGCAATCAAGGATCTCACCGAACTGCTCATCCCCAAAGCCGCGGTCGTCACGCCGAATCTGCCGGAAGCAGAGGTGCTCGCCGGGATGAGGATCGAAAGCGTTGAGGATATGGCCAGAGCCGGCGAGCGCATCCTCGACCTCGGCGCTCAGGCCGTAATTATGAAGGGAGGGCATCTTTCCGGTAGCGCGGTCGTCGATCTCTTTCTTGACGCGGATGGAGTGATGCAACTCTCCGGGGAGCGGTACCCTTACTCGGTGCATGGGTCGGGATGCTGCTTCTCTGCGGCGCTTGCCGCTCACCTCGCCCGGGGAGAGTCTGCGCGCCGCGCATTTGCGGCGGCCCGAAAGTTCATCGATACGGCCATTCGGGAAGCAGCAGGAGATTTTGGGCCCGCGAGAATCGTCAATCCGGGAGGAGCAATCATCCATAGATATCGAAAAGACATTTCCTGATCCCGGCAATATTTTGATATTTATTTCCAATCTCGCCTGAACATATCATATTTTTTTATTGGAGTTCAATATTCCTGTAAATATCCAATATCTTTGGAATAACACCATAAAAGTATGAAATATCCACATGATTATCTAATCCAAATACAGAGGTTTAATATATAAGAATCTGTAATTACTGTTAGAATGGATGAGATTGACGATGCGATTCTTCGAGAACTGCAGAGAGACGGGCGAATGTCTATGGCAGAGCTCGGCTCGATGCTGGGCATCGCACCGTCGACGGTCTTTAAGAGAATCGAGAAACTGAAAAGTGCCGGTATCCTCGAACGATTTACGATTGTCATCAACCAGAAGTGTTTTGAGCATACGCTTATCGCCTTTCTGAACATCAGGGCTCAGCCCGATGATAAATCGGAGGTCGAGGAATTTCTGCGGAATCTCCCCAGCATCCTTGAGATCTATGAGATTCTAGAACCTGGAGACTTCTTTGTCAAGGTCAGGGTCCAGAACATCGCCGAACTGAAGCGGAGTGTGCTAATCCCCCTCTCTGGCCTCCCGGGGGTTAAGGATATCCAGACGATCATCTCGGTGAGGAAGGTCAAAGAGCAAATATAGGTGGAAGAGAATGCAAATCGAGACAATGCAGCAGATGCTTTCGACTGTGACGCTTCTTTTAGGAGCACTTCTTATCGCAGTCATATTCAATGCCTACCGGATCATCAGGCAACAGACGCTGCTCACCTTTATCTACGGGCTATTTACGCTGATCGTGGGGATCACGTTTGTGGATCTGGTGAGCATCTTCACGCCCGACGCCTTCCTCATCGCCTGGTCCGCGGTCTTCTCACGCATCGTGGTGATCATCGGCCTCTGCGTGATGACGCATAGCATTCTGAGAGGATGAGATGCGCGCCGGTACCTCGTTTGCCCGGGACTGGCAACTGATCAAGGTAGCCCGGTCCCTGCGGCGGCACGATGTCACTAGACCATTGATTCAGAGGCTTCTTGCCGAGGCCACCCTGGATCTTACCAGGCGAATTGCCGTGATCGCCGAGCAACTCGGTAAAGAAGACGGTACGGCACTTCTCGCTCACACCGAGGAGCAGTTCGATCCCCCGACCCTGATGGAGGGGATCCTCTTAACATGGGGGATACCCTGTGAGCATATTGATGAAGCCGATGGGAGCGCAATCCTCAGCATCGGCGGAGACGGCGCCGCAGCGGCTATTCGCGAGACATTCGCAGATATTCGTGTGGCTGAGCACTACCTTACGGGTTACATCCGGGTGCTCCAGCACGACGCAGTCCTTGAGCCCGTCTCCGGGGGCAGGATGACGATCCGGTTCCCACCCCGAAAAGAATAAAGCAACCTTGGCCGGGGTATGAGCCCGCGGTTGGGTGCTCGGCCGCTACCCCGGCAGCCGGTTTTCCCCGAACACTTTTGCGAATATTTATCTACCGTAGGACTCGTTCATTTACTAAAGGCGTTTCAGCGCCAGGGGAAGGCTATGGAGAAAAGATCACGAACGTGCCAGAGTTGCGGCATGCCGATGAGCGAGGATGAGCATTTAGGGACGGAAGCAAACGGCACTCTCTCGAAGGACTACTGTGTCTACTGTTACCGGGACGGCGCTTTCACCGAGCCCGAGATCACCATCGACGAGATGGCCAAGAGATGTGGGGCGATAATGTCGCAACTCTACGACATCCCGGTCAAAAATGCAGAACGGTTCGCCCGGGAGCAGATATCGTGCTTGAAGAGATGGGCCGGGAAGGAGGTTGCCTTCTGCGGGAGCTGCGGGATGCCTCTTCTTCGCGACGAGGATGCTGGGACAGAGGCGGACAGAACGCGGAGTACGGCTTACTGCACCTACTGCTACCAGAACGGGAGATTCACCGAGCCCGATCTCACCCGAGAGCAGGCGATCGGGAAGTACGCACCGATGATGGCTAAAAACCTCGACATACCCCTCGAAAAGGCGCAGGAGATGGTGCGACAGTATCTCTCAACACTGCCGAGGTGGCAGGAGTAATCTTTTTTTAGCGTCTTCAATGCAAGGACGAACGCCTTCTTCCTGCCGCATGATTTACTCCCGCGCCATATCCCGGGGGAGCATCGCGCACTCCCCGCGATCAGAGCCTGATTTGGCCCCGGAATTTCACCCACCTGCCGCACCCATAGGGCCTATGTTGAGCCTTAACATCGCGATCTCAGCGCCATAAGCTCACATCATACGAGATACCGTTGATGATGACTGTTTGTTCTTTTCAACAACTCATATATGGGATGAAATGATCTTTCGATTAAGTGCAGATAATCGTATATATCTATTCCTATAGAAATCGCTGCGATAAACGTATATATAATTAAAAATTAGGTGATATCGTCGACTTACGCACCAATCGGAGGCGTGAGATCAAATAAGGAGAATGAGTATGATGAACTTCAGAGAGAATGAAGATGCAGTCTCACCGGTGATCGGCGTCATCCTCATGGTCGCCATCACCGTGATCCTCGCTGCGGTTATTGCGGCGTTTGTGTTTGGGATGAGCTCGAATGTTGACACGACGAAGACAGTTGCGGTTACGGCTGCCTTAAACAACACACAGGGCCTTGTAGTAACCCTCCAGGGTAGTGGCGATGTTGATCTGCTGAATTCGCTCAATATGTCAATCGATGGTGGTAACTTCAGCGAAATTTCGGGTGACGATATCCGTGTTGGTGCGCAACTCTACAGCGCTGCCAATATTACGCCTGGGAATCATGTAGTAGTTGTTGCACACTTCGCCGATGGGTCACAACAGGTTGTCTTGGACAAATTCTACTAAACCATCCTTTTTTTATTTGCACCGCTTAACCCAATCGAATGTCTAATGTGTTTCTTCTATGCCCTGGATAAACTATGAAGCTCATCTCAAAACGCTCTGTTGGGTGGAGGAAGAAACATAGATGGGCCTAGAGTCAAAGGACAACTATGAGCACATTTTTCCGGGGAGTGCGTATTGTATAACAACCCGACAATGTTCCCTGTTTCCTGCACCTGAACTCTCCGACGCTCGATCGGGCTCAGTAGCAAATGAGAGGATATTTTAAGATACTGATAGGACAGTGAATCATCCCGCAGCCATCGAGTAAAATGGAGATGAACAATGCTCACAAAGAATCAAACTATCCTTTTCTGCCTCCTCGCGGCCGCCCTTATCCTGCCGATGAACATTTACCTCGTCGGGGAGGAAGGCCTCGGCGCCGGCCTCCAGTCGCCCCTCCTCCGCTACCAGCAGACCTACCTCGGGACGAGCGTCATCACACTCGTCGGTGATCTCAGCTATGTCACGTCCGGTACTATCGGCGGCCGGTCGGCTCTCTCGATCCTCGTCTGGGTCCTCGGCACCGGCCTCCTCCTCGCGGCCGCCGGGTACCTCGTCTATTGCCGGTATGATGGGATTACCGGGACCAAGAAACAGCTCGTCCTCCTCGTCGCCGGTGGTGCCGCCGCCTATCTCCTCTCCTGTATACTCCAGTACGGCCCCCTCCTCCACGGCCCGGCGGGGCTTTCCGTCCCGGTCGGGGTGCCGCTCATTCTCGCGGTAGCGTGGTACATCGCAAAGGTGGGGGATGATGGCGATGAGGACGAGGACTAAGGAGAAGATATTGAAGGAGAGCAGTAAATCATCCCTTTTAAGACCGAATCCCATTAACGGCGCATCCGAATCTTGATCATACAGACCCGGGCACGACACATCACCGGCTATCGCCACCCATGGAGCAGAGCCGTCACCTCAAAAACGAGCAAACCCATCAAACCATCTCGTCAAACAGTATCCATGATTCGTTCCCGGCGAACTTCCCGATGACTACAATCCGGGTCATCTCCTCCACAGTATACGTTCGCGTCGCCCCCACCCGGGCTTCGAGGGTGAAGTTCTCATTTCCAGATTCCACCCCGCCGATCCAGCACCTGATCTCCGATACCCGGTCCATATTCATTCCACCGTGGTTGGTGAACGTGACCGTATCTCCCGACCGGATCACCGTCACCACGACGGTCTTTGGCTCATCCGGCATCTCCGTCCCGGAGATCATCGAGATCGCAACCGCCGCAAAAGCGACCACGAGCGCCACCACAAGAAGCGTGCCCACCACCTCTGAGATCCCGTCCTCTGTATCCGTACATTCCATAAATGGGTAATTCTCGGCCTTTTCCTAAAAGGCTGCCTGTATTACTCCGGGAAGCATAAATCCTTCACATGTGGCTATAGCACCAAGAAACAATATTGATAGGGTGAGGATCGAGGTCAATATCTGTTCGTATCCCTCGACACAGAGCGCTGCATGCCTGATATAACGAGCTCACAAAATCCGCCCCGGCCGACCATACTTACTGGATAGAGCGAGACTGGCCCGATCCCTTCCACTCACTGCAACACTGATGCCCCGATCAACCCCGCTCCACGATGCTGCGGGGAGAACCGTTGAGTGGATTATCAGCGGATCCGCCGGACCCTGCCGGGACGCGTTGAACGGTCGGCTCCTCCTTAATCCATAATAATAACGTCCAAAGCGATTGCAGCGCCCACTATTGATGATCAGGCTCTTCTCCAAAACCATGCAGAGTAATGCGCCGATCTACAGAGTACAGGGGATTTTAGCGAAAATTTAGAATCTAGAAATCTTTATAGAGTCAGCGGGTGCCAATGACCACATATCCGCGATCGCTGCCCGGCGCATGGGAGTGGAGCCCTCTCAACACATCTGTACTCATGATGATAGATGTGGGTTACCTGAATTTATTATAAAAATCTGTGAATATACCACCGTAAAGGATATATATTTATATCACTATTCACCCATTCACCGGTTGCCCTATGACCGGGTCTTGATTGGAATTCGCAGTACACCTGCCGGGTGCTCGGCCGAGCGCCTGCTTTAGCCAGCCCGTTTGTGCGTACCGTAAGGTATGCATCGACGATCCCGCAGGTGGAGTGTTATCAAGCAAGGGGGGAAAGAATGACTAAATATACACATCTGGCACTATTGTGCACAGTTGTTGTTCTCGGACTGTTGATATCACCGGTTATGGCGATAGAGGCTGCGCCGGGGGAGCACATATATCGTGGCTTCGACAGAGCGCAGGACCGCCCGGATATCGACGGCGACAGAATCGTCTGGCAAGACGACCGGAACGGCAACAACGACATCTATCTTGGAACCGTAGGCGATTTCCGAAGATCGCTCGGCAGTTACACCGGCGAGAGGATAACGACTGATCCTGCCTCGCAGGCGATGCCGTCCATCTCGGGGAACTACATCGTCTGGCAGGATAGCCGGAACGGAAACTCGGATATCTATCTTTATGACATCTCCACTCGTGAAGAGAGACCGCTCACCAACGATTCCGGCTATCAGTGGCTGCCCATAGTCCGCGGAAACTACGCCGCCTGGTACGACAACAGTACCGGCAAGACAAACATCGTCCTCTACGACATCGGCGCCGGAGCCGTGAAGGCCGTCATCGAGGCCAACGCAAAGACGACGATTCCTTTCTCGACTGTGGGGACCGAATTCAGGCCAGCGCTCTCCGAGAGGTATCTCGCCTGGGTGAACGAATCTGACAGTGGGGAGCGACTCTGGTATTATGATATCGAGGCGGGATCGGTAGTTGGCCGGGTATCCACGACTGCCACGTCTCCCTTGTATCAGTCCTGGCCCTCGCTGTCCGGGAGCCTTATTGCCTGGGAGGACTACCGGCACGGGACTACGAACCCTGAGATCTATATGGCCGACCTCGACAATCCGGCAGCGACAGAGCGGCGGATCACCACTGCCCCAGGTTATCAGGTCTCGCCGACAATCAGCGAGCGTCTCATCGCCTGGGAGGACATGCGCGACGGGCCACGGGCCATATACATGTACGACCTCTCGAGTGATGGGGAAGAGATGATCGCTTTTGAACCAGCAGGCCCCGATGACGAGCAACTCTACCCTGTTGCCAGCGGCAATACGATCGTCTGGCAGAGGGGCCAGAGTCCTAACTCGAACCTTTACATGTTTGTCTACGAGCCCAAAGCACCGACCGAACCGGTATTGACGACCATCAACGTTACTCCCAAGACTATCACTCTGAACGTTAACGACACCATAACCTTCAACGCAACCGCTCTCGACCAGAATGGCCAGCCCATGACCGTCAGCGAGATCAACTGGACAAGCAGCAACGAGACCGTCGGAACCATCGATACAAGTGGTGTCTTCACCGCTCTTGCAGTGGGCACAACAGAGATCACGGCGACATCCGGCAACGTCTCCGGCACGGCAAACGTCACGGTCAGTGAGGATGCGCCGACCGAACCGGTCGCAACAAGCATTACGATCAGCCCGTCCACCGTTACACTCGCCATCAATGAGACTGAGAGATTCAATGCAACCGTCCTTGACCAGCGTGGCCGTGAGATGACCAACGTTACGGTCACCTGGACGTCCAGCAACACGACCGTAGGGAGCATTGACGCCGATGGCATCTTCACCGCTCTTGCTGTGGGGACGACGGAGATCACGGCATCGGTAGATAACGTCTCCGGCACGGCAAGCGTCACGGTCAGTGAGGATATACCGGCCGAACCGGTTCCAACAAGCATTACGATCAGTCCACCCACCGCCACGCTCGCCATCAACGAGACTGAGAGGTTCAATGCAACCGTCCTTGACCAGCGTGGCCGTGAGATGATCAACGTTACGGTCACCTGGACGTCCAGCAACACGACCGTAGGGAGCATTGACGCCGATGGCATCTTCACCGCTCTTGCCGCGGGAACGACGAACGTCACCGCATCGGCAGGAAACATATCCGCAGAAGCAACCGTCACCGTCAACGACAGCGAGGTAGAGCCCATCGCAACAGAGATCAGGATCACGCCGCCGCGTGCCACCCTCGCGGTCAACGATACTCAGAGATTCATGGCGACCATCTTCGATCAGGACGGCCAGCCCATGTCCGTCAGCGAGATCAACTGGACTAGCAGCAACGAGACAGTCGGGAGCATTGACACGAACGGCATCTTCACCGCTCTTGCCGCGGGAACGACGAACGTCACGGCATCGGCAGGAAACATATCCGCAGAAGCAACCATCACCGTCAACGCTGATGAACCGGTGCTTGCAAGGCTTGTGATCCAGCCGTCCGCAGTCACCCTGAATGTCGGCGACGACCTGCTCTTTGAGGTCAGCGGATTTGACCGGTCCGGTAACGTCGTCTCCGACGTTGCGGTCACCTGGGCAAGCAGCGACGAGACCGTCGGAACCATCGATGAGTTTGGCACCTTCATTGCTCTTGCCGTGGGAACGACGAACGTCACCGTGACGGCAGACAATGTATCCGGGACTGCTACCGTCACCGTCAATGATGGAGAAGAAGAACCGATCGCAACGACCCTCGCCATCACACCGGCGGCAATCACCCTGAACGTCAACGAC
Organism: Methanoculleus thermophilus; assembly: GCF_001571405.1. Taxonomy (NCBI): domain Archaea; kingdom Methanobacteriati; phylum Methanobacteriota; class Methanomicrobia; order Methanomicrobiales; family Methanomicrobiaceae; genus Methanoculleus; species Methanoculleus thermophilus. The sequence continues at coordinate 82,312 of NZ_BCNX01000003.1, read as the reverse complement.
ACCGCAGTCTTTGCTGCGAACGCTCTCGACCAGAACGGCCGCCCCATAACTGTCGGCAGTATCAACTGGACAAGTAGCGACGAGACCGTCGGGACCATCGATGCGGGAGGCATCTTCACCGCTCGTGCCGCAGGAAGGACGACCATCACAGCATCAGGCCAAAACATCACCGGAACGGTGGATGTGAGGGTCACCAATGAATCCTCCGGGGTCGTGGTCACCCCATCGGAGATCACCGTCTATGCGGGTGACACCAGGCGATTCACCGCGATTCCATACGATTCGGAGGGCAGCGTAGTGTCTGGGGAGGTGACCTGGTCATCCGATGACCCGAGCGTTGGTGAGATTGGATCCGACGGGGTCTTTTCGGCACTCCGGGAAGGTACCACTACCATCACCGCGTCGGTTGAGGGGCTCAACGAGACCGGGGCCGCAACGGTAACCGTTCTCCCGGCGCCCATGGCGCTTACGCAGATCACGGTCAGCCCGTCCGGTTTCACCATCGCCGCGAACAACACCCTGGCACTCACTGTGAGGGATGAGAGCGGCAGCGTCATACCTGCCGGTAATCTCACCTGGGAGAGCAGTGACGATGCCGTCGGGACAGTCAACGAGTCCGGCACCTTCACGGCTCTCAAAGAGGGCACCGTGACCCTGACCGCATCAACGGGAGGTGCCTCGGGCTCGATCCAGGTGACCGTTGAGCCCTCGTTCTCCATCCCGACCAGAATCGAGCTTGAGCCCCCGACGGCAACGGTGAAGCCTGGAGATATCCAGGAGTTCACTGCTAAGGTCTTTGACCAGCACGAGAATGAGATTGACTGGGTCCGGATTGACTGGGCTTCATCAGACATGGATAAAGGCTCCATCGACCGTGCCGGGCTCTTTGCCGCGTTCGCGGAGGGAACCGTGGACGTGATCGCATCAGCGGGAAGCGCGATCGAGATGGCGACAGTCACTATCACGACCAGCGCCGGGCCCGAACCAACTCCCACCCCCGGAGGCGGTGGCGGAGGTGGCGGGGGCGACAGTGGTGACAGCCGTCCCACCTTCTATGCAGGAGTACGAGAGAATCTGAGAGCCGGGGAGACGTTCACCTTTATGAATATCCCCATCTCATCGGTCAGCAGTGTCGCCGTCACGGCAGCCGAGACTATCCCGAGGATGATGGTGACCGTAAAGGAGACCTCTCAGCCTTCTGCGGCGAGACCTCCCGCCGGTGACGTCTACGAGTACTTCGAGATCAATCTCAACTGGGTGAACCCGCAACGCATCAGCAACGCAACGGTGGTCTTCACCGTCCCCGGCGCTTGGCTCGATGAGCATGACGCGACCGCAGAGGATGTCAGGCTCATGCGCTACGTCGACAACACCTGGCAGAGCCTGGAGACCACAGTCATCGGAAATGAAGGGCGCAATTACCACTTCCGGGCAATCATACCGGGGTTCTCCACCTTTGCCATCACTGCAGCATCGGCGAGCGTAACGCCCATCGGGGAGACCAATGCAACAGTCGGAGGTGAGACCAACGCAACTGCTGGAGAGGAGTTAGACGTCACGCCCACCGAGATCGTGACCGAGGGTGCGACGACAGAGCCAACCACCGTTTCGGTGGAGGCACAGGTAACACCGCTCATCTACGCGCCACTCCTCGCTCCGCTGGCATTCCTCCTCTGGGCGAGGCGGAGACACTAATTCTCCCTTTTTTTTACCGCACCAATCCTGAAGAAACCAAAATAGCAGATATCTAGATGGAGGAAGATCCCCGGCTACTCACCCGATAGGTGCCGGCTCACTCCTGGAATGGATCTTCGCCTTTCCTCTGAAACGCATCCCGGAAATTACGGCTGTTGATGCATCCAGAAAGACCCGTCCCGGGACATGCGAATGCACTAGGACGCACACTGCCGCCCGATAGCACCAATTCCACCCTTAGGTGTATAGGCGAGTCATCAGTTTCAGAGAGAGCAGTGTATACAAGAGGCTCAAATCTCAATCTGAAATTTAAAAACGGGGAAGTCCATCCCCTCTTCTACAATCCTTTCGCAAACTCATCAATACCCGGTCTGGCCGCCTGCTTCCGCGTCCGTCGCGCCGGGTAATGTCTCCATGGTGGTTGAAGTAACTTCAGTCGCCATATCCGTCGGGGTCTCCTCGGTCTCCATATCTGTAGGGGTTGCCACTGTCTCCGTATCTATCGGGGTCTCGGTCTCGATCGGCTGCATGCCGTCTCCACTCGGCGAGACGCACCCTGCAATCAGTATGCCGGCGCCCACGATGAGAAGCACCGCCAGAAGGACTAGGTTCGGCCTCATGAGAGGTGGGGTCGTGGCATACATGATATTTATAATTTACTTGGGCGCACCGAAGATAGAGAGCCCAATGCCTGCGTTCGCACCTTCACCCGCTCCGGCTCTCTTCTGCAACGATGCGCCCACCCGGACGACCAGGGTTTCATACTGCGAGCAAGACGGAAATCCCGGTCCCCGTTACCGCACACAGGGTCCCCACCAAACCCGTGAAGAGAAAGAGGTAAGAAAGACGGGTTTGTCCCGTCTTTCCCTCACTCCACAATGAAGTCGCCATTCATCGAGGGGTGGACATCGCACTGGAAATAGTAGGTTCCCGGCTCGGATGGCGCCGTGAAGTTGTAGGTGATCTGGGCAGGTCCGGTGATGACCTCACCCACAAATATCTCCTCGGATCGAAGGGGACTGTCGTAGATAGCGACGTTGTGAGGTATACCCCCGTCCTGATTGTCAAAGACCATCGTTACGTTCGCCCCCGCCGGCACCGTGATGGTCTCCGTGTCGAAGGCGAGGTTATCGGCAGAGATGTTCACCATCATCTCGGCCTCGGGGGTTGTCGGGGTCACGTTCTCCGTTGGCGTCTGAGTGACGTTGACCGTCAGCGCCGGGGTGACATTCACTGTTGGCGTCACGTTCACCGTCGGAGTCGGGGTGACGTTCATTGTTGGCATCGGGGTCATGTTCACTGGCGCTGCCGGAGTGACATTCACCGTCGGAGTCGGGGTCATGTTCACTGGCGCTGCCGGAGTGACGTTCACCGTCGGAGTCGGGGTCACGTTGGCCATACCACCCGGACGGAGTGCTATGACCTGGGCCATCTCACCGACACCGCAGGGCCAGACGATGGTGTCTCCTGCAACCGCAGGCCAGGCGTTGATGCCTGCAGGTGCAGTGAAGTTCCAGACCTCTTCGCCGGTCACCGCGTCAAACGCGTAGATCGTCCCGTTGAACGTTCCCGTAAAGACCAGGTCATTGACGACCGTTGCGCCGCCGACGTTGATGGAGTCAAGTTTCCTGTCCCAGAGGACCTTGCCGCTATTGGCCTCAATAGCCACAAGCCCGCCCGTACCTTCGGGAACCGGCTGGATCTCCGCCTGAGGTGCGCCCTCAACACCAATGGAGAGCGAGCTTTCCGGCGTCCAGTTGGTGTAGAGGTCAACGTAGGGCACGTAGACCGTGCCGTTCGCGTAGGCCATCGGGGTCTCGACACCGCCGAGCGCTCCAGGGTAGACCGTGGTGTTGCCGGGCGGGAGGGCTGCAAGATGATCATTCTCGTGCCTGCCCACGACGGACACCCAGAGGATAGCGCCAGTGTCACGGTTGAAGGCGTAGACCCTGCCCATCTTTCCGCCGCTGATCACGATCTTCTGATCCTCTCCGCTGATGTTGGCATCGGCGAGGATCGGCGGCATCTGGAGGTCGTGGTCGAAGAGGTCGTGCGGGAGAACCTGCGTGAACCAGACCATATCCCCGGTTGCATGGTCGAGTGCCATCAGGGTGTTTGTGTAGAGGTTCGGGCCGGGACGACTTGCGCCGTTCGGGAATTCAGGTGTTCCCGCGAACGGCGCCGGGTTTGCTATCGACCAGTATGTAATGCCGGTCCCGGTGTCCACGGCCGGAGTGTACCAGGCTCCGCCGCCGCTGTTGACCTCAGGGTTGCCCCAGATGCTCGCCGGGTCGTCGACCGTGCTGAAGTTCCAGACAACCTCACCGGTCTCTTGGTCGAGAGCATAGAGGATCCCTACGGCGCCGCCCCGGTAGAAGACATCACCGCGTCCGGGGACCGTCGAGGTGAAGACGAGGTTGTTGTAGACCGTGGGCTGAATGTCGATACCCTCACCGATGATCTCCCCGGCAAGAGGCGTGGTGTTGATGAGCTGCATCACCCAGAGTTCCTCACCGCTCGATGCGTTCAACGCTGCGATGGAGAAGGGGTCGTTCGTCACGAAGACCTTACCCCACCCGACCGCCGGCCCGTTCGGCCCGGTCACGGTGGTGTTGTTGTAGATCTTCTCCCACGTCACCGAACCATCGGCGAGGTTTAAGGCGTAGGTGTTGGCGTGGAGATCCTGGAAGTAGACGGTGTCCCCCATGATGATGGGGTTGCTGCTTGCGCCGCCAAAGGTGCCGGTGGCGTTGATATCGAACGTCCAGGCGATTGCCAGATCGTTCACGTTCTCTTTGCTAATCGATACATCTGTCGTTGCCCGGGTATTCTCGTAATCTCTATTGGGTAGCGGCCAATCAGCCGCATACTGCACGATCTCCAGCGGGACTCCGTCCGCCGTCTGTGATCCTGCTGTCTCGTTGGTCATGTTAGTCGCGTTCTCCTCCTGGGCGACCGCCCCGGAGAAGAGCGTTAAACACCCTATCACAAGGGTGACGATCAGGAGTCTCAACAGTCTCTGCATACGGCGCAGGGATGATATGTGCGTGCTATATACTTTTCGCAAGAATGCCGTAATTTTGCCAGAATAAGCCCGTTTGACTGAATACCATATTACACAGGCCCAGTCATGCTGTGCTGGATCCGTAGAAGTGCGATTGATCGGATGCCTACCCGAACGCTGATCCGCTCCCGGAGCCGATAGATCTACACAGTACCGGTATCGAAGAGAAGAGGGGTAAGAAGAGCGAGCAGCCCAGCTCTTCACACCCGTTTGTTCCGATCACTCCACAATGAAGTCACCATTCATGGATGGATGGACATCACACTGGAAGTAGTAGGTTCCCGGCTCGGATGGCGCCGTGAAGTTGTAGGTGATCTCAGCAGGGCCGGTGATGATATCGCCCACGAAGATCTCTTCCGACCGGAGAGAACTGTCATAGATTGCAACGTTGTGGGGGACGCTGTCCATATTATTGAAGACCATCGTCACGTTCGCTCCCGCTGGCACCGTGATGGTCTCCGTATCGAACGCGATATCCTGTGCCGTGATGTTTACCGTCGTTGCATTTTCGGTCGCGTTCCCATCGACGGTGACGTTCACTGTTGCAAAGACGAGCGGAATGAGCGGCGTGTGGTCGTTGTTGACCAGTTGAACCGAGAAGTTGTGTTCGCCCGCCGTCACGTTCTCCCAGGTATGGGTGAGGTTCGTGGAGATGACGTAGCCGCCGGTCGGCGGGATGGCCGGTTCACTTGCATTCGTCGGTATCGGGGCGTCCAGGTAGTAGTGCAGGTGCCCTTCGCCCGGCACATTCGGCTGCCCGGTCGGCTCGACGAGCGTGAAGTTCGTGACGTTCACGCTCACCGTGACGTTTCCAGCAGGGATGCTGGCATTAACCTCCGGCGACGTGATGGTGACATTTGTCTCATTGGTCTCGCCCCCGGCCATGGTCGGGACCGGGGTCTGGTCGCCCCCATACTCCTGGGCAACCGCCCCGGAGAAGAGAGCCACGCACCCTATCATCAGGGTGACGATCAGGAGTCTCGCCAATCCAGTCATACGGGGGCAGGGGATGGAAACGAGTGTAATATACTTTTCGCAGGTGTGTACCATACACCAATATACATCGAGATCTTCGTGAATGTCCTGAAATACCGGCCAGGTTTTCGCGGGGGACAGTGTTATGTGAGGGGCCGCCGTATCCCCCCTCATGCTGCGTACAAAGAGGATCTATGAAGAACCCTCGGAGGACGACGGGACCCGGATCCTCGTCGACCGGCTCTGGCCGCGGGGTCTCTCGAAGGAGAAGGCAGTGGTCGACCGGTGGGAGAAAGACCTTGCACCGAGCAACGAACTGCGCCGATGGTTCGGGCACGACCCGGCAAAGTGGGAGGAGTTCCTCCGGCGCTACCGGGCCGAACTCGAGGAAAAAGAGGAGACGCTCGCCAAACTCCAGAGAGAGGCGGCTGAAGGGACCGTGACGCTTCTCTACGCCGCTAAAGACGAGGAGCATAACAACGCCGTGGCGCTGAAACGCTACCTTGAGGAGGGGTAAGCCGCGGTACCGACACATACTTATGGTTGTGGCGAGTGTCACTCACCATGACCATGGAGAGCGACAGGATATCCTACCACGACTCGGTGAGGACCGTCTATCAGCGGCTCAAAGCGGACGGCATGTCGAACGTCTGGGACCGCTACGAGGCTCAGGGTCTCGGGAACGACCCCGACCGGCGATGCGCCTTCTGCCGGGCAGGCGCTCGATGCGATTTCTGCTCGAACGGCCCCTGCCGGGCCGATGCCTCCCGGAACTGGCGCGGTGTCTGCGGGATCAACGCCGACGGCATGGCGATGCGGATGATGCTCCTCCGGAACGTCATGGGGGCATCGAATTACCACTTTCATGCGGCGCAGGCGGTGAGAACCCTCCGGGCGACCGCGGAAGGGAAGACCCCGTTCACGATCGCGGATTCCGGAAAACTTCGGACGTTTGCCGAACGGCTCGGGATTGACACGAGCGGGAGCGATGCCGAGGTCGCGCTCCGGCTCTGCGACTTCGTGGAGGAGGACTTCCACCGGTTCACCTACGAGCCGAGCCTGATTGTGGAGCGGCTCGCTCCGGAGGAGCGTAAAGAGGTCTGGAAGCGTCTCGGGCTATTCCCCGGCGGGATCTATGGGGAGACGATCGTCGATACCGCCTCGACCCTCACGAACGTCGACGGATGGTACGCGAGCCACGCCATGCGGGCGATGCGCCTCGGCGTCGCGATGGCCTACCAGAGTCAGATCGTGCTCGAGTACATCCAGGACATCCTCTACGGCGTCCCCCGCCCGCACCCCATGCGGGTCGACCTCGGGGTGCTCGATCCAGACTACGTCAACATCCTCCCGAACGGCCACGAACCCTTCCTCGGGTTCGCTCTCATCGACCTCGCCCGCACCGACGAGTGGCAGGAGAAAGCTCGGGCCGTGGGGGCGAAGGGGCTTAGGATCATCGCGAACATCGAGACCGGGCAGGAACTGATCCAGAGAAGAGAGATGGACAATGTCTTCTACGGCTACACGGGAAACTGGATCATGCAGGAGGCGGTGCTTGCCACCGGGGCGGTCGACGTCTTTGCTGCGGACATGAACTGCTCGCTCCCGCTCGACCCCCTCTACGCCGAGAAGTATCACTTCAAGCTGATCCCGGTCAGCGAAGTCGTCGTCTTTGAGGGCGGGACGGAGAGGCTCGAGTACGTCCCCGAGAAGGCAAAAGAACAGGCGGCAGCGCTCCTCCAGATGGGGATCGAGAACTTCCGGGAGCGGCGCGAGAAGGTAAGGCCGATCCCGGGTCTTCCCGTGCGGGAGGCGGTGGTCGGGTTCTCCACAGAGAGCATCGTCGAGGCGCTCGGGGGGAGTCTTGACCCGTTGCTTAGTGCCATCAAGGATGGGACCATCCGGGGCGTCGTCGGGCTCGTCTCCTGCACCACGCTGCGCGATTACGGGCAGGACGTCCATACCGTCGCGGTCGCGGAGAACCTGATCGCGCGCGATATCCTGGTCCTCGGGATGGGCTGCGGCGTGGCCGGGCTCCAGGTCGCCGGGCTCTGCTCACCGGAGGCGAAGGAGAAGGCCGGGCCGGGGCTGAAGAGACTCTGCTCAGCGCTCGGTGTACCGCCGGTGCTCGGGTTTGGGACCTGCACCGACACCGGTAGGTGCGCCGACCTCCTTCTCGCGGTCTCCAAAGCCCTCGGCGGCGTGCCCCTCCCCGACCTCCCGGTCGCCGTCGCAGCTCCAGAGTACATGGAGCAGAAGGCGACGATCGACGCCCTGTTTGCGCTCGCGCTCGGTCTCTACACCTACGTCAATCCGGTCCCGACCGTGACCGGGGGGCCGGACCTCGTCAAACTCCTCACGCAAGACCTCCCCGGCATCACCGGCGGGGTGCTCCACGTCGAGACGGATGCGGTGGAGGCAGCGGAGGGGATCCTCGCACACATCGAGGCGAAGCGGGAGAAGCTGGGAATATAGGCGATAATAACCCTCTTTTTCGACCGTCCCCGGTAGATGATCATGCAGGCGCGGTCATAAGTATCGAGCCACTCACCAGGATCGGGCGCAATGGGTCTTCTTGAAGATATTCCCAAAAAAGAAGTTGCAAAAGGATTGTGGGGCATGGAGGGAAGCGTTCCCAAGCGGTTTTCGGATTCCATATCTCTCGGACGGGAGAAGGATCCAATGGGGTGGCCCTGCGACATATCGGCAGTATATGGCAAACTCGCTGATTTAACTGTTCCAGACTGACGGCCGCAAGGCCGCAGGCGGCGCAACCCGAGGATCGTCTGGTTCCAGAAGGGGTCATTTGTCTTTGTTACCATGGCAACTACACCAGAATTAAACACCCCCATGCCCCACCTTCATTGGAGAATAGTAGTGAGACCATGCGGCTGAGAAGAATCCTTGAACGCTTCCGACGGTTCATCGGCCGGGACGCCCGCGATGCACCCGGGGCCGGTTCTCGCGATGCCTGCTCCTTCATCATCGACCCCTTCACTGATAACTGGGAGGAAGACGAGAAGAACGGGCAGTCGGTATCGGTCTCGACCATCAGGAAGGCCTGCCAGCGGATGGGAGAGGCAACAACGAAGAGAGACCTCCTAGGTGTGATCGCTTGCGAAGTGGGGATCTTCGACCTGCACGACCTTGAGGTGATGAACGCCCGGTTCAAACGAAAGGTCGCTGACCTCCCCGAGAACTACCGCGACCGCCTTCTTGAAAGCGTCCGCGAGGAGATCTTCGGGGCGCACCACCGCCTGATCCTCCTCTCCCGGAACGGCGGCGGTCCCGAGCTGGACGCCCCACCGAACCCGGCGCTTCGTGCCTACTGCGCCATGGTGGCGGAGGCCTGCGCCGAGAAGGCGCGGGAGAAAGACCCCAGGTACCTTTACCTGAAGTACCTCCTCTCCGCATTCACCATGTTCGTCATGGAAGAGCCCGCCCACCCGGTCGGCACACCGTTCCCCGGCGGGCAGATCGTCGACGAGTGGGAGGGGACCTATCTCTGTCCGGTCAGGGATAAGGCCAATGATGTGGCTTTCGCACTCTGCCCCTACTGCCCGGCGGTCCAGAGCAAGGAGCCGACCTACCCGGAGATGCGGGCCCGCCGTTATGAGCGGAGGAAACGGGAATGTCTCGCAAACTACTGGACGAACTATAAAGGCTGAAAGTACCGATCACCAAACCCCACAGCGATGCACGGAAGATCTACGACACCGAGCACTCGGCGGCGGTGGGGATAACGCTTGCGCCCGGAGAACCACTCAAGGAGCGCAGAACACCGGTGGACGTCCTCTTCTCCGTCCTCGAAGGAGCAAGGATCGTCGAGATCGGGAAGGACCGCCAGGTCGAGAACCGGGCATCGATACCGCATCGCCGGATCAACGAGAGTAATAGTACATTCGGGTGCTCGTGGTGAAGGCCACCGGGCCAGTTCTGGCGCTCCAGTCGGTGCCCGGTGGACAGGATGCTCGTCTATTCGTGAGCAAGATGCGAAAAATAGATTGCCGGCGGGATGGATGAGTTATACAGTGAGTGGATGAACTATGTCTGAAGAGAAGCGTGCAGAGTTGAAGGGAAAGGTCCTTCGGTTGGCGGACCTTGTCTCCTACCAGGACGGGACCGTGGCAAGCAGAATGATCATCAACAAACCCTCGGGGAGCATCACCCTCTTCTCGTTCGACGAGGACGAGGGGCTCTCGGAGCATACTGCACCCTACGATGCGGTGGTAACGATCCTCGACGGGGAGTGCGAGGTCTGGGTCGCGGGCGAGACACACCATATGCGCGAGGGAGATACGATCATCTTCCCGGCAAATGTTCCCCACGCTCTCTCGGCCATCACGCGGTTCAAGATGATGCTGACGATGATCAGGGAATGATGGACATGACAAACGATAAAGATGGTAACTACTGCACCATCTGCGGCGGGGTCAGGCCAGATGCGATCAAGATCAAGACGATCCTCGTGGACGGGAAGGCGACCGGGATCAATCAACTTGAGTTTATCATCTCCAGTGTTCGGGACCTGCATCTGGATAGCGACGCCGCAGTTCGCGAAGAGCTCCTCAGAAGGGCCTCAGCGTTCAATTACATCCCTACAAAGAAGAGGGAGGCGTATGGGGATGCCCTGATGCAGGAGTATAGAGCAGTCTCTGAGTGAAGAGGATGAAGGTTCCGCCGGAAGCGCTCGCGCTTCCGGGACTTTAAACGCAGTCCGCATATCTCCGGCGAATGTGGCTTTCAAGAGAGGCCGCGTCGATCAAGGTGGAACTCGAATCTATACTATAAAAAGAGGGGTATTCGGGATACTGTTCCGTGGTCTACCGAGCACGAACTCAGTACCGGCGAAACTCGCTTCTCGGTCTTGGGGGCCGTGCCTCGTCGATCTTTAACGTGCGCCCCTCGAATACAGTGTTGTTTAAGGCCTCTTTTGCCTTTTCTGCCTCTTCGGGAGTGGACATCTCAACAAATCCAAACCCTTTGCGTTCGATAACTCTGACGTCATTTACCGTCCCATACTGGGTAAACAACTCTTTCAACTGCTCTTCACTTACCGAGTAGGTGAGGTTTCCGACGTACAGCGTACTGCTTTCCATTCAAAGATCCTCTCCACCCGTATACCTTCAAACTTTAACAACCCTTCGGAGGAGGCTGCAAGCACAGGCAACGCTGCAGCACTGAGACTGCATAACGGTTGTGCCTCCTATGCGGTCAGAGCCCGGCGGGATAGGGGTACCATCTCCGCAGACCGCCGGGGAGTATGGCCCATACAGTGAGTGAGGCCGGGGATTGGATTGAGATCCATCTTACTAGTTACTAGACCCCCTGACACAGAGTTCCCGATACGCCTCGGGATAGATACATTAATGGTAGCTCGGGTCATTGGTATACACCTCCAGGAATGACGTAGGCTTGAGTCTGCGTCACTGCCTGTTATGGAGTTGATTAACTGACAAATACACGAGGAACCCAAAACAGCGAAGAGATTGTACGAGTACGGTTACCGAAGAAGCGAAATCGAGAGATATTCGGCCGAGCCGACCTGATGCTCGGGGCAAACCATATACGTGTCCGATGCGAGGACGGTGTGACGCGCACCGGTCGGATCAAGGGTAAGATCAAGAAGCGGCTCTGGATCCGTGAAGGCGATCTCCTGATTGTTATTCCCTGGAGTTTCCAGGATGAGAAGTGCGATATCGTCTACCGTTATATCAAGCCCCAGGTCGATTGGCTCAAGAAGCACAATTACCTCAACCAATAACCTGCGCTTCTGTGCCACGATTGAGAGATGGCACAGACTCAAGGGCCCCACCGCTGATCGGGGGAATGACCCAGGATCCGCCATCCAGGTGGCAATTATACCCGGAGACCCTGACTGATGGCATCATCCAGGTTGCCTGTGAGATCTGTGTGCACCAGTATGAACGTTCTGCTCACCGATGCCGTCACGCTCGCCGCTATCTGCATGATGAGCATGATGAGCCGGATGGCATCCGGGACCGATCCACCCTCCCAGGCCCCCTGAATACACTGGTTGGCAATCCGCTTTGTGATCTCGTTTCCCAAAACCACAAAGTTGCTTGCCCCGCCTCTTTCAGTTACCTTCAACTGCGAATGAGTGACCTCAGCGATCGCGAACTTCCCTGTTGTAGCGTATAGCCTCTTTCTGCGGACGGCCGGCCCATCACTCTCGGTCACCTCACCGATGAGCACCCCGTCCTGTTGCGATACCTTGGCCTTATCGTCCCTGACCTGGATTGTCACTCCAACCTCATCAGCCCTGGTATTTAACTCACTATCGGACGTAATTCGGCCGCTATAAAGTTCGCATTCCAGTTCCTCAATGCAGGAGTCGTCCCCCTGAAATGCAATCTCCCGCATATCCCCCGCCATAACGGCGCCATGTTTCCCGACGAACGCAATTACAAGCGTCATAGAGCAAACCTCCGGCCCTGGCAACGAACGGCCTGTTGCGCTCACCCCACTTACCCGCACTCTGCATCAATCTATTGATGCACATCCGAGACGTCCGTTCTATCATAGGGGTTCACGACATGTTCCCTGCATGAGGAACAAGGTATAACACTTTCATTGTTAGTCAAAGCCTGTTTTTAAATTAGAGCAATATAAGCGCATCAAATTCCAAAATAATTTCAGTAAAATGAATTAGACCATAATAATAACAATGTTTTTATAATAGTCACGCTATTGTGCGCGGTATCACCGGGGTGACCGTGGTGACGGTCCAGAGTGTGAATGTACGAATAGTAAGATCCAGCAGCATTCTGCTGATAGCAGCCTCCGGGAACTGGATGACTAAACAGACTGTACAAAGGAGATCAATGCCGGCAAAGGGCCGAATTCACCTCATTTTGGACCAAAAAGGGCGTAGTTCACCCAGAAATGGAATCTGAACAACGTCCCGGGAGGATGGTGGGATGACTGGAGAGAGGAGAAAGACAAAACGTGGCCTTGCATCTGCAGATGAAGAGACACGAAAGCGTGTCGCAAAGATTGGTGGATTGGCACCACACGTAGCACGAGGGCTCCAGGCTGCTTCCTATGAAACCCGACAGCGGGTCGGGAGAGCCGGAGGCAAGGCACCGCACGTGGCAAGAGGCCTCCAGGCCGCAAGTATTGAAACCCGGAAGCGCGTAGCGCAGGCCGGCGGAAGATCTCCGCATAAAGGACGCGGGCTTCAGGCGATATCCCGGGAGAATAATCGTCGATCTTCGAGAAAAAAGGGCAGTCTTTAGCGAGTGTGAAGCGCTCCACATAGGCAGATCGGACCCTCACCCGGCCCGGCAAAGGAGATCGGAGAGTACTGCTAAACTCCGACCCTATTTTTGAGGTGGGGCAATCTTCGTGGTAGCGGGGGCAGCTTCCGCCGCCCTCTGGCAACCCTCAATCGCAGAAGAGTGGAACGTCGGAAAACGCCCGGACATCAAAGACCCCCCGTTCCGTGACCCGCAGTTCGGGGATGACGGTCAGAGCGAGGAACGAGAGGTACATGAAGGGGTTATCGATTGCCCCGAGCCGCCGGGCGTGCTTCTTGAGGGCCTCAAGCCGCCCCACGACCTCGTCGTAGGGGAGCGCCGACATCAGCCCGGCGCACTCAAGGGGGAGCGCAGTGACATCATTGCCGGAGACGACCACGAGCCCCCCTCCGAGCCTGACCACCTCGCCGATAGCCCGGATGATATCAGCGTCGCCGACCCCTACCGCGACGATATTGTGCGAGTCATGCGAGACAGATCCGGCAATCGCCCCCTCCCGCAGGCCAAAACCATGGACAAGCCCGACTCCGGAACCGGTTGCCCGGTAGCGATCGGTGACGACGGCCTTGAGAATATCGCGCTCAATATCGGGGATCTTTGCAGCATCCACGGCGAAGCGCAGATCCCGGGTTGTGATCTGGCCGGGCACGATCCCGATCACCCGCGCCTCTCCCCGGCCGGTGATCCGAATCTCATGGGGCTCAGGTACACGGGCGCGCAGGGTGGCCATGGGGCAGACTGGAGGATGGTAGCCGGCGCCAATCACCTCGACACCGCGCTTGAACATCCGCCGGACCTCGAAACGGTCCGGATCGTCGAGGATACAGAAGTCGGCAAGCCTCCCCGGTGCAAGGGCGCCGCGATCGTGAAGCCCAAATCGCTCGGCAGCAGAGAGCGTGGCCATACGGAGTGCCTGCTCGACCTCCAGGCCCGAGGCAATTGCTTTTCTGATGCAGTCGTCAATATGCCCTTCGCTCACGAGCATATCGGCATGCCGGTCGTCGGTGGCAAAACAACACCGCGGGGCCGTGCAGGCATTGACGAGCGGCAGAAGTTCACGGAGGTTTCGTTCGGTCGAGCCCTCCCGCATCAGGATGTACATCCCTCTAAGGAGTTTCTCCTTGCTTTCGGAAAGTGAAGTGCACTCGTGGTCGCTCTGAACCCCTGCGTAGATATAGGCATTTAAGTCCTTCCCGGAGAGGAGCGGTGCATGACCGTCGATCACGGGAAAGAGGTCCATCTTCTCCCGGAGGTCACCGTCCCCAGAGAGGACGCCGGGGACATTCATCACCTCGGCAAGCCCGATGACTCCTTCTCGGCCCCGGAACCGGGCGAGATCATCAGCAGTCAGCCGCGCACCACCCATATCGAGGGGTGTTGCCGGGACGCAAGCCGGGAGCATGATCAGGATATCGAGCGGCGTCCGCGCTCCCTCCGCGAGCATGTACTCGATCCCTGATGCCCCGCAGACGTTCGCGATCTCGTGAGGGTCGGCGATCACGGTCGTCGTGCCGTGCGCAAGAACTAGCCGTGCGTACTCCGTCGGCGCAAGAAGTGAACTCTCGATGTGGACATGCGCGTCGATCAGACCGGGCACCACATAAGTTCCCGAGAGGTTGTACTCCCGCCGCCCCTCATACTCCCCGAGGCCCACAATGCGGCCGTTCTTCACTGCAAAGTCCACGCACTCCCAGGTACACGTGAACGGGCTGAAGACCTCTCCACCGGTAAAGACGACATCAGCAGGTTCAAGCCCCCGCGCCGCCGCAAGCCCGGTCGAGATCAGTGCGTCACCTCCAGATCACGGATGACGGACGTCCTCCGTTCATCGCCGACAAATATTGTCAGGAAGAGTTTATACGAACCTGGTTGCAGGTCGACATGAAGAGTATACGTGTTCTCTCCCGCATCAAGGTCGATATACCGTGCTTCAGAATAGACCTCGCGCTGCTCAAGCATATCCACTTCCATAATCGTTACCTGAAGCACAGCATCCTCGACAGGTTCGGCAGCATTCTCCACATGAAGTTGCAGGGAGCCGCGTTCATAGGAGATCTCCCCGATCGTTGTAGATAAGCATCCTGAAGTTCCAATAAGGGTGACGAGAGCGAGTATTAGGAGAACAAGGTATCTGCCGGACATTTGCTCAAAGGACCGGGGCATACATGCTGCAGCAATGCAGTACGGACCACGTAAGCCCATCGGTACCATAGATTCACCTCCATTCTGTTTATTCACAGTTCTGGTTGATGATATTAATATATTATGAAAAAACAGACGTTGAAAACTTCTTGCCTCCATTCACCGCCAAAAAGCGTCCTTGTACGGAAGACCAGCGATTGCAAATAATCAGATCCTTTCAAGTTCTCCATTCCTCTATTCTCCCCGCTCTGCTCCGTTTTCCTCCAGATATCATACCTGGATGGAGATCACTCCCTTCCATTCTCATCCTCCAGACCGCTCTCCCCGGCCAGGCATACTATCGCCGCCGACCGGTATGCGGCCTAAGCGCTGGGGCGCTGTTACCCAGATCAGGGATCCCGAAGATCTCCCCCGGAGCCTCCTCTCCAATCCGCTGGATGGAGCGCCAGCCTCACACCGTAAGAGAGGTGACTATCTCTCAAGGATGATCTCCCGAATTTCCCGGTCGGAACCCGACTACCAGCCATCCGTCTCCGAGCGCGTGCGGATGATCCGGACTCGATGGCCAGATACAGGCTAAAAGACTCGTTTACAAAACGGGTTTCTATAAGATGCTGCCAGAAAGCAGTGATCTCTTCTGTAACGCGCGGGAGAACAAACCTGAGGGAATCGACTGTAGCCACAGGTACCGATCGCCATTCTGTGAACACCGCGCACATCTGAAGGGCCAGATTAGCAATCAGAGATATCAGAAACTTCTAAATTCAGAACAATGCCTGCATATTTTCGATACAATAGAAATAGGTTTAATAATTGGCATTACCAAGAGAATATTCAGGGGTGCTGGATATAACAATTGTAACGTTTGCCCACCATAAAGGTGGCACAGGAAAGACAACATCGTGCCTCAACATTGCAGGGTTCCTTCAGAAGGAGGGAAAACGTGTCCTGGTAGTAGACTGCGATCCACAGGCAAACGCTACTGCAGGACTCGGGATCAACCCTGAATCACTTGAAGTGAGCATGTATGATGTCTTCATGAACTCCTTTGAAGGGTTTCCTGACATCGAGATTGACGATGTTATCATTCCCACGGCGGCAGGGGTCGACCTTGCTCCGGCAACCCTGGATCTTGTAGGGGTCGAGCCTTATCTCTACAGCATAGAGAACCGGGCAGGACTGCTCAAAGAAGCGCTCACCCGGGTACAAGGCACCTATGACTTCATCCTGATCGACACGCCCCCAAGCATGGGGCAGTTTGTCATCAACGGCCTTGTTGCAGCAGACTACATCATCGTCACTCTCGATCCCGGTACCTTCGCTCTTAGGGGTATGGAAGCCCTGTCAACACTCTTCGATGACATCAAAGAGATGCTCGGAGAAGAGATCGCTGCAGACTTCGCCATCCTGACTCGCTGGAAGAATTCCGAC
Source organism: Methanoculleus thermophilus (assembly GCF_001571405.1). Lineage (NCBI taxonomy): Archaea > Methanobacteriati > Methanobacteriota > Methanomicrobia > Methanomicrobiales > Methanomicrobiaceae > Methanoculleus > Methanoculleus thermophilus. Next base: position 65,725 of record NZ_BCNX01000003.1, on the reverse strand, counting down.
AGCCAGGCAACCGAGACTGGGGGGCTTGCGCTCTTCCTGAAACGGATTTTCCTGGGAAGTCCATCAGCCGAGGACGAAAAAGAGGCTGAACGATTGAGGGCGTTTGAAGCCGAAGTCAAAAAGGCATTCAAACAGGTATTTGTGGTCCCATACTCGCCCTCAATCTATGATTCGCAGCAGAAAGGGCTTCCAATCTCCCACTATGCACCAGAGAGCGATGCTGGTAGAGAATACCACGCAGTGGCAACAGCAGTGCTGAAATTAGACGAAAAGCAATGAGGATGTGTAATCTATGAGTGATAAACCTGGAAGAAAAGCATTATTTACCGGACCGGTTGTGCCAGGCGCGGCAGGCCAGGCGCAGCAGTCTGGCACGGTTGTACTGCCTGAGGCACTTGAGGCTGCGCTCCACGCAGGAATTAACGGCGATGACTCCACAAGGATCGATCTGGCCAGCGTTCCAGAGGAGTTCAGGGCTCTGGCCACTTCGATCAACGCAATACTCGACAAGAAGCAGGAGGAGAAGCAGGCACTTCAGAGCAGACTTGAGGCTGTGGAATCTCTCCAGAAGCAGTTCGAGACGATCGTACAGGAAAACCCAATGCCGATTCTGGTTGTTGACACCTCGATGAAGATCCGCACAGTCAACCAGGCATATCTCCAGATGACGGGCCTTGACCAGTCGCGTGTCACCACAATGTACCTCGGGGACTTCAAAGTCCTTGACCAGAAGGGAGAGGGGATCAGGAAGGTGCTCAGTGAGAAGAGGCGGGTTCGCGGAGTGGTGACGGTTGAGTTCCCCACAGGCGTCTACACTCTTGAGCAATACGGGATTCCGCTCCTAAACGAGAGGAACGAATTAACCGGGATTCTAAACATCTATAACGATCTCACTGAGAGAAGGAAGGAAGAGGAAGAGATCTACCGGATGCAGCGTCGTATTGACACGATGATCAAGCTGAATCCGCTTGCGATCGCAATCCTCGGGCCCGACAAGAGCCGGATCGACATCAACGACGAGTATGTCCGGATGTGGCGGGGAACGCGGGAAGAGACGCTTGCAAAGAAACTCTACGACTATGATATCACGGTGATCCGCGGCGAGCACTTCTACGCCTGCTACGAGACGAAGAAACCCGCGCGGACGGACGTCATGGTCAAGTGGCCGGACGGCGTGAAGAAGTATCTTACCCTGAACGCCATCCCCATTCTTGATGAGAAAGGCAATATCGAGGTAGCCTTCTACGTCTGGAACGACTGGACCGACCTTCAGGAAAGGAAAGAGGAGGCCGAGAAACTCAAGCATAGCGTCGACACGATGATCCGGCAGAACCCACTTGCGATCGCAATCCTCGGGCCTGACAAGAGCCGGATCGACATCAACGACGAGTATGCCCGGATGTGGCGGGGAACCCGGGAAGAGACGCTCGCAAAGAAACTCTACGACTACGATATCACCATCCTTGACGGCGAACACTTCTACGCCTGCTACGAGACGAAGAAACTCGCGCGGACGGACGTCATGGTCAAGTGGCCGGACGGCGTGAAGAAGTATCTTACCCTGAACGCCATCCCCATTCTCGATAAGAACGGCAATATCGAGAGAGCCTTCTACGTCTGGAACGACTGGACCGAACTGAAGGAGAAGGAAGAGGAGGTCAAGAAGGCCGAGTACCGTGTGGACGCGATGATCAAGCAGAATCCGCTTGCAATTGCACTCCTCGGGCCCGATAAGAGCCGGATTGACATCAACGACGAATACGTCCGGATGTGGCGGGGAACGCGGGAAGAGACGCTTGCAAAGAAACTCTACGATTATGATATCACCATCCTTGACGGCGAACACTTCTACGCCTGCTACGAGACGAAGAGGCTCGCACGGACTGATGCCCTGGTCAAGTGGCCTGACGGTGTGAAGAAGTACCTTACCCTGAACGCCATTCCCATCCTCGATAAGGACGGCAATATCGAGATGGCCTTCTACGTCTGGAACGACTGGACCAAGCAACAGGAAGAGATGGAGAGGGTCAAGGAGCTGCAGGAGCAGACCGAGGTCATGGTTCAGGAGAATCCGATGCCCATTCTCCTCTGGAACCCGGATGCGACACTGAGAATGGCGAATAAGGCATTCCTGAAACTCTCGGGGTACACCCAAGATCAGGCCTCGAGGCTCACCGTCCACGACATGAAGTATCTCTCCCAGTCGGGTCAGGGGATTATCGACACCATACACAGCCGGCAGGCAAACCATGGAGAGGTCACGGTAGAGTTCCCATCCGGCATCCGCATCCTTGAGCGGTACAACATCCCGCTCCTCAACCGTGAGGGGAACCTCGACTCGGTCCTCACCGTCTACAACGACATCACCGAGCAGCGGAAGAAAGAGGAGCAGATTAAAGAACTGATGGAAACCGCCAAACAGGAGAGCGAGAGACTCGGAAGGAGCGCCAGTGAACTTGGAAAAGCGCTCGCCGCTTTGGCAAAAGGTGACATGACAGTATTTGTGACCACAGAGGCCGATGATCCTCTGGGGAACGTTAAGAACGATTATAATGCCTCACTGACTTCCATCCGTTCTCTCCTCGCCGAGGTGGCAAAGGCCGTTCAACAGGTAGACCAGACAACGAAAGAGGTCAGCAAGAGTTCGGACGAGATCATCCGGGCCACGGAGCAGGTCGCGACCTCGACGCAGCATTCTTCGGAGGATGCGCGGCGGCAGCTTGAGAAGATCGAGGAGATCAACAAGGACATTAATGACTTATCCGCATCCATCGAGGAAATCGCAAGCACGTCGCAGGAGGTCATGGAGCACGCCATGAAGGCCTCGAAGGAAGGAAACGATGCGGCTGCCCTGGGTGAAGTTGCGACGAAGAAGATGCACCTTGTCGAGGAGATCTCCAAACAGACCGTGGATGAGATCAGCGCCCTCAACAACCAGATGCGCGAGATCGATAACATTGTCAAACTTATCGCCGACATCGCCAACCAGACCAACCTCCTCGCGCTCAACGCCGCAATCGAGGCCGCCCGTGCAGGGGAGCATGGTCGCGGGTTTGCCGTGGTCGCCGGGGAGATCAGGAACCTTGCCGGTGAGTCAAAGCGGGCGAGCCAGGATATCGAAGACCTGATCCGGACTATCCAGGCAAGCACCGAGAAGACTACAGGCTCGATGCAGGCGTCCCACCAGGAGATCCAGGCAGGCATCGAGAGCGTCAACAAGGTCATCGCAAGCTTAAACCGCATCGTCAACGGCGTGGAAGTGGTGACCCACGGTATCACCGAGATAACCAAGGCCACCGAAGACCAGGCAAACTCCACGAACGAGGTCATGCAAAAGATGGACGAGTCCAACAGCATGATCAAGGAGACTCTGACCCGCACCGAGGATATGGCGGCCCTCGCTGAAGAAGTCAGTGCATCGACAGAAGAGGTCGGGAGCGCAGCGCACGAACTGGCAGAGATGGCCGAGCAGCTCGAGAAGATGATGAGGCAGTTCAAGTTGAACTGAGGGAGAGCCGATGGCAGCATCCATAGATGTCGTGGAGTTTCAGCTCGGGGAGGAACACTACGCGCTGGATATCCAGATAGCTCGGGAGATTGTGGAGATGATGCCAATCACTCCACTCCCCCGTGCCCCCCGGTACCTTGCAGGCATCATCAATCTGCGAGGCGAGATCACAAACATAATTGACCTTCGAGATCTCCTTGGCCTTCCAGGAGCCGAGAATAGCGAAAACCACAAAATTGTTGTGCTGATGCCGGACGCAGCAGGCGGATCGAACGTGGGGATCATCGTCGATGACGTTCACAGCGTTGTCTCGATACATGAGGACCAGATCGAGCAGATCACTGATGGCATTACATCATCGATAGGTGACTACGTCAAAGGAATCATCAAGGTTGGGAACGAAAATGGCGATGAGATGAAAAATCTGATTATCTGGCTTGATATTCAGAAGGTAATCGAAAATCTCAGCCACTTCTAGAATCAATAATCAGCAGCCCCGTGAGGACTTTTCAGTATGGACGGATTTGCATCACTTCAGAAGTGCATAGAGAGGCTGGTTCGGATTAAGTGTTCAAACTATAAAGAGGATTACATTAAGCGGCGTATTCTCTCAAGGATGCGCCTTACGAACACTGAGGACTATGAGGCTTACCAGAAGTATCTTCTCACGCATCCAGAGGAGATTGACCTGCTCCGCAAAGCCCTCACGATCAACGTCACCAAATTCTTCCGTGATCCGGATGTCTTTGAAGTCATACAACAGAAGATACTTCCAGATCTCGCCCGCCACAAGAAGTTGATCAGGATCTGGTGCGCCGGTTGCGCCACAGGCGAAGAACCATATTCGATCGCCATCCTTGCACACGAGTTAATGGCACTCCATCGAGATCTCAACGTAACGATATATGCAACAGATATCGACACCGAGGCGCTCCAGAAAGCCATGGCCGGCATTTACGATCTAAAAGCGCTTGAGAACGTAGACAAGCACCGGATCAGAAGACACTTTATCAGTCGCGATGACGGTACATTTGAGGTCTGTCCTCATCTCAGAGAACTCGTCAAATTTCGGCAACACGACCTGATGTCAGGCGTTCCTGTGGCGAGGTACCTTGACATCGTCGTTTGCCGAAATGTCACGATTTACTTCACTGAGAAGCAGAAGAATGAGCTTACATATCTCTTCCATACCGCCCTTTCTACTGACGGCTATTATGTTATGGGCAAAACGGAATACCTTGGAAGAGAAGTCGAGCATCTCTTTACTCCCTACAGCGCCGTACAAAAGATACTGCGGAAAGCGACATGATGAACTCATGTCTCAAGATGCTACCAGCGTCGACCGGAAGAGTCTCTATCCGTCTCAGTCTCATCAAAGACTGACATCTTGTGCATGAAGGCCTTCCGGTCCTGGTAACGCTTCAACTCAGAGACCAGTAAACAGAGGTTTACACCGACTATGATGATGATGAGCATGAGGCTGATCCAGAGCTGCCCGGCATTCTGCGTCGTGATGAATGTCGCTACAAGAAGTACGACAAAGGAGAGCAGGTAAAAGATCACCCATGTACGAACCTCTGGAACTTCCATGCGCTTGATAAGACATATGCAAGTCTCAATATTAATTGCTTCCGCAATGTGATCTCTAATGAGACCAAGTTAAAAGTTAAACCGGGTTTTCTTAAAACCATTAGAGAAGAAAGTGACCCAATATTTGGGTAGATGAAAACACAATCCGAAGCACTTTTTACTTTACACGTCGCTCTAATTTTGTGGACAAAGGCGACATCATCAGCATCCTTGCGGCCCTGCTTATCGTTTCCGCCATAGGAATCGTCTTTCAGCATCCTCCTGCAGTGAATGCAGTGAATAGTGAACCTGAAACCCCGATACCGACGCCACCAGAGGGCGCGCCGACTCCTCCCATCACGACCCCCCCTACACCCACGCCGTCGATGCCAATCGGACCTGCCAGAATTTCTTATACAAGTGAGATCTGGAGTTACCCTCTCTACTATCTCCCCAGCAATCTCACTCAGTACGGGGGGTCTGATCCCCTCTGGAAGGAGAATGAAGGCATCGTCCCGTTCGCTTACATTGAGGAGGCACGGGGAGGGATCACCGAGGCGTTCCACGTACCCTACACAGTCTGGAGACTGAACTGCAGTGTCTCTGCAACGGTAAGACCGGAGGCAGCGCACTTTCGGATGGCACTTGTTGATCTGGAGAGCGGAAGCATCATTGAGGGAGCAGAACTGCGCTACCCGGGGAGTATTATCAAAAATGTTGAGAGAGGAGGGAAGGACTTCTACCTCATCGTCAGCGTGAATGAGATAGACTCATACCGCATCACGCTGGAGACCCTTCCCAAATATCTCTGAACTCAAATCTTTTCGACGGTAACTCTGACCCGGTCCCCGGCCCGTACGCCATGCCCCTTCGGGACGTCGATATTGAACCAGAGCACTTCAGGGTTCTCATGGTTCTTGTCCTGAGACATGAGGCAGTCCTTGTATTCGTTGATGTTAGCCACAAACTCAACGGGTGCTTCGAACTCAATGATCTTCATGCCGTAGAATAGAGCGTTACTGAATAAAAATTATGATGGACGGGGAGTGACACGCCAGGTCGTACTGTTCGAATAACTCCAGCGCCTGATATCGAGCTCATCACAGATCTCGGAGAGAATGGCAAGGTTGATGCCCACTTCTTTTGCCGAAAGACCCAGATCTGTTGCAATATACTTGGATTTGAAGTAAGACTTACCTGCTTTCAGCCCGGACTTAAGGTGGTGCAGGATCTTTCGCTGGGTATCGCTGTATTTCTCTTTGATGCGATCTTTTGTTGACATTTCCATATGCCCCCGAGCAAGTGGTTTTAGTGCATAGGTCTATTTATGTTTATCCATTTAAACTCTTTGAATCACCTCCTGTGTATATAAATCGTTATATATAAATTGGCGCCGCCATGACGACCGATGAAGTCGGAACGTAGTGTACAACAAAGAAGAAGTGGCCATTGCCAGGGTGGATGCTGGAAAAGAAGGAAGTTAGCCTTCTGCGCTTCACGGCAACAATCGAGCCTGGCCGGATCCACATCTGGGCCCCCGCTCTTCTCTCTCCCGCACCCCTCTGATCTTCCACCATTACCTCCTTCTCCTTGAGATCACAACAAGGAGAGCGGCAACTGCAATCGCCCCAATGGCGCCGATGACCGAGAGGGGGGCCGCCGATGTTGGACTTGGGTTGACCTGTGCTGCCTGTATCGGCGTGAACGTCGGCATATCGACCGTGGTATTCTCGACAGGTGCTGTCTCGATCGGTTCCTCATCCGTCCCGATGATAACAGGCGGTCCGGTCACAGTGGTCGTCGTGTTGGCGATATCGCTCTCCAGAGTCCCATTATACGTTTCGTTGTCAAGGGTCTCGTTACCCGGAACCGCGCTGAGAGTTCGGTTCTCCAGAGACTCATTGAGGGGTTCCTCAATTTGAGTATCCGTCGGGGTTTCCTCCAGGGTCTCGTTGGCAGTCGTCTCATAACGGGTTGTCACCAGAGTCTCCTCAGAAGTCTCGGTAGTGGTCGCCTCAACCAGAGTTTCTATCGAGGTCTCCTCCGGGATCTCGGTAGCGATCTCCTCAACCAGAGTTTCTATAGGGGTCTCCTCCAGAGTCGCGTTAGCAGTCGTCTCAGCAGGTGTCGGAGCGAGCGTCCAGGTGAGAGGTTCTGTGGATGTCGTGTTCTGAGCGGCTACAGGAAGAGTAAATGCTGCTGTTACAAACAGCACAACGAGAAGCGTTCTCCATCTCCAGTGGTTCTCGGTCATGAGAACCCCAGTTAACTATATACATATTTTTATATTTCGATCATTGTCAAAATCACACACGCCGTTAACTGCCTGGTGCCACCCGCACAGTGACGGCCTCATGCACAGTTACCCGGCAGAGACTCTAAAAACGATGCTAGAATGGTGGCGTCCGGACATAATTTCAGCGCCAAAACATCTCTTCGATCCCAATACGTTCCACAAATCAGGATCTTTTAACAACAACCAGATAAACAGCCTGGCTGCAGTACCAGCAAGAAAGATAGCGATCAGATTGGGGCCTCACCAATCTTCTTGATCAGACTCTCAATCACCACGTCACGCATTCCTTCAACGAACTTGATGCTCCCAACAACGAGGTGGCCACCACCGCTCACGCCTCCGCCAACGATCTCGCTGTGAAGTTCGCGCACCATCCTGGGTATGTTCATCATGACGCCGCGGGAACGCAGGACGGCAAAGTCCGGCCCAAATCCGATCGTGACAATAGGTTCGCCCGGATGCTCCCGAACCAGCCGGTCGTGCACCTCCCCGGAGGTCTTACCAGGCGGCGGGAACGTGAACCGATGGGCAAATATTTCCACATCGAGCATGAAGAGCCTGGCACCGTTTGGCAGGATCCGGCTCTCCACGTGAGGCATAATGGCCTCGAGCTGCTCCTCGATCGCCCGGTTCGCCTCTTCGACCAGCAGGTCGACGAAACGTTCGTGGCGGTCGGGATTGCCGGAGAGGTTTAAGATATCCTTGATAATCTCTCTCCCATCGCTGAACCGGAGCCAGAACTGCTCATAGTCGAGCGCGAGCGCAATATCCCGGCAATCATCCTCAGAGTACTCCGGTGCGACGAGTGCAAGATAGCGAGCACGCTCCGGAGCTTCGCTTCGGTCGCCGACACCCGCAATCGCCGGCAGGTGCCGGATCTGGTCCGCAACCTTCGGATTGATCATGCGGGCGATCTCCGCGCCGAGCATCCCGGCCGTGATCCCGTAGTCGCCGCCCACGTGGTAGGGGTTGACGTGCCCGATGAGATAGTCATCCACGATCTCATCGGGGTGGTGGTGATCGACGACCATCACCGGAAGATCGTAGATCCGGGCAATCTTCAGCGACGGCATATCCTCCTCGGTGGACCCGTTGTCCATCAAGAGGATCAGCGGCATCTTCTGGCCATAGCGGACGTTGTCTTTGAGGGCAAAATCGATATCCCTGGTAATATCCTCCAACTCGTAGAATGGGGCCTTGGACGGTGAACGCTTAAAGAGGAAGTACTCCGCGTCGAAGTCTCCGCCGCTCTCGCGAATAAGCGCAGTCACTGCCTGTTCGATCGCGACGGCAGCGCATATACCATCCGCATCCGCATGGTGACGGAGAATGATCGGCCGCGCGGTCAGGATCGCTTTCCTGATCTCTTTTGCCACCTGGCGCATCTGTGGTCGCAGAGCGTCAAGGACCTCGCTCTCAATGAAGAACGGGAGATCCTCTGGCTCCGCACGCCTATCCAGCGCCGCGTCGATCCGCTCCCTGACCCGTGCCGCACCCTCCGGCTCCATGACCTCCATGGATGAGACCTCAATCTGAAGCTGGTTGTTGCGCTGCATCACCTCGCCCGTAAGGGCGACGATATCCCCAAGTTCGACCTCAGGATATGCGCGGACACCTGCTTCGACGAAGGCTGCCGCGTTCGCGGTGCCGGACTCGTCAACGATCGTGAAGATCGTCGGCCCCGAGGTCTGCTTGATCTGGGCGACCTCTCCCTCAATCAGGATCGTTCTGCCGATCTTCTTCCCTATATCGGCAAGAAGCACGCTCGTCGTCTTCTTGGTCACGTTCAGGGTCTGGTAGACGGTCGGGGTGACTTCTTCAAGGTCGATGTTACCGTTACTCCGGATCTGAAGAACGTGAACGATGATTGGATCACGCTCAGTATGCTGCAACTTCACATTGCTCTTATGAACGAGTCCTTTGACCCGGTCATTTAACTGGACAAAGACGCCGAACGGAGCAAAGCCCTGCACCCGCCCAAGATAAGTCTTTCCTTCCTCCACCTCGTCAAGACTGCAGTTTGCTCCGAGGCGATAGACGATTATATCTTCAGTATCTTCCATAATTGTTCACCAAATTACCCTTCAGGCAATTCGAGGGCGTATCCGGCAAGTTCATACAACCGGCACTCACCGTCCCGTCTGCCTTTTGCTATGATAATGTCACCGCTCTCCAGCCGGACACTCTTTCCCGGACGGTAGACCCAGCGGTCGCCGTGCTTGATGGCAAGAACGACCATCCCGGTCACCGTTCCGAGCGATGCCTCCTTGAGAGTCTGCCCCACAAGTGGTGACGACTCCGCCACAGGAATCCTCGTAATGATCTCGTCCGACTCCCGGACGATCTTCTTGAAGACCGGGGGGATCTCGATGTCGCGCAGGATGACGTCGACGATAGAGCGGGCGGAATCACTGATTGCCTGTGCAAAAGAGGACATGTACAACAGGCCACGGAGATAGTGCACATCCTCGATCTTTCGCGCCGCTTCAAGGACCCAGAGATCCAGGTCATAACGCATATCGTCAAGTGCTGAATCGAGGGCGACTACCTCATGTGCAACCTCCTTGTTGTTGAAGAGGAGCGATGTATACGCAAGCCCTACGGAGAGCTCCGAGAGGTTCTTCATCTCGATGATCAGTTGAACCGCCCGGTCAAGATCGTCGACCTCTCCTGCGCGTGGTGGTTCGCTTCGGGAGCGCTCCGGTGCTCCGGCCATTGAGAAGAGGAGATCCTCTCCGGCTTCCGGGCCACGCGCAATCAAGATATCTCCTCCCTCTACCCGGGTGACCCTGTCGGGATCGTATATCCATCCCTTGCCACGTCGGATAGCAATCACCTGCATCCCTGTCGTGCTCTGAACTTTGAGGTCACCAAGCGTATGGCCAGCAAGTTCGCTGCCCTGACTGACAATAACCCGGGTGACAATCTCTTCAGCCTCTGGAAAGACACGCTTGAGTTTTGCCGGGAACCTGATATCTTTTAGAATGAGTTTTGCTATATCTGAGGCCGAATTCGCGATCCTCTCTGCGGCCTCGGCAACCTGGAGCATACCACTCATTGCCTCTGCCTCTTCGATCCGTCTCGCGGCAAGAACACTCTGAATCCTGGCCTGATAGACCAGTTTATTCATGCTCTCCTCGAGATTGACCACTTCAAGCGCGATCTCTTTGCTATCGAAGAGTATTGCGGAGTAAGAGAGATCAACCATCAGCTCCGAGATATCCTTCATCTCAATGAGGACATCTTTGAAACTGACCGGTTGGTATTCGTGTTCCATCATGGTCTAATAACCGTCGTTCTCATCTTCTTTCACTACAACAGCAGGCCTATCACGGCCACGAGCGCAGCTGCGCCAATCAGGTCGATCAGGCTTGTGACGACAGGGATCCCGAAGTTGTCGGGATCGAGACCGTAGCGGAATGAAAGACTCGCAGTGACGTACGCCACGCCGTTCACCAGTGTCATGACAACCAGACCCGCCACAAGACTGATGGCGACCAGTATCCCAAGGCCGGGGCTGTTCAACCCCATGAGCACCGCTGCACCATGCGCGATGAGCGCTAGCAGTGGAAGCAATATCAACGTATAGAGGTAGGAAATAATAAAATGATGCACGACGCCGCGCTCGGGAAGGATAGAGGGGTTGAGTTCGCCGGTGTGCATCCCGGTCGAGAGACGCGACCCGAGAATGCCCCCAATTGACCCAAGGCCTCCCGTGAACGGCGGTATCAGGATGAGAAAGGCTGCGACCGTCACCAGTTCTTCGAGGTTGAAGGAGTAGGTCAGACCGGCCAGCGTGCCGAGGACGCTGAGCAGGATGAGGAGGTAGAGATTTTCCCGGACGATCGAGCCGAGCCCCTCCGAGCGGCGCCAGGTGTAGAGAACGGTCGCGACGGCGACCACGACTGCGAGACCTCCGAGAACCAGACGGAATCCGGGAGAGAGATGCACGATGAGCGTCGCGGAGAGCACGAGGATCGGAAGCGTAACGAGGTCCCCTGTGGTGGTGACGGCCGGTGCGCCGATCATGTCGAGGTCAAGACCGTAGCGGTAACTTGCAAGAGCAACGAGCAGGGTGATCCCCATCACCACAGTTCCCGCGACAATGCCTGTGACGACCGAGATCAGCACGAGGTCGGTGACGCCAATCACGGGGTACCCGAAGATGCGGCTCGCCGCATAGGAAAAGACGCCGATAACGAACGCGATAAGAATCGTTATGACAAACGAGGCGCGGATATTGTCGCCGAGAACGGAGCCTTCCTCAAAGTCGATGGAGAACTCCCCAAGGTGCATCGCCGAGGAGAGGCGTGATGCAAAGACGCCGGCGATGCTCCCCCGAATATGGATTATCGACGGCAGGAGCACCATCAGGCCGGGTATCAATGCGAGGACTTCACGGGCAGAACCAAGATAAATGCCTGCAACGCTCGAGATGGCGGCGCTGATGAGCAGGGCGCCAAGACCCGTCAGGATCAGGTGGCTCTGGCTGGATAGGCCCTGCTCCATCACCATCACCGTCCATCTCAATCAGCTCCTGTATGTGATCTCCAGCACCGCCAGATCGGCTGGCAGGATCACGTCACCCTCATAATGTCGCTTTGCATCGCGTATATGGTTTGCTGTGCTCGCGTAGCGGGAGCTGATGTGCAGCAGGGCAAGCATACGGGCCCCTAATGCTGCTGCAGCCTCGCCCGCCTCGCCGGCGGTCGAATGGAGGACCTCGCGGGCCCGGTTACTCTCCTGATCATCGAACGTGGCATCATGGATCAGAAGGTCTGCATCCCGGATCAATGCAGCAGTATCGGGCTGGTGCTGCAGCGGGCGTGTGTCCCCGGTATAGACGATCTTCCGCCCGGGACGCGGCATGCCCAGTACGTCGTCGGGTCGGACCTCAACCTCGACGCCGTCACGGACGATGCGGACCGTCTCCCCGCGCTGAAGTCGTCCAAAGAGCGGACCCGGCGGGACACCAAGTTCGATGGCCCGCTCGCGATTGAATCTGCCGGGCCGCTCGTCCTCCTCAAGCACATAGCCAAGTCCAGATATGCCATGGAGCGTCGCGAACGCCCGGACGGTGTAACCGTTGAAGGGTACGACCGAGCCATGCTCGAGTGTGTGTGCGGTGACGGGGAACCCACGGGCATGACGGTTGATCTTCTGCACGATCTCAACGAACTCCTCGACCCAGGGTGGGCCGTAGATCGGGAGCGGATCTGTCCGCCCCATGAACGCGAGCGTCTCGACGAGCCCGAAGACACCAAGAAAATGGTCGGCATGCCAGTGAGTGATGAAGATGGCATTCACCGTAAATCCGGTTCGGGCACGCATCATCTGCTGCTGAGTCCCCTCCCCGCAGTCGAAGAGCAGAGTGTCGGCTCCGCGCCGAATCAGGACCGAGGATGGGTTCCTCTGTGGAGACGGGAGAGCCCCCGCTGTGCCGAGGAAGTGAACATGCAACGTCTCGCCGGCTATATGAACCACTTCCTGAATGCTGCAAGGCTTCGTTTTGCCTCTTCAAGCGTCCGGCCCTCGATCACAACCGGACCGGAGTAGTCCCGAGCGATGATCCGTCCGGCCTTCTCCCAGTGGATGGTGCCGTCACCAAGCGCCAGATGCTCATCCGACGCTCCGTGGTTGTCGTGGATGTGCAGGTGGTTGACCTCATGAACATGCTCAAGGAACGCATCGACAAGACCATTCGTGTTGGCATGCCCGAGGTCTAGTGTGATCCCGATCCCCGCGATCCCCTCCGTGAGCCCGAGGATCTCCTCGGGGTAGCGGCAGAGGAAGTCTTTAATGCTGATCATGTTCTCGAGGCACGCAAGAACGCCGTGGTCCTCCGCGTACTTTCCGATCTCGACAAGCGCAGTCTTCTGCATCTCCCAGACCTTCTCGGGAACGAGTTTTCCCACGGGGGAGACAAACCCGGGATGGATCGTCACCCGGTCTGTCAGGTCGGCGGCATAATGAATGCAGCAGCAGGTCTGGCGGATCGATTCGCGCCAGATAGGGTAGTTGAGTGATGCGAGGTTTAAGTCGCTGTAAGGCGCGTGAACGGTCGCAAGAAGGCCGGTGCTCTCGAGGTTATCCTGGATAGCGGCGAAGTTCTCGTGGTTGTCAAGCCGATATTTGCCGTCGGCAACAATCTCCCAGCCGGCATACCCGATCTCCTCGAGCCCGAAGACCCAGTCCCGCGACTCCCAGACCTTGGATGAGGATGAAAAATATGGTACCAGACTCATTCTCCTATCCCTCCCAGCCGGCAGAGCAGGGCGCGGACCTCGGCAGTGAACTCCTCAAGGGTTCCCTCGTTCGTGATCAGGCAGTCCGCTTCTTCTAAAGCCCGGCCGAGCCCCCACCCAAGCTCCCGCTCGTCGCGAAGATGGAGTTCTTCAACGGTGAGGAAATCATCGGATCGCCCCCGCTCTGCGAGCCTCCGGTAACGGGTCTCAAACGACGAGACGATCCCGATCAGTGTGAATTCGGGGAAGTGCTCTTTGAACGTCGCTACTTCATAGTCTCCCCGAATACCGTCCACCAGGACAACAGGCGCACCCGTCTCCTCGATGATCGGGATGGTGATCCGGGCGATGGCGTCCATACCGAGATCTGCGCGCAACTTCCCGGCGATCGCGCCACAGTTAGCATCCGTCAGGGGGAGACCGGCCGCTCTCACCTGCTCCCGTATCGCGTCGCCCATAACCACAACCGGGATCCCGAGATCCCTGGCGACCCTTGATACCTCCCCCTTCCCGCTTGCCGGCATACCAACAATTCCAATGACCTTCATCAGGACTTCTCCACCTATTATACTCTATCCAGAACAGCAGGCCGTGCCGGCGAGAGACCGGCTGCAGAATCCTGGTGTAGCCGGCCGCCCGATCCCCGTAATGCGAGGTCCGGGCAGCCGCCACGAGCGTCTCCATAACCGTGCGTTCCCGACGCTATTATGCTTAACGTCAGCGCTGCATCGACAAAACCGGACCTGGTGCATCGCGAGAACACCTACCGCTCCGGGTCGTACTCGACCTCGCCATCCTCCCGGGTCCGTATCCGAACTTTGCGGCCAAGCGGCGCTGCTGCCGCCTCGAGTTCCTGTCGGGTCAGGGGGATAAATCCCGGGGCAACTCCCTGCTGGAGCACGAGATCAACCCCGCGGGTGGCCCTGGCGATGGATGGGAGATCACTCTCCCTGCCCCGGAAGAGAGTGACCACGACCTCAAATCTTCCGAGGCTGCCGTTGGCCCTGGCCCGCATGCAGAGATCAAGCGACCCCTTCACCGCATCGACGGCGGGAAGCCCCAGTAGATTGTCGTAGTCTTCCCATGTAGTCTTGAGGTCGAGCGCGATCATGTCCACGAGATGCTCCTTAAGGAGGGCTTCAATAACCCGGGGAAACATCCCGTTTGTGTGCAGGCCGACGGAGAACCTCATCTTTTTGGCAGCGGTGGCGAGGTGCATGAGCGCCGGCCCCTGCAGTGTCGGCTCTCCTCCGGAGAAGACGACGGCACCTGCAAGCATGCGGGAACTCCGGATCATTTCAAGGATCTCATCTATGTCGCGAAGGTCCTCACCGCCCTGAAGGGAGGCGTTGTGGCAGTAGAAGCACCGGGCGGGGCATCCTCTGAGAAAGACGGTGCAGGCTGCCCGCCCACGCCAGTCGACGGTGCTGATTGGAACAAAGCCACCAAAATTGACGTACAAGGGATCACCAATCGATGTACTGGTGCTCTCCACTCTCTTGTAAGTCTTGGCTTCCCGGCTAGGAAACAAAACCTGAGTAAGCGTAAATCAATTTTACTTTAGGAGAAAACAAGCAAATCTTAGGTCAAATCGCAAAAACAAGCCTTTATCAACCCTTTCTCTCAAATATAGAGCCATGGGACTCATAGAGGATGCCCGACATGGCATCATCACTGAAGAGATGCGGGCTGTTGCGGCAGCAGAAGGTGTAACTGAGGATTTCGTCCGGCGCGGCGTGGCCGAGGGCCATATCGTCATCCCGGTCTCCCCCTATCGCAAGGTGAAGATCTGCGGTATCGGCGAAGGACTCCGGACGAAGGTCAACGCAAGCATCGGAACGTCTTCGGATATCGTGGACGTCGATATGGAGGTCGAGAAGGCCCGGCAGGCCGAGCGCGCCGGTGCCGATACGCTGATGGAACTCTCCACCGGCGGCGATTTCGTCGAGATCCGGCGCAGGGTCATCGAGGCGACCACCCTCTCGGTCGGGTCCGTCCCGCTCTACCAGGCGTTCATCGAGGCCGCCCGAAAATACGGGGCCGTCGTCCACATGGAGGAGGACGACCTCTTCCGGATCACGGAGGAGCAGGCGAAGCTCGGGACGAACTTCATGGCGATCCACACCGGGATCAACTACGAGACGATGAAGCGCTTAAAGAACCAGGGACGGCACGGCGGGCTCGTCTCCCGGGGCGGCGCCTTCATGACCGCGTGGATGCTCCACAACGAAAAAGAGAACCCGCTCTATTCTGAATTCGACTACCTGCTTGAGATCTTAAAAGAGCACGAGGTCACTCTCTCGTTCGGCAACGGGATGCGGGCGGGTGCGGTCCACGACGCGACCGACCGCGCTCAGATTCAGGAACTGCTCATCAATGCCGAACTCGCCGACAAAGCTCACGCAGAGGGTGTGCAGGCGATCATAGAGGGACCGGGGCATATCCCGATCGACGAGATCGAGGCGAACGTCATCCTGCAAAAGCGGGTCACAAACAGAAAGCCGTTCTACATGCTCGGGCCGCTCGTCACCGATATCGCACCGGGCTACGACGACCGGGTGGCCGCCATCGGGGCCGCGCTCTCCTCCTCTTACGGTGCCGATTTCATCTGCTATGTGACGCCGGCCGAACACCTGGCGCTCCCAACCCCCGAGGAGGTCTATGAGGGCGTCATCAGTTCAAGGATCGCCGCCCACGTCGGGGATATGATCAAACTCAAGAAGCGGGACGCCGATCTCGAGATGGGCCACGCACGCCGGGAACTTGACTGGGAACGGCAGTTTGCGATCGCGATCAACCCCGAGCGCGCCCGGGCAATCCGGAACGAACGGATGCCGGCCGACACCGATGCCTGCACAATGTGCGGCGATTACTGCGCGTTAAAGATTGTCGGGCGGCATTTTAACTTCTAACAATAGGAGAGTCCGGCGGGACACTCCCACTTTTTAATATTACATTCGCCAAAGAGCGGAAGTTGATGTTCACGGTAACGTGGACCGTGAGGGGATCGCCACTGAGGCAGGCAGCTGCCCGAAGGTCCATATGGGCATCGCGTTGAAGGGAAGGGGCATCCCGAGACGAGATCCTCGATGCACCCCAGAACGCCGCGACGGCATTCTTGCTCCGCGGGATCTGTGAGGTCTGCAGCGGGGAGCGGAAAGCAGCGAAGCGACGGCTTTCCCGCCCGGGAGCATGTATATTTTATGGTTTGATTGAGCCAAAACTCCTATAATGAGTCAGGCAAAGGCGGCCCTCCGCGCGCAGGCAAAGGAGGTCCGATCCCATCTCTCCCAAAACGAGATTACAGCGTACAGCAGCAGCATCAAACAACGGCTCCTTGGACTCCTGAACGGGTTTGAAACGGTTATGGTCTACGTCTCAAAAGCCCCGGAGGTCGAGACAAATGACCTCATCCTCGAGTTAAACCGCAGGGGCGTGAAGGTTGTCGTGCCTATCATCGAGCGGGAGACCCACAGCCTTCGCCTCTCGTATCTCCCGGACCCCGGGGTCCTCGTCCCGAGCACATTCAACGTTCCCGAACCGATCGGTCACGAGATTCCGGCCCGGCCCGAGGAGGTCGAAGCCGTCATCATACCGATGCTTGCCTTTGATGCCGAAGGGAACCGGCTTGGTTACGGCGCCGGGTATTACGACCGCTTCCTCTGCCGGTACCCACGCCCAAAAAAGATTGGGATTGCATTCTCCTGCCAGCAGATGGAGAGCATTCCTGCTGACGATTACGACGTGAAGATGGACTTCATTGTTACAGAAAAGGGTATCATCCAGTGCAAATAGGATGCTGCAATGCAAAAATATAAATATAACTTTTCACTTACTTATGGTAAACATCACAGGAGATGGAGCACATGGCTAATATCGACTCTGTTGAGGTGACCATCAAAGAGGCGGCTCATGAAGACGCCGGTCGTGGGATTGCCCGACTGAGCATCGACACAATGAAGGCTCTCAATCTTGTCAGCGGGGACGTCATCGAGATCGAAGGTCGGCAGAAGGCAGCGACGCTCGTATGGCCTGGATTCCCCCAGGACACCGGCAGGGCAATTCTGCGTATCGATGGAAACACCCGGCGCAACGTCGGGGCGGGGATCGACGATATAGTCAAGATCAAGAAGACCGAGGCCGGATACGCGAAGAAAGTGACCATCCAGCCGACCCAGCCGATCCGGCTGGTCGGCGGCGAGCAGTACCTGGCAAGACTCCTTCGAGGCCGGCCGGTTATCGAGGGGCAATACATTCCGGTCAGCATCCTCGGCAACCCGCTTACGTTCGCGGTCGCCAAAGTCGTCCCGAAAGGCATCGCCATCGTCACCGACAGCACCGAGATCGAGCTGAAGGAGACCCCATACGAGCCCAAGGAGGGGCAGCGGGAGACGAGGGCGGCCGACGTCCACTACGAGGATATCGGGGGTCTCGACCGCGAACTGCAACTCGTCCGGGAGATGATCGAACTCCCCCTCCGGCACCCCGAGCTCTTTGAGCGCCTCGGCATCGAGCCTCCAAAGGGTGTCCTCCTCTACGGCCCGCCCGGTACAGGAAAGACGCTGATCGCAAAGGCAGTGGCAAACGAGGTGGACGCTCACTTCATCACGCTCTCGGGCCCCGAGATCATGAGCAAGTATTACGGCGAATCCGAGGAGCGTCTCCGCGAAGTCTTTGAGGAGGCGCAGGAGAACGCGCCCTCGATCATCTTCATCGACGAGATCGACTCGATCGCGCCCAAACGTGAAGAGGTGAAGGGCGAGGTCGAACGCCGGGTCGTCGCCCAGCTCCTCGCTCTCATGGACGGGTTGAAGACCCGTGGTCAGGTCGTGGTAATCGCCGCAACGAACCTTCCCGATATGATCGACCCTGCTCTGCGGCGCGGCGGCCGGTTCGACCGCGAGATCGAGATCGGCATCCCGGACACCAAAGGGAGGCAGCAGATCTTCCAGATTCACACACGGGGCATGCCGCTTGCCGACGATGTGAACCTTGAGGAGTACGCCCGCTCGACGCATGGGTTCGTCGGCGCAGATATCGCGCTGCTTGCAAAGGAGGCGGCGATGCACGCGCTGCGTCGGATCATCCCGCAGATCAAGATCGAGGAGGAGATCCCTGCCGAGATCATCGACCAGCTCCGTGTAACGAACGAGGACTTCATCGAAGCGCACAAGCATGTTGAGCCGAGCGCGATGAGGGAGGTGCTCGTGGAGATACCCGATGTCAAATGGGAAGACGTCGGAGGCCTTGATGACGTAAAAAGAGATCTTGCGGAAGCCGTCGAGTGGCCGCTCAAGTACCCGGAGGTATTTGCCTCCCTGGACACTAAGCCACCCCGCGGGATCCTGCTCTTCGGCCCCCCAGGAACGGGGAAAACCCTCCTGGCAAAGGCGGTCGCAAACGAGAGCGAATGCAATTTCATCTCTGTAAAAGGTCCGGAACTCCTTTCGAAATGGGTCGGGGAATCAGAACGCGGAATTCGTCAGGTGTTTAGGAAAGCGAGGCAAGCTGCACCGTCGATTATCTTTTTCGACGAAATAGATGCACTTCTGCCAAAGCGCGGAGCTTATATAGGATCATCACACGTAACTGAAAGTGTGGTAAGCCAGATCCTGACAGAGCTCGATGGCCTCGAGGAGCTCAACAATGTCGTGGTTCTCGGCGCTACCAACCGCCCTGACATGTTGGACGAGGCGCTGCTTCGCCCCGGCAGATTGGACCGGATCATCTACGTTCCTCCGCCGGATCGTGAGGGCAGAAAGAAGATCTTCGAGGTCTACCTCAGGAACAAAGAGATCCTCTCAAACGATGTCAACATCGATGAACTGGTTGACAGGACAGAAGGCTACGTTGGAGCCGACATCGAGGCACTGGTCCGTGAAGCAAAGATATCCGCAATGCGCGAGTTCATTGCTGTGATGGGCAAGAAGCCCGAGGAAGAACGGCGCCAGGCGATCGGCAATGTAAGGATCACGAAGAAACACTTCGAAGATGCCTTCACCCGCGTGAAAGGTTCGCTGGATATCGACCGGTTGGAAGAGAACGAACGCAGCTCCTGGAAGATCCTCTACAACCAGGAGCAGCGGTCGGCCCTTGAAGAGGCCGTCTCGGCCATCAACCGGGTCAGGACGCGGGAGACTGGAAAGATCGAGGAAGAAGTCAAGGATCTGGTGCAGGCCCTCAAAGACGCGGTCTACGCGAGAAAGAAAGACTTCGGTGAGATAAGCCGTCTCACAAAGGAACTGAAGACCAAGATAGAACGTCCGCTGCCCCAGACAGGCATGGCGTTCTGATGGGACCGGTCCCCTTCTGGGGGCGGTCCCTCATCAACAGAGTCAAAGACAACGTGATGCACATGAGTGACACCCCAGAAGACATCTTCCAGCAGCTCAACGAGCTGATGAAACGTCTCATGGAGCAGGGGCTCAAAGAGCAGGGAGATCAGAACAGGCCGTTTGCCTATGGATTCAAGATCGTCCTTCATGATGCCAGCAGACAGGAGGCCCCAACGACGGAGGAGACGGAACCCGTATCTGCGCCTGCAGAACCCTCATCGGAAGGAAAGATCGAGCCGATCGCAGAGATGTTTACAACCGACGATGATGTGACGGTGGCAGTCGATCTCCCGGGTGTCGAAAAAGATGAAATTCACCTGTCACTCATCAATGGGACATTGACGATCATCGCCGGCGCAAACCAGCTGACCTCGGTGGAGGTGCCGGCCGTGGATCCCGACTCCATGCAGTCAAACTACAAGCATGGTGTCCTGGAGGTCAAATTCTCACGGGGCAAAACAATCCGGATCGATTAAGGGCCGTCCCAAGACCCGGCAGAACCCGGCAACTCCTCTTTTTCCTCATCTGCCGCCCCGGGAGGGGACGCGCGGCGGACATCTAAGTCACATATTAGACCCCAATGGGATTGAACACCGATAGCCTTCCTTTTTTGGATTGAAGAGTATAATTGGACCAAAAAGCCAAAACTCACTACATTAAGCAGAATGCCACTTCCCGCCGCACACATGCGAAAGAAATCCGGTCCACATCAAGGATAGGAAGTCGTACTATACGTTGCCCCAGCCAACCCTTTTTCAAGGCAACAACACCTACATATACAGTAATACCTATCTACTAGTCGTAAGGGCTATGCCCGTCCAGGTAGTGGTGATTAAATGGTTAAGACCACCGTGTCTGTAATTAAAGCAGATATAGGCAGTTTCCCAGGGCACTCCCGTACCCACCCAAAGATCCTTGAACTGGCCGCCCAGAGGCTCAAGGAAGCAGAGGGCAAGATCATCATCGACTCGCATGTTACCCACTGCGGTGATGATCTCGAGTTGATCATGACGCACACCAAGGGTGAGGACAATGAAGAGATCCACAAGTTGGCGTGGGATATCTTCATGGAGTGCGCCGGAGTTGCCAAAGAGATGAAACTCTACGGCGCCGGCCAGGACCTCCTTGGGGATGCTTTCAGCGGCAATGTTAAGGGGATGGGACCCGGCGTTGCCGAGATGGAGTTTGAGGAGCGGGGTTCCGATCCGGTTCTGATCTTCATGGCCGACAAGACCGAGCCCGGGGCGTGGAACTACTTCCTCTACAAGATCTTCGCCGATCCCTTCAGCACGTCCGGCCTCGTCATCGATCCTTCGATGCACCAAGGGTTCACCTTCGAGGTCCACGATGTCATCGAGAAGCGGAGGATCCGCTTTAACACGCCCGAAGAATCTTACAGCCTTCTTGCCTATATCGGAGCACCGAGCCGCTATGTGATCAAGTACGTCTGGAAGAGGGATGGCACAATCGCGGCCTCCACCAGCACCCAGCGACTGAATCTGATGGCCGGCCGCTACGTCGGCAAGGACGACCCGGTCATGATCGTCAGGGCACAGAGCGGGTTCCCGTCGGTCGGAGAGGTCATCGACCCCTTCAGGACACCCATCCTCGTTGCCGGCTGGATGCGCGGCTCGCACCATGGACCATTCATGCCGGTCGGCGTCTGCGATGCAAACTGCACGCAGTTCGACGGACCGCCCCGGGTCATCTGTCTCGGGTTCCAGGTCAGCAACGGGAAACTGATCGGGCCTGCAGATATGTTCGACGATCCGGCATTCGATCGCGTCCGCGAACAGTGCTGCGAACTCTCCAGTATGCTCAGGGCCCACGGACCGTTCGAACCTCACCGCCTCTCGCTCGAAGAGATGGAGTATACCACTCTCCCCGGCGTCGAGAAGCAGTTCAAGGACCGCTGGGAAGACCTCCCCGAGTAACCCATTTTTACTCCTGGTTTTTGGACTGCCAGCCATTGATTGCAATCAAGGGTACTCGAACGAGATCTCTGTAGCAGGGAGGCCTCTTTCTATGCCGGAAATGGTTGACGGAAAATTTAATGCGTGAGGGTAACCATATAAGAACAGATGGTTAACGGCATTGTACTCCCCGTAAAAAAGGTTTTTTCTCTCGTAGACTCTAAAATAGTCGTTGAGATCAAGGACGACGGCAGAAAACTCCAGGGCCGGCTCGTGGCGGTTGACGAACACCTGAATCTGCATATGGACGAGACCACAGAGTATAAAGGCGACCAGAGGGGCCGCATACTGGGGACCGTCGTCATAAGAGGCAATAACATTTTGACTATTGCACCCCTGCTCTGATAGCCATGTCCGACCAGGAGGAAGAAGCACTTAAGGTCATTCAGTCTCATCGCCAGGGGGTTCTCCAGAGCGAACTCTGGAAACTCCTTGACATCGACAGCAGAAAGTGCTCAAGAATCGTAAAGCGACTGCTGGATGCCGGGCTGATCGAGCGTATCGAGTTTCGTAGCGACGGCATCAAGACGTATCTATTGCGGGCGAAGAAACAGGCGATTGACCCCTGTCTCATCCTTGCAGGAGGAGAGATCCTCCCTTGTATCGGCTGCGATCAGGAGTGTACCCCGGAAGACTGCGCGCTCCTCTTCGACTGGATGTACCAGCTCGCTCTTGAAGAGTACCAGGGTGAGTGACGCTTCCCAGGGGTCCCTCGATTGACCGGGACCAGCGGTCATCACTCCTGATGATGGGGTGGCGGCCCCGCCCCTTACCGGGTGTGTCCGCCTCCAGCACTCATTTCTTCGGACAATGCCGCACGCCCCCTTGTGACCTCCGCCTCTCATCCAGGAGATCTCATAGCCTGCGCTGTAAGATGCCACTCCCTCAGGCCTTAACCTTGAAGACCGGCCTCTGTATCCTGGGCGCAATCAGCAGCTCCTACAGGCAAGTGGCTGCTCCATAGTCCGCTTAAAAATCGATCGAGATGGACCTGAGTTCTGTTTCATAGTTCAATCACTCACAACTGAAACTTCGTTTCGTAGCGTTTATTTATCAGATGGTGGGATTCTCATCCAAGGCGAGAATGACGCTTCAAGGAGGATGGGGAGTCACTATCCCCTGCATACAGATAGAGATGCCGTGCGGGCAAACCATTGCTCCAGTAGTTCATGTCAGAACGCCCGCCGGGAGACCCAGCGCAGTTGGCGCATCGGGCTGTCGTGGTCCGCGGTCCGCGGGAAGAAGACGGTACAGGGACGTAAATGTTGGGAGCGGATAGCACAATCTTTCGATTTTCAACGGCTTTACGAACGGCATCTCAGCCAGGGAAACCGTCCGAAGCGCCAGTAGAGCTGACCACGGAGAGTGATCGAGCCATCTCGGAGACGCACGGCACGCTCCTGATGGTTGCCATCACCATCATCCTCGCTATTCTTGTCCTGCTGATGGCGCTTGCGATGCTCCCGTCCGGGTCCTGGATGGAGCCTGCAGAGCCGCCGATCATTATTACCGAGATCTCTCATAACAGCAAGGAGACAGGAAAATTCACCTGCGCAAGCAGGATAGTGCTCCTCAATAACGGCAGCACGGTCTACGAAAACGACGGCTTAAAGGCAGTCATATATCGGAACGGCCAGAAAGTCTGCGTCGTCCAGACTTTAAACGGCCACCGGCTCATACCATCGCACCACTACGGGGTAAAGACGCTCGGGGGCGAGGGGTGCCGCACCCCCTACTGGAATCCAGGCGAGGAGCTGGAACTGGACCTCTCCGACAATACCATCTACCCGGGCGTACAGGTCACCGTCGAGATTTTGGAGAAGCAGACGGGGGAGATAATCTCGAAGCACACCGTGCAGGCATGAGGTGGAACGCCTGCAAAGACCATGTATTTGTATCAGTACGTTTCAGACAGACGATTATGTTCAAATTGATACTCGTCGCGATCGATGGGTCGGAGATCGGTCACAGAGCGCTCGAGGAAGCGCTGGCCGTTGCCCGCTCCATGAAAGCAGCCCTTCATGCCGTACATGTTGTCCAGACCGAAACCTACCCTACACTGATGCTCAACGAGCTCGAACCACCCGATTTAGCAAGGCAGGCAGTCCTCGACTCGCTCGAACGGGAGGCGGATGAGATTCTCGCCGAAGCGGAGCGGCAGGCAGCCGCATCCGGAGTCCGGATGACGGTTCACAAGCGCCGAGGACACCCGGGAGCGGAGATCACCGCTCTCGCGCAGGAGCTCAACGCCGACCTGACCGTGATTGGATCGCATGGCAGAGGTCGGATCGACCGATTCATCCTCGGGAGTGTCAGTTCCTACGTCGTCGATCATGCGACGTCAACGGTCATGGTCGTCAGGAGTTGACCGGGACGACCGGACGAGACCCCGGGCAATGAGCCGGGCAACCCTGATCGGCTCGGGCACCTTCCCTTCGCGCGTGAAGTCGTTGCAGAGCCTTGCAGCATCCTTGAAGGAAAGTCCGTAAGGCCGGATGAAGAGAGCGTATCCCGAGTGCAGCCTGACGGGGATACGCTCGCCAAGCCGGCGGTATGCTGCAAGCCTCTCAACGTCGCCCGGAAAGTGCCGGCGAATGTCTTCCTCGAGCCCTTCCGACTCCTCGTAGGTAGTGATGATGACGGGGAGACCCGTCGCCTCCTGCACCGCTACGGGGTCGATGATGTTGTACCAGGCGATGACGCTTCCGCTGATCATTATGAGGTTGATATCCTCTCGTGCAAGGCCGGTAAAGACCCGGATGACCGCATCGGTGGCGTCCGATCCCCCGACGGTCACCGGTGCAAAGGCCACCCCGTCGATAAGGAGATCTTTTCGCATGACGACCCCGGCAAGGGTGGACCGCTCACGCCCGGAGTAACTCTCAGCGATCCCGAGAACCCTAAGCCCCGATTTGGCAACGTGCATGCGAAGTCCTTATGATTCCCAATTGGATATAAGTACGTCAATGAGCATCGAGCGCGACGAGGTGTGCATCTTCATCCCTACGCTGAATGAAGCCCCGACGATCGGCAGACTGATCCAGGAATTCCAGGAGCGCGGGTTTCACCACATCCTCGTCATGGATGGGAACAGCATCGACGGGACCCCGGAGATTGCACAGGCTGCAGGAGCAATTGTCCGGAAACAGACGGGGAAGGGAAAGGGCAACGCCATTATCGAGGCTATCGAGATCATCGATAAGCCTTACGTGCTCATGCTTGACGGAGATGGGACCAACTCGCCGGAAGACGCGGAGCGAATGCTCGAACCTCTCGGGCGGGGGTTCGATCACGTCATCGGCGACCGCCTTGCCAACCCGGAGGAAGGGGCGTTCACGAGGCTGAACCACCTCGGCAACCATATCATCAACTTGATGTTCAGGATAGCACACGGACGAGACCTTCGTGACATCCTCTCCGGCTACCGCGCTTTTACCCTTCATTCGATCCGGCAAATGACCTTAAAGGAGACCGGATTCGAGATCGAGACGGAGATGGCAGTCGAGGCGGTGAGACACGGGCAGCGAATAGCCGTCGTTCCTGTCCGATACTACGCACGATCCGGCACCGCCACCAAACTAAATCCCCTCCACGACGGTATCGGGATACTCTCGACCATATACCGGCTCGCGAAGACGAACAACCCGATCTTTTACTTCGGGATCATCGGTCTCCTCATATCGCTTGCAGGTGGTGTCATCGGGATCTATGTCGTCCTCGAATGGCTCAAGAATATCGAGCACCTGCCGCTCACCATCCTCACGGTCCTCCTGATCGTGGTCGGCTTTCAGATCTTCATGTTCGGGGTTATCAGCGACATGCTCCTTGGGTTTCACCGCGAGATCATCCGTCAGATCGAGGAGTTACAGAACCCCCCGAAGCCGCCCCGATAAGAAGAGAATCCTACAGGCATACTCTGCTATCGAGGTGTAGATATACGCCTCATCAAGTGTTCTTCCGGCGGCAAACGTCCCATGCCCCCGGACAATGACGATATGACCGGCCTGAAGCGCCCCGGCGACGTTCTCTGCGATCTCGTTGGTCCCCGGGCTCCCGGTGACGACCGGGATTGCCGGGCAGAGCATCCCCCCCTCGCTGTCGGCCGGCCGGATGATATCGGCATCGAGCGAGGCGGCAACGGCGTGGACAGGGTGGGCATGGACGATCGCGCAATGGGGCGTCTCCCGGTAGACCGCCCGGTGGACCCGGTACTCGCTCGAGGCTTCACGCGGGGCGTCGCCTTTCTCCGGAACAAAGGCCGGCATCTCGCAGGTGTCGAGGTAGGCGCCGGTCCGGGTGATGTGAAAGCCGCCTTCCTCCGCCCGGACGCTCATGTTCCCGAAATTCGCTCCGACAAGCCCTTCCAAAAAGAGCCTTTTTCCTATTCGTTCGAATTCCTGATCCAGCATTTAAGACATCCCGAACTTCGTACAGAATGATTTGGCGCGACAGGGGATATCTGTGTGCTGGTTGGGACTATCGAGAAGAGATCAGAGTTCTAAAACAGTCTTTGCAGAGCGAATACGATTACCAAAGAGTTCAGGTTTTTGGGGTCAGGTGCAGGTCCCGAGCCACAAAAACCTCTCCCGGGCAGGATTATACAAACCTCACTCCGACATCCTTCATCCCGTTGAACCGCGCGATGTTGAGGAGAAGCGGTGTGAGGCTCTCAACGATGGAAGCGGCATGAAGCGGTCCTGCATCATAGGCACGGAGGCTGGATACACTGTTGACAAGATCCATGACCGTTCGCTTTGCACCATCGTCGTCGCAGCAGACGGCGACCGAGTAGTCCAGCACCTCGTCGAGCGCCCGCCACTTGTTTGCAGCGACGTTATTGAACGCGGCACAGACGATCGCGCTCTCTGGAAGCATCCCCTTGATCATCATCGCCGCCGAACCCTCCGGCGGAGGAGCGTAATAGAAGTAAGTTGTCCGTTCGATCGGATTGACCGGGCTGATGACGATCTTATCCTCAAACCCGGTCAAGGTTTTCAGGGTGGGAGCCACGTGTCTGAACGGTATCGCGAGAATGACAACATCCGCCTCGTCGATCGCACGCTGGTTGGTGACCCCGAGGAGATTGCACGCCAGATCACGCTCCTCCAGAGATGCCCTGCAGGCATCACAGGTGGCTATCGCCTTTGTCTCCTCACGTGACCCCACGATCACATCGTATTTCGGAGAGAGCCGGAGCGCCATGCCCTCCCCTATCTCACCGGTTCCACCGACGATCCCGATCTTCATTGCCTTACTCGACCAGCGGTTTTAGGATGCTTTCAAGTTTCTCGAGATCCTGTACACCCACCAGTTTCTGGACGATCTTTCCATCTTTCTCGATAATTAGCGTCGGTACGAACTGAATGTCGTATTTTGCGGCATATTGGCGTGTCTGCTCGGAATCAACACCGACGTCAATCTTCCTGATCTCAACTTTGTCGCCCATTCTTGCCTCGAGTTCATCGATGATCGGTGACTGCTGGTGGCATGGGCCGCACCACTCGGCGAAAAAGTCCATCAAAACTGGTTTTCCCATAAGACTATACCCCATTCACACACTGTGTGTGAATGGGGTAATAAAGGTTGTTGTGGGATTTTTATTTGGAGAGGATTGCCATGATTATCTTTCCATACGCGGGCCTGGTGACCAGGATACCGATCAGGACACCGAGTATGGTGATGATGGCAAAGCCCCGGAGAGTGGAGAGGTCCATCAACGCGAGAGGGAGCATGGCGATGAAGACCGTCGCCGCCGAGGCGAAGATGATCCCGAGCGCCCGTCCGTACCGTTTCAGATAAAGGTTCGGCGATGGGACGCGCCCTTCGTGAAGAACCTCGTCCGTGATGATGACAAGCTGGTCGATACCGGTACCCACAACCGCTATCAGACCGGCGATGGTGGCGAGATCGAGTTGCACGAAATATCGGGCGATACCGAGCAGAATGACGATCTCTGAAAAGTTGACGGCGAGCATCGGGATCACGATCGAGGGCTCCCGGTAGCGGTAGTAGACGACGACTCCCACGGTGAGCAGGGCAAGCACCCCGGCAATGAGGACCACCATCTTGAACTGTTCGCCTAACGCCGCGGGGACCGAGCCAGACCCGACGATATCCACCTTCACCGGCAAGGCGCCGGCACGCAGGTGAACCTGGAGCGCCTGTGCTTCCTCTAGCCCCTCATCGCCGAGGCCGGTGCTCGCGGAGAGCGACCTGACCGGGCCCGACCGGAGTTCTGTCGCAAGTCTCCCGTCGAGGGGAGCGCTGTAGACGGTCTCGTTGTCAAGAAGCATCATGAGGTAATGAGCTCTTGGGTTGTCGACCGCTCCGTGCTCGATGGCGGCATTCCGGAAGGCCTCTGCGCCGGCATCAGAGAGCGAGAACCCGACACCCCACTCCTGTGTTCCGGGATCTCTCTGCGGCACGCCGACGCTCGTGATCTGGTCGCCGTAGAGGACGTGCTCGGTCTCGTTGCCGGTCGTCTGGATCCGGATCTCGAAGAGACCCTGCTTGCCGACAATCTCCTGCGCCGTCGCCATATCGACGCCGGCAAGTTCAATCCGCACATACTGCGGGTAATCGCTTCCCGTCGGGGTAAGGAGGTTGATCCGCGCGTCCTGCATCCCGAGAGCGTTCACCTTGTCGCTTAAGATCCGCTTTACTTCGTCCGCGGTGAGCGCCGATACACCCTTCTGGTAACCGACGATCGAAGCGTCCGACTCTGCAAAGATCGGCTCAAGGTCAGCGCGTGAGACGCTCTTTCGGATCTCCAGGTGGTTCTGGTCGATCTGGATGACATCCGCATCTAGACCAGTTCTCAGGTTCTCTATGAGGTTTCCAACCGATCCGTCGGTCGAGTAGGTCACGACCACGGACTGGAACTCCATCTGCAGCCACGATCCCCCTTCGAGATCGAGACCGAACTGGAGGTTCCCCTCAAGCCCCTTCTCCGGGTTCGGGGGGGCGAGGTAGATGCCGATGAGGGAGCCGACGACCAGCACGAGCAGCAGGGCAACCCGCCAGTCTTTAACAAGGTTCTTGATGGTTTCGCTGTTCATCTCTTATTCTCCCGGCGGATGTATCCTTTGAGTATCCCGGCATTCAACATCCAGGTGTTCATCATATCGACAAAAAGCCCGATGAGAAGGACGCTTGCGATCTCGCTGATGATCTGGATCTGGCCTGCCGTGGCGACGACCCACATCGCGGCGATGGCCGTAAGCGTCGTCGTCGTCATGATGATACCGGTCCTGAAGGCTCCGGAGAGTTTCTCTTCGAGTTTCCCTTTGCGCTTCAAGAGACGTGTGGTCAGCAGGACGTTACTGTCTGCAGCGTACCCGATCAGCATCAGAAGAGCCGCCGTAGTCCCGAGGGAGAGCGGGATGCCGATGATCTGCATGATCGCCGCAGTGATGCAGATATCAGAAAAGGCCGCAAGAACGATCGCGCCTGCTGATACCAGTTTGCGGTACACCAGAAAGATCACGACGGCCATCCCGATGAACGAGAAGATCAGTGCGAGGATTGCCTGGCCCTGAAGGGTCTTTCCGAACGTCTCGCCGATCTGGTCTACTTTCGCATCAGGATACTTCTCATTGATGAGCCTAGCGAGATCCTGAAGCTGCGTATCGTCCATGGGACCGAACTGGAGGTACTTTCCGTTGCCGATCCCCTCACCCACCGATAGCAGTGGATACCCGGCAAAGGTCGCCTCTAACGTCTCCTTGCTGTCAGCGGTAAACACGGTGACCGCCGTTCCCCCTACAAAGTCAATGCCCGGAGTTACCGGCAGGCCGGTGGTGAGCGTGGTATAGCCCACCAGGACCCCGGCAAGGAGGAGAAGAACGAGGGGCAGCGCTACCATCTGCCGCGGAGAGTATTTGTTGATATCATATCCGGAAAATTCCATGCCGTAGTAGTGTACGGGTGTGATAGGTTAAAGGGTTGCTCATTCATACGAGGCGCGAATCGTGATCCGCCCGGGGAGCGCGAGTCCGTCCCAAAATATCCCGGATCAGAATAAGGTCTGATCGCGCCCGGTTCTCCCTCCGCGTAGGTCCTAACGAAGCATGGCAGCCCATCTTTGCAGATCTCATCACGCCGGGCCAGAACGCATTTATCCATTCAGACTGTCCCTGCCAGATCCCAGGCCAACCCTCATGTTCATCGTCTTTACGCGCATGCCTGCAAGCATTGCCCACAGAACAGAGCGGCACGCAGAATGTTTGCAGGAGAGTTCATTGGAGGAAGATCCTGAGCAACAAGAACACGGGTTATGTTCACTAAATTTCTAAAATATCCTCTTATATGTTACAGTATTATGAATAGACCAATCTAATTTATCCTCACCATATTTCGTCAGACAATTGTCGTCCTCCTGGCAGAATACTCGATTAAACGATTGAAAAGAAAAGATATATATAAAATACCGAATCACAAGCACATATGAGATCACCCTCTGAGCTCAAAAAAGAGATAGAAACTCGACTCAAAGGATATCTCTCACGGGACCGGGATGGAATCCGGCACGAACTGCTCAGCCTCTTCGTGAAAGTAAAATCTCTGACCATCCCCCAGATCTACAGGAGGTTACAGAAGCAGTTCTCGATCAGCTATCACTCCATCGCATCAATGGTAGGTATCATTGCATCCCGAATGGGCATTCTGCATGTGAAGCGGAACGCAGAGGGAACAAAGACAATTTACGAATTGAAAGACCAGTACGTGGATGTGGTGGCGAAGATCCTCGGAATAACGTAACACTCAAAGACCATACCTCTTTTTTTATACCCAAAACCAATATGTGAGACTAATCATGCAGAGTGATACACAGGGGTCTGAACCATCGCCAAGCATCTACATCACAGACGACGTCCGAACATACGTTCTCCAGAGAAAGCGTGATTTCAGGGTGAGCACATCCTGCAGCGGAGCCATCCTCCTCCCGACGTCAGTGAAACCGCCGAAATCGACCGATCTGAAGATCCCGGTTGGTGATTATACCATCTATGTCTCGAAGTATCAGGCCCGCTACATCGACTCCGTTCACAAGGGAATGATTCCTATATTTTATGATGACTTCTAGACCATGAGTTTCGAAGAACTGGAACATACCGCCGACGTCCAGATGCGGGTGCGGGGAAGGACCATAAACGAGCTCTTTGCCGATGCAGGCCGAGCCATGTTCCAAATCATGTACGGCCCCTGCATTGACCGCGGCGTCACGAGAGAGATCTCCCTCGAGGCCGATAACCTCGAGGCCCTCCTTATCGACTACCTCTCGGAACTGCTCTTCATCACCGAGGTCGAGGGCACCGTATTCTGCACGTTTGACGTTGATGTCCAGGGTACCCGGCTCACCGCCACCGCACGAGGTGAGCCCTTCGATCCAAAGCGGCACTCCGGAGGGACGATTGTCAAGGGTATATCCTACTTTGGACTCGAAATCGTTAAAGAAGAAGAGGGTTATGTGGTGGAGATCATCTTCGATATTTAAGAGGGGTCCATATGCTTGAAGGAATCAATAAAGTCGGAGACCTCGAATGGGAGGTCCCCATCGGGTATGTTCCCAATATGCGGGTACCCGGGCGTTTCTTCCTCTCACCGTCGCTTGGAGAGACACTTGAGGAAGGGGCAATTCGTCAGCTTGCAAACGTCGCAACCCTTCCCGGGATTGTGAAACACTCGCTTGCCATGCCCGATATTCATTGGGGATACGGGTTTCCCATCGGCGGTGTTGCCGCGTTTGATATGACTGAGGGGGTCATCTCTCCCGGCGGGGTTGGCTTCGACATCAACTGCGGCGTCCGGCTGATCACGACACCTCTGACCGAGGCCGATCTCTCCGGCAAGAAGCGAGAACTGATCGAGAGCCTCTTTGCCGCGGTACCGACAGGTGTTGGTGCAAAAAGCACCTTGCGGGTCTCAAACAAGGAGCTCTCCGATATCATGGTCGACGGCGCACGATGGGCGGTTGAGCGCGGACTCGGCACGAGCGCTGATCTTGCCCGGTGCGAGGAGGAAGGCGCGATGCCCGGCGCACAACCGGAGACGGTCAGTGCCAAAGCACGCCAGCGAGGCGTGCCGCAGATCGGGACGCTCGGCGCGGGAAACCACTTCCTGGAGGTTCAGGTGGCGCGAGAGATCGTCAATCCCGAGGTTGCGAAGGCCTTTGGAATATCTGAGGGACAGGTCTGTTTCATGGTCCACTGCGGCTCACGGGGTCTCGGCCACCAGGTCGCCACCGACCACATACGGGTGCTCGAGGGGGCGCTTTCGAAATACGGGATACAACTCCCGGATCGGCAACTTGCCTGCGCTCCTATCGATTCCCCAGAAGGGCGTGCGTACTATGGCGCCATGGTCTGCGCTGCAAATTATGCCTGGGCGAATCGACAGGTCATCATGCACGAGGCAAGAAAAGTCTTTTCGCAGCTCTTCGGGATCGATTACGATGAGATGCGGCTCATCTACGATGTCGCACACAACGTCGCAAAGTTCGAGCGCCACGACGTCGACGGTGCGTCGATGGAGGTCTGCGTCCATCGCAAAGGCGCGACACGAGCGTTCGGTCCCGGGGCAGCGGGTATTCCCAGGGAGTATGCCGCGATCGGGCAACCCGTGATCATCCCAGGAAGCATGGGGACGTCCTCTTACCTCCTCCGCGGCACATCGACTGCTATGGAAAAGACCTTCGGGAGCACCTGCCACGGCGCAGGGAGAGTGCTCAGCCGGTCGAAGGCGAAGAAAGAAGTCCGCGGGAGAGAACTCCGGGAGCAACTCGCAGGAGAGGGCATTGTGGTGCGAGCTCACAGCGACGCCGCCCTCGCTGAAGAAGCACCCGAAGTCTATAAGCCAAGCGGGGAAGTGGTCCGGGTCGTGCATGAAGCAGGCCTCTCGGATATCGTTGTCCGACTTGAGCCGCTCGGGGTGATCAAGGGGTGACCGGCAGAACCGGGCTGCTCTGGGACAGTCCTCTCATGTTCTCGCGGCTCATCGAGGACTGCGGCTCCTGCTGTGAGACGGTCAACCCCCATATGCTTGGATCTCCCTTCTGGCGCGGACGATTCGGTTCACTCATCGTCCCGACGGGGTTTGCAAACCCGTCCTACTCAAACCTTCTTCCGGCTCTTCGGGCCGCAGAGGGGCGTATCCGGCGTTTCGTCGAGAACGGTGGGCGACTGCTTGTCTTCGGGGCAGGATGCTCTCGTGATGACGCCTACGACTGGCTCCCATTCCCGGTAACCTATACGTTCGCCTATGGGCCGCGTGCCGTCAGGTTCGAGAGGGAGAGCAGATACAACTCCCTGTTCTCCGGATACGACCTGACCGCCGTCGAGTGTGATGGCACCTTCCCGTCCCACGGCGGTGAGACGCTTGCCGCCGCGGATACCGGTGAGGCGCTTCTCATCGAGAAGGTGGTCGGCGACGGAATAATTCTGATCTCCAGTATCCATGAGTACCCAACACGTGAATTTTTGAAGGAGTTCTCCTGCAACGAGAGGGAAACATTATTTTAGATAAACCGTGATGAAAAGTTAGGGGTACGACCATGGAGCAGTATATCATCTCTGAGTCTTCGAGAGCGCGCGATCTCGCTCCAATCATGATGAGTATCCATGAACTGCTTGGCCGTCTGCCTGTTACAGCACGCTCCCGAGATTACCCCGGACTCAGAATCGAGGGAGGGAAGATTATTGAGGAGGCCTATACCGGCCCCGTTCTTGAAGAAGTCCTGGCGGAGAACGTCACGTTGAGGGTCAGGCCGCAAGGAGGCCCATACAAAGGCATCCCGGTGGTAGTGGCGCCGGTGCGAAACGAGGAAGGCAAGGCCATCGGCGCGATTGGGATCGTCGATGTGACCGGGATCTTCGATATTGCGGGTTTCATGGAGCAGAACGCGGAGATCCAAAGGCAGATCTTTGGTGAGAATCCATATCCGCCCTCGACTGAGTCGCCTGCAACGCAAAGGTAATAGACATGAAGGATACGGCAATCAGCGTATTAAAGATTCTCGAAGAAGCATCCGGCCCGGTATCGGGCGAGCGAATTGCAGAGCAACTGGGCATAACCCGTTCAGCAGTCTGGAAACAGATACGTGAACTCCGAAAGTTGGGATACCGTATCTCATCATCGCGGGCGGAAGGCTATCGCCTTGAAGCGGCAACAAGCAGGCTCCTTCCGTACGAGATCCAGAAAAAACTTCGCACGCAGGTCATCGGACGGCAGATCCGCCACTTCGACCGCACCGCATCCACAAGCTGGATCGGGAAGAGACTTGCCGGCGAGACGGATCCTGAACAACTGCACGGTCTGGTGATCATCGCCGAGGAGCAGACCGGCGGCGTTGGGAGACTCGGACGCGCCTGGGTCTCGCCCGCCGGTGGGATCTGGGCCACCATCGTCTTAAAACCGCGGATCCCGCTTGACAACCTCTTCATGATCACCATGGCCGGGGCGATCGCAATCGCCCGGGCCATTCGGAAGGAGTACAACATCAGCGCCCTCATCAAGTGGCCCAACGACATCTTCATCGGGGATAAGAAGGTTGCCGGGCTGCTCCTGGAGCTCGCCGCAGAGGCAGATACCGTCCACTATGCCCTTCTCGGGATCGGGATCGATGCGAACATCTCACTTGCCGATCTACCATCGGACCTGCAGAAGACAATCACCTCGCTCAAGGATGAGGTGGGCCATGAGGTCGATCGTGTGGCGCTTCTTGCCCGGATACTGCGGGAATTTGAGCTGCGCTATCGGCAGCTCGAGGATGGAGAATACGATTCCATCATTCGCGAGTGGAAGACCCTCTCCCTGACGCTTGAGCACCGGGTCGTCATCAAGACCATCAACAAGACCTTTGAGGGAGAAGCCATCGACATCGACAGGCACGGCGCCCTGATCATCCGCAAGGACAACGGAGAGGTCGAGCGGGTTATCTCCGGCGACTGTTTCCAGTTCTGACCCGGGCCACCTGTCAACCACAACAAAATTTTTGGTTGACAGGATTTTTCTCTTCGGCCGTCCCATACTAGACGGTCTAGATGATACGTCGAACACGGATCCTTGCCTACAGCGGCACGTTTATCGCGCTAATTGCTGCCGGGAGCTGGATATCCATCCCGTTGCCCCCGGTCCCGCTCACACTCCAGACACTCTTTGTGCTTCTTGCGGGTATCGTCATGAAACGCTACGGAGTGATACCCGTCGGGCTCTACGTCCTCCTCGGGGCGGCGAACCTGCCGATGTTCCATAACGGTACGGCGGGTCTTGGGGTGCTCCTCGGCCCGACGGGAGGGTACCTGATCGGCTTCATCCCCGCCGCCCTCATCGTCGGGCTCGCCTACGAGCATGAATCGATACAGTGGCGTGTAGGAGGCCTGATTCTGGCGACAACCGTCATCTACCTCTTCGGGGTTGCATGGCTCGCCTACTCGGCCTCGCTTGCGCTCCCCCAGGCTGTCCTGCTCGGGGTCGCCCCGTTCGTCATCGGGGAGGTCGTGAAGGTCGCAGCAGCGTACTCGATAGGAAAGCGTCTGGCATGATCCGCATCACCGATCTTCGGCATAAACTGCTCGATATTCCCGATCTCTCTCTCGTTGCACGCCATATCGCCGTGATCGGGCCGAACGGGAGCGGAAAAACGACGCTCCTCTCGGTCTGCGCCGGACTCGAGGAGCCAAAGAGGGGGAGAGTCCAGATCCTCGGAAAGCCGCCGTCCGCTGCAAAGATCGGGTGGGTAGGGGAGTTCCCGGACCGGACGCTCCTCTTCTCCCGGGTCTACGACGAGATTGCATCGACCCCGCGGTTCCGCCATTACCCCTGTACGAGGGCGGATGAACTTGTCAGGGCGGCCGCAGAGGCGGTCGGCATCGTCCACCTCCTCGATAAGAAGGTCTCGGCCCTCTCCGGGGGAGAGAAGGCCCTCGTCGGGCTGGCCGCGGCCGTTGTCGATAACCCCGAGGTGCTGATCCTCGACGAGGCCGACTCGCACCTGGACGCCGGGACCGCAAAGCGCGTCCACCGCATCGTGCGGGAGAGCCCGGCCGCCCACGTCCTCTGGTGCACCCAATCGATGGATGCCGCAGCCGAAGCGGACTTCATCCTCTTCATGGACGGCGGCAGGGTCCGGCACCACGGGACGCCCGACGAGGTCTTCTCGGCGCTCGAGGGGACGTGCTTTTACCCGACGATCTGGAGGCTCCGTTCATGAGAGTGGAACTTGATGAACTCCTGTTTGCCCGGGGGACGTTCACCCTCCGGGGCAGCGGCACCTTCGATGAGGGCGTACACCTGGTCAGCGGTCCGGTGGGCAGTGGAAAATCGACGCTCGCCCTCCTGATCGCAGGGCTTCTCCGTCCAACCGGTGGCGCCGTCCGAAGGCACGGGATCTCCTCGGTCCAGGTCCTGCTCCAGTTCCCGGAGTACCACATAACATCCTCGACCGTCGCCGGGGAGGCTGCATCCTGGGGCCTTGACCCGGACGAGGTGCTTGCCCGGGCGGATCTGGTCGGGCGTGCAGACGATGACCCGTTCCGCCTCTCCCGCGGTGAACTCAAACGGCTGACCCTTTGTTGCGCCATCATGCAAGATCCGGACCTCTTGATGCTGGACGAACCGTTCAGCTCGCTCGACTGCACCGCAAAACAGAGGACCTGCAGGATGATCGAGGGGAGGAGAGAGGGCATCACAATCATCTTCTCGCACGAGAGCGCGGTCCTCCCCCGGGTGGATGCAATCTGGGAGATGGAGAACGGAACCCTGACCGGCCTCGGCGGTGTTCCCCATGCGATTCCCAGATGGCGGCACGCTCCGCCGTACCTTGCATACGCCTTAAACGAGGGTGCGCGCCCGGAAAACATCAGGCTCCAGGACGCCCGGGAGGCGCTATGCAGGATCCGCGACTGAGGTTCCTTGCGGCTGCTGTCCTCTCGCTTGCTGCGTTTGCAAGCACGGCAGGAGCCGTCGCAGCCCTCGTCTGGTGGCTGCTCGCGACACCGCGCACAAAAACCCTCCCGGGACCGCGGGTGCTCATCCCCCTTATTGCGATGATCGGCGTCACAGCCCTCGTCTCTGCATTGGAGGGCGGACCTGGTCTCTCCTACTTCATCCGGATGACCGTGATTCTGCTGCTTGCTGCATGGGCATATGCCGAGACGAGGGAGGGAGATGCTCTTTCTGTGGCGGTCTGGGCCCTCGGCAACCGGGTTGGATTCGAGATCGGGCTCATTGCCGAGATGGGAATTGGAGGGCTCGCCGTTATCCGGGAGGATATCGAGCATGCGCAGGTGGCAATGGCACTGAAGGGAATCCGACCCGGTCTGCGCTCGATCGTGCCGCTCGCCGTCACCCTCATTGTTACGGAGATCCGGCGATCCGACGATATCGCACGGCTGCTTGCCGTGCGGGGGTATACGTTCGGAGGAGAGATCTGTCCAGAGTTCAGGAGGGACTCAAAAGATCTTCTGGCATCCATATCAGCCGTATTTTTTGGGATTTTATCGTGCCTGCCCCTTCGCGACGTTTTTATATTATTAGGATGAATTTTCTAGAGGCTTTATTGATATTTTCTCAGCCCTTCGAGGTGCAAATTCGATGTGTGCTGCCAAATCGGATACACTCAATATCACCGACACCACGCTTAGGGATGCGCATCAATCGCTCATCGCCACCCGGTTGCGGACAGAAGATATGCTCCCTCTTGCCCGAGCCATCGACGAAGTGGGTTTTTTCTCTGTCGAAGCCTGGGGCGGGGCGACCTTTGACAGCTGCATCAGGTTCCTCAACGACGATCCCTGGGACCGTCTCAGGATGCTGAAGGCTGAACTCAAGCGCACTCCTATCCAGATGCTTCTGCGAGGGCAGAACCTCGTAGGGTACCGGCATTATCCGGACGATGTGGTGGAGAAGTTCGTAGAGGCATCGGCGCGGAACGGAGTTGACATCTTCCGGGTCTTTGATGCATTGAATGATATCCGGAATATGAAGAAAGCGATGGAGGAGGTCCAGAACGTCGGCGCGCACCTGCAGGGCGCAATCTCCTACACGACAAGCCCGGTTCACTCCGTTGCGTCCTTTATCGATATGGCGCAGGAGCTCTATACGCTTGGCTGCGACTCGATCTGCATCAAGGACATGGCCGGACTGATCATGCCCCATGATGCCCGAGACCTTATCTCGGGGATCAAGAAGGTAGCAGATGTCAAGGTCTGTCTCCACTCCCACTGTACGAGCGGCGTGGCACCCCTGAGTTATCAGGCGGCGATCGATGCCGGCGTGGATATTCTTGACACGGCGATGTCGCCGTTCTCCCTCGGCACATCCCAGCCTCCAACGGAGAGTGTCGTTGCAAGCGTCGCCGGAACGCCGCGGGATACAAAGATAGACCTCATCAAACTCCGCAAGGTCCGCAACATCTGCCGTGAGATTCGGGAGAAGTACGATCCGCTCTTCAACTCCATCGCAGACAGGGTTGACTCGGACGTGCTGATCTACCAGCTTCCGGGCGGTATGATCTCAAACCTCGTCTCCCAGTTAAAGGAGCAGAATGCACTTGACCGCCTGGATGAGGTGCTCCACGAGATCCCCCGGGTTAGAGAGGACCTCGGCTACCCGCCGCTCGTGACACCGACAAGCCAGATCGTGGGCACGCAGGCGGTGCTCAACGTTCTGATGGGCGGACGCTACCGGAACGTGACAAAAGAGGTAAAGGACTACGTCCTCGGCTGTTACGGCCGCTCACCCGCCCCGATCAGCACGGAGGTGCAGAAGATGATCATCGGCGACGAGAAACCGATCACGGTCCGTCCGGCGGATCTCCTCGAACCCATCTACGAGCAGATGCGGGCGGAAGCAATGGAGCAGGGTCTCGTCACCCGTGAGGAGGACGTTCTCACCTATATCCTCTATCCAAACATTGCTCCCTCGTTCCTCCGGGGCGAGCGGAAGGCCGAAGTGATCCCGGAAAAGACGGCAGTCGTCACCGCACCAGCAGGGGCTGCAGGCATACCCCGGTCCATGGAGGTGGAGGTGGACGGCGAGATCTTCTCGGTCCGGATCATTACCGTGGAGGGAGGCTCGGTCCCGGGACCTGCAGCCGAATCATCAGCCAAAGAGAGGATCCCCCGCGGCGAGGTCGCCGGCGGCGTCAAGAGCAACATGCAGGGCATGGTCCTGAAGGTGATGACCGAGCGTGGGAGCACCGTCAAGAAGGGCGATACCCTCATTGTCCTTGAAGCGATGAAGATGGAGAACCCAATCCGCAGTCCACGCGACGGCACGGTGAAGGAGATCTTCGTGGATGCCGGGGACGTCGTGCAGAACGGCGATGTGCTCATGATCATCGAATAGGGACTGTTTGCGCGATGAAGTACTTTGACAAGATCCTGATTGCTAACCGTGGCGAGATTGCCATCCGGATTATGCGTGCCTGCCGGGAACTGGGTATCGATACGGTTGCTATCTACTCAGAACCCGACAAGAATTCACTCCACGTCAAGTATGCCGACGAAGCATTCTGCGTGGGCGAGGCGCACCCATCAAAGAGTTACCTCAACAAAGAGCGGATCTGCGATGTGGCGAAGAAGACCGGAGCGGAGGCAATTCATCCGGGGTACGGGTTCCTTGCTGAGAATGCCGATTTTGCAAAACTTGTCGAGGATGAAGGTCTGACGTTTATCGGACCATCGTGGAAGACCATCAAGGCTCTTGGCTCGAAGATCGGGTCGAAGCAGATGATGCACGATGCGGGTGTACCGGTCCTTCCCGGCACCCCGGAAGGCGTCAGGAGCCTCGATGAAGCGAAGAAGGTCGCCGCTGAGATCGGCTACCCGGTGATTGTGAAGGCAAGCGCGGGCGGCGGCGGTATCGGGATGCACATCGCCGAGAACGAGGAGCAACTCGAGGAAGCAATCGAAAAAGGCATGCGGATCGCCCAATCCGCCTTCGGAGATCCGACGGTCTTCGTGGAGAAATATCTCACGAAACCGCGCCACATCGAGATTCAGATCCTTGCCGATTCGAAAGGGCACATCCTCCACCTCTACGACCGTGAGTGCTCGATCCAGCGCCGGCACCAGAAACTGCTCGAGGAAGCACCCTGTCCGATCATGACACCCGCACTCCGCGAACGGATGACAGCCTCGGCCATTGCCGCCGCAAAGGCAGCAAACTACACGAACGCCGGCACGGTGGAGTTTCTCTATTCAAACGGCAACTACTACTTCATGGAAGTGAACACCCGGCTGCAGGTGGAGCACACGGTCACGGAGTTCATCACAGGGCTTGACATGGTCAAGCAGCAGATCGCCATCGCTGCCGGGGAGGAACTCGCGATGGACCAGGAGGATGTCAGTATCCGGGGGCACGCGATCGAGTGCCGGATTAACGCTGAGGACCCCCTGAACAACTTCGCTGCGGATCCAGGAAAGATTGTCCGCTACCGCTCCCCGGGCGGGCCGGGGATACGGGTTGACTCCGGCATTCATGTGGGTTATACCATCCCTCCGCACTACGACTCGATGATCTCGAAGCTCTGCGCTCTCGGCTCCAACCGCGAGGAGGCTATCCAGCGGATGCGCCGGGCCATCTACGAGTATGTCATCCTGGGTGTGAAGACAACGCTCCCGCTCCACTACGCGATCATGCATAACGCTCACTTCATCGCCGGCGATACGCACACACACTTCCTCCAGGAGGAGCATATCATGGCGGATCTGCGCCGCTACCTCCACGAGGAAGAGGCGCGTATGCAGACACTGGCCGCGTCGCTCCGGCAGGGGAAACATGTGGCGGCAATAACCGCAGCAGTCAACGTGTATCTACAGAAAAACATGAAGTAACCCGTCATCCAATTTTTTGGGGAGACGTAAGGTTTATTTGTCAATACATCATTGTTATAATGCACTTTGTGTGCTGCGGTGGCCTAGCTGGTTAGGGCGCCAGACTCATAGGGTTTTCAAGCGAAACGGTGCGTCCAAACCTGGGACATCTGGAGATCGTGGGTTCGGATCCCACCCGCAGCATCGATTTTCAGGTTCAGATCTGTCAGAAAGTGTTTTTTATACATCTATTCAGACCACCTTTGCATGGGGACTAGAAAGACAACAACCGGTGAGCAGATCCATACTACTCACGGGAGTGCATTCCCTTACACACTCACATATCTCCGTTAACAAGCGGCATTCCCCGGGGCAATCCCGGATCGTACTTCGTTGCAGTCTCAAAACACGCCGCTGCTTCGTCGGTCCTATTCATATTCGTCAGGATGACTCCTTTCAGGTACCATGCCTGCCCGTACTCCGGGTCCAGTTCAAGCGCCCTGTTGCAGCTCTCCAGCGCTTCGGCGTACTGATTATAGTTATTGTTGTAGTACATCCCCCGGATGCACCAGGCCTCCAGGGTTGTTCGGCTCCGCAACAACCCAGTTATCGTAATACTCCTGGTTATCGTAATACTCCTGGTTTTTGACGTGAACTATGCAACCACCGGTAAACAGAGCAAGTATCAACACACAGCAGAGGCATACAACCGGGGATGGGGTCTTCATGGAATCCCATTGGACCCGACGGTTAATCAAACCCCGCTATCGGCAGTCAAACGTGGTGTCCTTCAGGCCCTGCCAGAACCGCTCTGCATTGACCCGATCCTACATCCAATAGACCGCAGTTGCAGGAGCGATCTCGTGCTGCCAGGGGGGCCAGGCCGCATTGCTACCCCATCAGCATACAAAAGTATTTGAGGGATGACGACAGATTAAATGAGGTAAACGGGGTGCGAAAGCGCAACCGATGGATTACCCATCTCCGTTCATGCGTAAAGCATGTTCTTCCTCATACCCTAGCGAGGGTTGCCAAGCCAGGTCAAAGGCGCAAGGTTGAGGGCCTTGTCTCGTAGGAGTTCGAGCGTTCAAATCGCTCCCCTCGCACTTATGCTTCTCGCCCGGGCAACGGGCGGCGAGAATCACCAGAGTGCCCAGGTAGTGTAGTGGCCTATCATGACGGCCTGTCACGCCGTCGACACGGATTCGAATTCCGTCCTGGGCGTTCCATTCTCTCACCATCTTTCAGCAGGCGATAGAGCACATCCCACTTCTCCAGTAATAACCCCAACCGCTCCCGACCCAACTCTTCGCTCCATAGCCACCAAGCCGTTCGTGAGTATCAGATCCGCCAGATATCCGGCTCGACAACAAACAGTTCGATGCGCCCTGGGACAAACCGCGCAGAGAGGAAAGGATAGAAGAGATGCCGTACCGGCAGGGAGAGATCACGCCAGTATTTCATGGCGCTGCTGGCAGCGTGCCTGCAGTTCATCCCACTCATCCGGGTGCTCCTCAGCCCATTCTATAATCGCATGGATAACCCGATCCCGCGACTCAGAATCCCCTCGATAATCTACCAGGACACAGTTTACCACCACTTCGATCTGATCTTTCAGGTATTGTTTATCTCCGGCCATAGCGGCTACCTCCTGATACTCCAGGTGCCAACGTTGGGTGAAGGTTCGAGACCATATAAGCCTGATCCCGCTCGCCCGGCGCCCTCAGGGCATCTCGCCGTTGCCCAGAATCCGACGCAGCGTCCCCCTTTGCAACTACCAGCCCACATGCACCCGGATTCCCATAAGGCACATAGTTCTGCCGCGCCGCAGGAGTTATCATGCCCGAAAGAGAACGATATGCAGTTACGATGAAACTCGGCGTGCTCTTCTCCGGTGGGAAGGACTCACTCTTTGCCTGCTGGAAATCGATGCAACAGGAAGAAGTGGTCTGTCTGATCACGGTCGTCTCCAAGAACCCCGAGAGCTATATGTTCCACACCCCAAACATCCGCCTTGCCGCACTCCAGGCAAAGGCGGCTGGGCTCCCTCTCGTTGAGGTGGAGACGGCAGGGGAGAAGGAGACCGAACTTGAAGACTTAAAGCGGGCTCTTTTCGTTGCCCGGGAACAGTTCGGGATCGAAGGGATCGTCACCGGGGCGATCCTCTCTGTCTACCAGGCAACAAGGGTCCAGCGGGTCTGCCAGGAACTGGGCCTCTGGTGCTTCAACCCGCTCTGGGATACAGACCAGGAGGCGTACATGGACGAACTCATCAGCGCCGGCTTTAAGGCCATCATCGTCGGCGTTTTTTCCGCTCCTTTTGACGCATCATGGCTTGGGAAGGAGATCGACCGCCATACCCTCGATGAACTCCGGAGAATCGCCCGGAAGCACCAGGTTACCCTCACCGGGGAAGGTGGGGAGTTTGAGACGTTCGTCGTCGATGCCCCTTTCTTCTCACAGCGGATCGCGATCGAGGAAGCATCGCGAGTTTACCAGAACTACAACGGCGTCCTTCGGATTGAGCGGGCGGGGTTGATGGAAAAATGATCCTCGTTCTCGACCTCTGCTACAGGGAGAACTCGCTCTCCCGGGACGAGTTTGTCAGGCCGATTGAACGGCACCTCCAGAATGCCGGAACACCGTTTGCCACCCGCCACTACACCGCCGTCGGTGCACCGGAGATCGAGGCCGCGGATGCGGCGATCATCTGCGGGACGGCGCTCCAGGATACCGGGTTCGCAGAACATCCGGAACGGTTCAAGTGGCTTTCTGAATTCAAGCGCCCGGTGCTCGGCATCTCCTCCGGGATGCGGGTTCTCGCGGCTGCCTTCGGCGGCGGTATCGAACCGTGCTGCGAGATCGGCATGACCGAGATCAGAGTGCTCATTCCCGATCCTCTCTTTGCCGGAAAGGAGGATTTTTTTGCATACGAACTGCATGAACAGGCCGTGCAGGCTCCAAATGGGTTCATATCGCTTGCCGCCTCCGACCGGTGCCTCCAGGCGATCCGGCACCATTCACTCCCTCTCTACGGTACCCTCTTCCACCCCGAAGTCAGAAACGAGTGGATCATCGAACGGTTCCTCAAGTTAGTGGGAACCGCTCAGTAAGACTTATCGTCAGCACCGGATAGAAGATGGAAGTGTTCCGGGCGTATCCCGGCGTGCCTCGCATGGGTATGGGATTCGAGTTACCAGACATCCAGAACCTGACGGCGGGGGAATGAAGGAATGCCCGAACCCCTCCGGCTGCTCATCATCACCAGGAGCCCGGGCGACGCCCTGCTGATAGAGCAGCTGCTCCGGGAAGTCGGGCTCCCGGTTGAGATAATCTCATACCCGCAGGTTGCCGACGGTCTTGCTGCCCTCATGCGGGAGCCGTTCGATCTCGTCATGCTCGACCCCGATAACGATCCCGATGTGGTGACGCGGGTGAGCAAGAATGCCCCCGGTGTTCCGGTCATCCTTCTCATCCCGCGTGACGACCTTGACGCCGCGATCAGGCTCCTTTGGCGTGGTGCGGACGATTACCTGATCCGGGAGCAACTCACCCCCGAACTCCTGCTC
This sequence comes from Methanoculleus thermophilus, assembly GCF_001571405.1. Lineage (NCBI taxonomy): Archaea > Methanobacteriati > Methanobacteriota > Methanomicrobia > Methanomicrobiales > Methanomicrobiaceae > Methanoculleus > Methanoculleus thermophilus. Next base: position 21,415 of record NZ_BCNX01000003.1, on the reverse strand, counting down.
TGCACCATCCGATATACTCTCATGCTGAAGCGCACCGAGGTGGCGTTCAAGCGAATAGAGTGCTTCTGGCACGAGATCGGCAGGAGCCTGCATGAAGGAATCCTCGTGGTCGACCAGAGAGGCACTATCGTCTTTGCCAGTGCTCGGATGAAGGAGATCCTCGGCTACACCACAGACGAGATGCAGGGGACCCCCTTCCTTTCCTTCGTCGACCCGGTCGACGTCCCACGGGCAAGGATCCTGATCGAGCGGGATGGAGGCGGGCGGGAGGAGACTGAACTCCGGCTCCGCCGATCCGACAGACGGGTTATCGACGCCAGACTCACCACTTCACCGGTGACCGGCGGAAACTCCGGATACGTTGGTGTTGCCATCGGCGTTGCGGACATCACCAACCAAAAACTCGCCGAGGAGAGGATCCGGCGCAGGAACACTCAACTTTATGTCATCAATCAGGTGGTCAGGACTGCCACATCGTCGGCAGATCTAGACGAACTGCTGAGAGGCGTGCTTGAGAAGACCCTGGAACTCCTCATCTTTGAGGGCGGCGGCGTCTACCTGATCGATCCCGGCCGGTCCAGCGCCGAACTGGTCACCGAGATCGGGCTTCCGGAAGGGTTCTCGTTCCGGCGACGGATCATCGATCTCGGTGCACCGCCATACGACCAGGTTCTCGGGAAGGGTGCGGCGCACTTTGTAGAGAACTACCCGCGCACCTACCCGCAGGATGCCGGATCAGGTATCCAGGCGTTTGCGAGCATCCCCATCATGACCGGGAAACGAGTAATCGGCGCCATCAACCTGGTCAGCCGGACCGTGCACAGTTTCTCACCGGATGAGCGGGAGGTGCTCGTCTCCATCGGCAGGGAGGTAGGGGGCGCCGTCGAGCGAATGTGGCTCAACGAGCAGGCGAATTTCTACCTGGACCTCATGACGCACGACATCAACAACGCAAACACCGTCGCCAGCGGCTATGCAACACTCCTTGCAGAGACACTCGCCGAGCCGGATAAGGGTCTTGCCCGAAAACTCGCAGCGGCTATCAGGCAGAGCGCCGAGATCATCGGGAACGTATCGACGATCCGGAGGATTGCGGAGGAAACTCCCGCACTCGGGCCGGTGAATCTCGATCCTGTCATCAGGGATATCATCTCCTTCTTTCCGGACGTCGATATCCACTACACCCCGCAGACCTTGTGCGTCGCCGCCGACGATCTCCTCGGCCAGATCATCATAAACCTCGTCGGCAACGCCGTCAAGTTCGGCGGCCCCGGGGTCTCGATCTGGATCACTGCACGGGAGGAGGACGGGAGAATTCTGGTCTCGGTCGAGGATACCGGTCCCGGGATACCGGACGCCGAGAAACCCATGGTATTCAAGAAGTTCAGGAAAACAGGGAGTAGGAGCGGCAAAGGTCTAGGACTCTACATCGTCCACACCCTGGTCCAGCGCTACGGCGGCAGGATATGGGTCGAGGACCGGGTGCCGGGGCATCCGGAGTCCGGGGCCGCCTTCCGGTTCACGCTCCAGGCGTGCCCACCCGTCACCGGCCGTAACGATTGATCGTGTTGATCAGGGCTGCAAACCCTTCCATCTCTTTATCGAGCACTTCCGTACGGGTCATCCCCATGCTCATCTCCGCGTCGGCCGTCAGCATATCGGGGCCGCGCACCACCACGCGGTCGACGCCGTCTGCGGAGAGGATCTTCTGGGCCTCGGCGTCATGGACGAAGGCCCGACCGGGGATGACCACAGCGTCCTCAAGCCTCGCCAGGTCCACCCCGGCAAGGTCGTCGGCGGTGATGAGGCAGGCGATCTCCTTTCTGACCTTGACGACCCTTGATGTCGAGCCGCGGATCGAGAGGACACGCTGGATGAAGGGGGCCGCGATGCTCCCGGTGATCACCGTCGCACGCTTCCTGACCCGGGGGAGTTTCTTTAAGAGGTCGGGCTCGTGAAGGATTGCAAACGGCGATCCGATCGAGGGATCGCCAAGCGGGGTCCCGCTGATCTTCATTGAGAACCGTTCGTTTAGGTCGGTGACGATATCGTGGAACTCATCGACAGTATGGACCCGTTGCCCCTCTAGGAGCGGTGCATTCCCGAGAATGAGCCCCTGGTCGGTTCGGTTTGCAAACCGCATCAGGATCAGCCCCTTTGCACCCCGCTCCTCCAGCCACGCACAGGTCTCTTCAAGAATCTCGCCGTCGTTGACGCCCGGGATGATGACTGCGGCGGCGTAGACGTCGACTGCGCCGCAGAGCCGGTCGAGGATCTCAAGCGAGGTCTCCGGCGTCGGGTCGTGCATCCATTCTCGCCGCAGTTCTGGGTCTGCGGCGAAGATGGTATAGGAGACCTCGGCGAGGCCGTTATCGATGAGGAAGTCGGCAATACCGGGGTCATCGAACCCTTTGCCGCTGGTGTAGCCGATATGGAGCGGCACCTCCATGCTGCCGAGGAGTTCGATGAGGTCGCGGAACTCCGGGTAGCAGCTCGGGTCCCCACCCCCGCTGATGGTGATCCGGTCGAGATCGTCGCCCATCACCTGGAGGTTTGCCAGCGTCTCGTCGGCGACGCTCCGGAGGTCTTTGAACCCGGTATAGCCCTCGCGCACGCCCCGGGTGCAGTAGTCGCAGCCTTTCTGGAAGGGGAGGCAGTATTTGCAGCCGAACGACGTTGTGCCCTTGACGTGTTTGAAGTAGCAGTACGAGCAGAATCCCCGGCAGTCGAGGCCGGGCCGACCCCCGAGATCGACGGTGAGATGCGACATTCTGATGGTACTTCTGTGCTCCTCGGTTATGAAGATTGCAGACCCATCCTTGCCGTCGCGCTGCAGCCAGGCCCATCGACAAAACGGGCATTGCACGACAACCCGAGCGGCACCGTGCACCTTTATGCCCCGGGGTGGGCAAGGTGATCGTGGGAGAGGAAGGATATGCGAACAAGCCACCGGCTGCTGCTCCGGCTCTACCACGATCCTGGCTACGACTTCTCCCGGGTCGAGGTCGAGTACGTCGATCGGGGAGCGCCCGGCGACCGCTCACGGGTGCAGGGGGAGCGGGTCGTCGCGCTCGATGCCCAGTACCTGGAGGTGGACTCCGGGACCCACGTCGCCTGCATCCCCTACCACCGGATCCGCCGCATCCTCTACGACGGCAAGACCCTATGGCCACAACCGGCCGAGGGCATGGAGAGGGGCGAAGACAACCCGGGGTGAGCGCCACCTTTTTTACTGCAGACCGCCCACATAATAGGGTGTGCCCCAGTGGCTTAGCTGGCAGAGCGGCTGACTTGTAATCAGCAGGTCCCGAGTTCAAATCTCGGCTGGGGCTTGAAGAAGCCAAGTTCTTAATCCGTTCTTGAAACAGGCTCCAGATTGGGGTTATTTCTCTTGTGAAGCGAAACGAGAAACCTTCACAGATTCGATATGAGGCACGATCTTCTTCCACGTGTGGGAAGTATCGATGTGAGGGGAGATCGTGCCTTAAACCAACAATGTGAGGCTGTCGCGATCGAACAGTATCATAGAGTCGTCTCGAAAAAGAGCGGAAGGAGTGTAGGATTAGGACTTCGCCGGCTCTGCCTCTTTCGGTTTCGGGGCCGCCGTGGCCGTGGCGATCTTCTGCACCAGGGCGTCCCACGCCTCCGGCTGCTCCTCGCGGATCCGGGCGACCACTGCCTTAAAGCGCGGGTCGTCCGGGGTCGTGCCGGCATCTTTTGCAAGCATCCTCTCCAGGGAGTCGCCGGGCGCCTCCTTCTTCTGCGGCATACCGCACACGGTGCAGAAGCGCCTCTCTCCCTCCAGGATGGCACCACACCGCGTGCAGGGCACCGGCTCCGGGGCGGCCGGGCCGGGGACGTCCGCCTCGTCGAAGACCTCGCGGATCGTCTGTGCAACCGCTGCCTTGTAGTGCTCCAGGGCTTTGCGGGAGTTGTGGCGCTCGTCGTCTGTCAGGTCGCTTTCGGCGAAGTCCAGGCACTCCAAGACCGCCGAAACAGTGGTTCCAAATTTGACGTTTGTCATGATATCGTCTCTTCTGTTGGTTTCCCCTTGACGGATGCCGCCGGGAGGGGTTGCACCTCCCGCCCGCGTGGTTACGGTCGGCGGTCTGCGTTCCAGTTCTCCAGGATGGCCACGACCTCCCGGACTTCCGCGCGAAGCGCCTCCGCCTCCGCGCGCAGGGTTTCCGCGTCCTCGACGGGGATCATGCAAACGACCTCACGAGGTCATGGTCGATCGACTTCGCCTGCTCCCGGTCCGCGTCGATGATCGGGGCCGGGGCGGAGAGCCTGGCGGCGAGCTGCTGCCCGGTGATTACCTTCTGCACTGCCGCGAGTGGGGCCGACATGAGCCTGCTCTCGATCCGGACGTTCACCGCCCGGCCGCTCCGGGAGATCCGGGCGCTGCCGGCGTGACCGACGAAGACCTCGTGGCCGGGGCGTTCCTGCACAAACTGAACATCTACCACGCGGCCGTTTAGCATCTTCGGAACGTCCGCGGCGGCGATCACAAGTTCGCCGAGTTTCCACCCATCCACCTGCACCTGCAGGGCGTCGTGGTGCTTCTGGATCTTTCCCATCGGGGTAAATTTCTTCTGCATGGGTTCTTCCTCCTTTGTCAGTGTTATACTTACCATAATACTAAGTATACCTGTAAGTATAAATACTTTACTTACCAACATACTCACTATGTCAAAGGAAGGAAAGGGTAAGGTTATCCAGCTCTCCGAGCGGGCGAGAACCCGATACGTCACCATCCCGGCGGATGTGGCCGGGGATGATCGCTTCCCATTCGAGACCGGCGAAGAGGTCACGGTGAGAATCGAAGAGGATAAGCGCCGCGTCGTTGTTGAGAAGGTCGAATAACCCCTTCTGTGTGCCCTCATGTCGTCGATTTAACGGCCTCGATTGTGCCGAAGACTTCGGCATCCAGCGTGAGATCGCCTTGTTTTATATGCAGTGCGGGGGCCTGGGCACGGCCTACGATGCCCCGTGATCTAAAACTGCAACGCTTAAGTATGGTGTAACTGTACCTCCCTTCATATGAGGCTTTCAGCCATTCTGATAATTCTCCTGCTCGTGGTGGGTGTCACCGCGTGCGGGTGCACCAGCAGGACCCAATATGTATCCGGGGACGACGAACCCGGCCCGACCGCGCCGACGACCGCCGCCGCGACACCGACGAAGGTGACCGGGCGCGACGCTCTCCAGATCGTGTCACATGAACTCGAGTACGGGAGTTACGGATCCATTTACGTGGTTGGGAGCGCGAAGAACATCGGGGATGAGCGTATTTCGTGGGGCTCCATCGATGTTAAGTTCTACGACCATGACGGCAACCTGGTTGGAAACGGGGCCGACTTCGTCCAGGACCTTGACCCGGGCGAGACGTGGAAGTTCAAGGTGACGTATTACGATTCCGACGGCGCCGTGGATTCGTACAAGATCGGGGTGGGCTCGACCTGGTAAGCAAGGCCGGGTCCTCGCAGACATTCCGGCAAATTTGCCGGGAGGTTGAGGGTGAGAAAAAGGGGCGGGTAGCCCGGATCACGGCGGGGCGATGCCTCGGGTCATCGGCCACGGCTCCTGAGCGCCTGCCCGATCTCGTCCCGCACCATTCGGGCGATCTTTCTCTCGTCAAGCGGGGACTGTGCGGCCGCTCCCGACACCGTGATCCCCCCAATATCGACGTATACCGTCTGCGATATCCCGCCGCCGGCACCCACAGCCACAGGCGCCGGTGAAGCGACCGGCAGGACCGGGGAGAGCTGCACTGACCGCATGCCAGCCTCGAAATGCTGGACCAGGTCCGAACCCCATCGATAGGCCATGCGATCGTTTGCCGAGATGTCGAACGACATCACCGCCTCGATCTTGCTCTTGATGGTCGCGATCGTGCTGTCCAGCCAGGCGAACATCGACCGGATACCGCCGATGAAATTGTTCATCAGGTCGACGCCCCACTGCCAGGCGCCCGGTAGCCAATCGAGGAACTTGCCGGCAACCGTGCCGAGGACCCCTATCACGTAGTTGTACAGGGCGGGAGCCAGGTTCCGGACGCCGGTAACGAACTGGGTCACGAGATCTGCCCCCCACGCGATCGGATCCTCCCGGAACTTCCCCCACTCCTCTCCGATGCGGGTGAACATCGCCGAGACGGCCAGCGGGGCGTTTTTCTTGAGCCAGTCCCACGTATCGAGAATCTTTTGCGCGAGCGTCTGGAACGTGTCCTCCGTGCCGAGATAGCGATCCGCGGTGGCGGCGAGGTCCGCGAAGAGCTGACCCCAGTTTTCGAGGATCGCAGGCATGCCCCCGACGAGCGCGTCCTTCATGCTGTCCGGGAGTTTCTCCCATTCTTCGAGGAACCTCCCGGCCAGATCGGCCAGCCCCTCGAAGAACGGCGCTGCCCGCTCCCCAACGTCCATGAAGAACATGGAGAACGCGAGCCGGATCTCCCCGATCGCGGCGCTCATCGACGGCGACTCTCGGGCGATCGTGTACATCGCCGCCCCGATCGTCCCGGCGACCGCGAGCAGCGCCGTCATGTGCCGCTGCATCCACCCTTTCGTCGCGGCCTCGTCGCGTTTCGCGTGGCGGGCGGTCGTCGAGAGACTGTCCCGGACGCGCTTGTCGGCCCGGATCACATCATGGTGCCCTTCGGCCGCGTAACGTATGACCAGACTGCCGAGTAGCCCCATCTATCTCCTCCGTGTGCGCTGTTTCATCTTCCGTTCCTCCTCTTCGATCCGGGCCGCCTGCATGGTGGGGCCGAAGTCGCTTGTCTTGAAGGCTGTTTCTGTCATGGTGTCATCGGTTCTGCCGGCATGACCCTGCCGGCGGGGTGTTCACGGCTCGACGACCGCGGCTAGATCGAGTCGCTCGATCAGCCGGTCGAGGTACTGCCGGAGATCCTCGCCGGTTGCCAGGTCCGGGACCTCGAGGTCGGCGATCGTCTTGAGGGTCTGCCAGGCTGCCGCCTCGACCGCGTCGGGCGTCCGGACCGGGCCACCATGGTAGACTGTTGCCAGGGTGACCGCCGACGAGATTGTGAGAGTCTCCCGCGGAATCGGCTGGCCATCGTCGAGGGCTCGCTGTGCCTTCTCGATGTATCGGCCGGCGAGGGTAAGGGCCTGCTCGGTGGCTGCACCGGTGAACTTCTCCCGCTCCTGCCGGTCATGCTCGAGGGCAGAGACCCGGCGGCGGAGTGAATCGCGGATCATGGCCCCCTCTCCGAGAGTGAGGAGTCAAAGAGATCCTGCATGGCCGGCGAGAGGATGATCGGGTCCCGCCCCTCCTCCACAGCGACCACGAGGTCAGCCCATGTCGATACCGCCGGGTTCGCGGCCTCCTCCAGTGCTGCGAGCCTGCGCTCGAGGTGAGCTCGGCTCATACTGCACCCCCCACAACTGCTTCGAGGTATCGATTCTGGTCGGCCTCGTTTGCCTCACGGAATGGCACCATCCCCGCGGCGGTCTCGACGAGGTGCTCGTCGAAGATGCTCATGAGTTCGTCGTCGCTCATGTCCTGAACACCACGAGGGGCCTTCGGTGGGCGTGCTCCAGTGCTGCGAGCCTGCGCTCGATGCTGCCGCGGTTCATAGGTGCCGGTCCTCCTCGTCGAATCGGATCACGCGGCGGGGTCTTCTCGTCTGTGCGGGTTCGGGGTCATCCCCGAAGAGGATCAGGGGCGTGCCGGCGTCGGGGTCGGCTGCCTGTTCCAGTGCGGCAACACGCCGCTCAATGGTTCGTCTCATTTCTTCGCTTCCTCTAGTGCTGCAATTCTGCGCTCGAGTTCCTCCATCTCCATGTCCCGGAGCACCTGGTTGTGGACCTGCACGGCCGTTGCGAGCGCCCGGGCATACCCGAGTTTCACGCCGTCGTGCTTGTTCCCCCGGAACCGGCGGCCGGTGATCCGGCGGTGGAGCGACCGGATCAGGTCCGTACTCACGGCGAGGAGCTGCTCCCGGTCGATTTTTTCGTCAGCCTGTGCGTCGTTTCCGGACTCCGCTGCACGATTTGCAGGCGGTAAAGGCGCGGTTGTGCCTCTGCCGTGTCCGTTATCTGCCAGTAAAACCGCGGTTTCTGTCATGCTGTCACCTTTGCCATGCACTTTCTCAAGGCGGCCGCCTCCGCTCGATACTTCGTCGCCTGCCGGGGCTGCCGGTAGTAGTCATGGAAACCGGCGAGGTGGTCGAGTGCGTCCGCTACGAGCGTCATGTCGGGGCACTGTTCGACGAAACACTCCCAGAGTTCCAGGATGCCGTCGGCACTAGAGAAGTGCTCCCGGAGGTATCGCCCGGCGTTGTCCCGGCAGGAGGTCATGGGCGCACCTCGCGTTTGGTACGGAGGGAGAGCTCGTTATAGTGCACACTACACAGCGGCCACTCGCCGTGTTCGTTCACCCACTCGGGCTTTCGGTCACACCCGCGGACGCTGCACCGGGCGCCTTTCTTCTCCAGCCCGCCACGCCAGGTGTAGGTGTTGATAGTAGCGAACACAGACGGTGGGACATCCTCTCCTGACACAACTGACAGACTTTCCCCAACTTTTTCTCGCGCGTGTGTATAGGAAAAATTAGGGGAAAGTCTGTCAGGTGTGTCAGTGCCGGGTGTCGGGCGCTCGGAGAGTTCGGCCTGTCTCTCAGCAGAGATGTCGCAGTTTCGTAATTCGGCCTCGGTCTTGCGCCTGATTCCGATCCAATACCGATTAGCGCCGTCGCTGTAGTCATCAAACAGGGTTTTCATAAGGCTGCCGAACTTGTTCCGGGCCACGGATCTCCACCCGATGGTTTCGCACCATGAGAGGTATGCCTCATAGAGATCGTTTTTCCCGACCTGCTCCCGGGGCCCGATCACACAACATTCTGTGAGGAACCGGCCGACCGGGTTCGATGTGATCCGGTACTCCTGCGTGGCCTTTTGCACGGCCGCGGGCTGTGCGAGTTTGCCCTGCTCCTTGTATCGCCGGAGACCTTCGATCATCCAGTTGAGGATTCCAGGGCCTTCCTGCTCGAACAAGACGTTGCCATACTCCGGCTGCCGTTTCTCGGGCGGGATGACGGCGACAAACGGGAATAACCATATTCTCCGCCAAATCCCGTTATCGGTCCCGTGAATTTTCGGTAAGTAATTCGTTGCAAGGAAGATTTTTGCACCTGGCTTGAACTCAATCGGCTTGCCGTACAACGGCCGAGCGGTGACTTTGTGATCGCCGGTCACAGACTTGATCAGCGACTCGGAAAGGATAGCGTCCTGCTCCGGTTCGGTGCAGGTCACGAACCGCGCACCCTTGAGCCTGAGAACGTCCGGGCGTGCCCGCCCAGCATCATCGTGTCGGGACTGCATCAAGGTCCCAGCCTCGATGTTGGTCGCATAGTCACCCAGTATGAGAGCGATCGCCTTCAGCGTCTCCGACTTGCCGTTTTTGCCCGAACCCCACAGGATGCTCATAATCTGTTCGGGGTTGTATTGCAGGAGCGAGTATCCCATCATGCCCTGAAATCCGGCGATTACCTCCTCGTCGGCGCAAAAAACCGTCTTCAGGTGCTCCAGCCAGAGAGGGCATGTCGCGTCGGGGTCATACCGCACACCGGCTATTTTCGTAAGAAGGTCCTCGCGCCTGTGCTCCCGGAACTCGAACGTCTCCAGGTCGAGGGTGCCGTTCTGGCAGTTGAACAGGTTTTCGCGCGCATCCATCTCGTCGGCGCGGACGGGGACCATATGCACAGCGCCGTCAATCATCGCGCGCCGTGCCGCGAGCGAACCCGATTTGATCGCCCACTTTGCGACGGTTTCGCTGTTCGGTGCTGTCGCCGCTTCGAGGAAGATCGCCTTAGCCGTCCTCGTTGCAAGGTCGAGCATCCGGTTCGTCTCGTCCTGCTCCCACCGCCGGCCGTCCCACACAAACCACGCTTTCAGCGTCGCACAATATCGGACATCATCGCCGTACATCCTGATCAGGCGTTCGGAGTTCCCTATGTCCGTCAGCCCGATCCCGGTGGTCAGGTCCTCCTGATCCGCGGACAGGATCTCATCGTTTCGGTCCCTTCGCGCACGTTCCCGGTAGACCTTCGCCATTTTGGTAAGGTGCTCGACCTCTTCGGGCGTCGGGCGGATCTCTTCCGGCAGCCGGGACCACCGCCTGGAGAGGTTGCTTGCGACCTCGAGCCCTTTATCGTGGCAGTAGACCGCGATGCGGAACAGAACCCGCTTTGCCTGCTCCCGGCGCTCGTCGGCGGCCGCCTCGTCAGCCGAAGGTATCCCGCACTCTTTCGCGAGATCGCACGATGCAGGGATGTTGTAGTAAAACCCACCCCACCATGACACGGTGGTGAGGGTATCCCCGTCTGCGAGACCGATCGCGATCTTCTCGTCCGGGGAGAGGTTGTCCGCGGTCATGCCCGCACCGCCTCCCGCCGGGCCGCCTGCATCTTTCGCCGGTACTCGATGCGCTTGAGGTATCGTGCTTCGGGCGGGAGGGCATCCATGCCGCCGCCCGGGCTCCATGTCTCTCCCACATGCTCCAGGGCCTTCGAGATCGTCCGCGTGACGTAGTCGGTTCGGTCCCACTTCTCGCGGTAGAGTCCCGACTGCCGAACCAATCGCTCCAGTTGTGCGGGGTCTTGACTGTAGAAGGCGAGGATGGTGCACAGGGCGAGATCCGCTTCAGAGTGCGATCCGTATCCGGACATATCCCCGCGCCATAGGGCGTTGAACTTCGCGGCGTTCGCGGCGCTCTGGCACTTCTCGATGATCTCCGCGTCGGTTAGATCCGGGGCGGCTGTAGATCGTGGGGTCGGGGTCTTCGCCCGGGGCGCTTGCTGCATCTCCTTCGTCCGGCCGATCTTCTCGTAGATCGCCTCCAGGCTCCCGGGCGCCGGCTCGCGCACGTCATCGGGCGTGCCGGGGATGTGGTCTCCGGTAACGGTGAAGAACCGGCCACGGTCGTACATCTCCCATACTTCGCCCGCTGCCCGGCTCCTGTCGCCCGGCTTCGTCCCGAAGGTTATCACATGGGCGCCGGTCTTCGATGGGGACAGCTCCGCGTAAGAGCCAAGACTCTTGATCTCGTCGAGGATTCCGGGCAACCATTCCCCGGTATCAAGATCCCGCACGTGATCCGCGTCGAGCCCGAGCCAGCCGTCGCCCAGGACGAACCCGATCCCGCTGTAGAACTCTGCCACCCGGCACGCTTCCTCAAACGTCACCCATGTCGTGGGATCGGTGCTGCTCGCCTTCCCCTTGCCGGGGGTGTGTGGCACCTTTGTCTTCTTCCCTTCACGAATCTCGTACTGCCAGGTAACCCACCGCTTCGCCTGTCGCATCGCGGCGGGGATGGCGGCGTACCTGGTAGAGGTCGCGGGGCGGCTCGTTGGTGCCGGTGCCGATCTTGCCGGCGGTTGTGGCGCTGCTCCTTTCGGTGAGCGTATGATCTGAAAACCGGATGCCTTCGCATCCCCGAACGGGTCGCCGGTGGTCACGCGCTCGCCCCGTCGAGGTGATAGCTAGGTAGCCGCCGAAGAGGGCAACCCCGCACCGAGAAGCGCCGGCATGGCCCGTTTGATGTCAGGAACGAGCCGCACAACGTGCCGGCCAACGACCGGCAGACGGTCGGTAGATCCTCTGAGGGTATGCTCCCGGAGGATATAGGAACCTTAATATATTTCTCCTGCGTATAATTCATTGCAGTTCCTCGCTGTGTCACTGAGGTCGGTCTTCGCCGAGACCTTCCTCGAATCCTTGTTCTCACTGTCTGCTAACTGCCAGCGCCCTTTCTCGATGAGCACTTCTGCGATCGCTCTATGAAACGCCGGTAGATGGTCGAGCGTTTCTTGGTCGATGACGAGCGCCGGAACCGATACTCCCATCTGTGATGGCGAACAAGTGGTACTCACCTCGATGCCTCCATCGCGTATGTGTCGGGGTTGCGGGAGGGGCCGGATGTTGGCGCATTGCAACCCCTCTCGTCGGGCAGTTTTTCATAGATGATCCGCCCCCATCCGTCAGTCTTGACGGCGAAGCGATCACCTTTCTTGAAGCCGTGCTCTTCCCGTAGATGATAGGGGATCGTGAGCGCAAGCGATCTGCTCAGCGCCAGACCTTGGACGGTCCCGACAAGGATCTCTCGCATGTATATACATCAGCGGCAACTGATATATATTAGCAGCATGAATATCATAAGTGTAGGTTGATACTATCGACGAGGCACGCATATGACCGGTTGCTTAGATGGACGAAAAAAACAGGTATGGGATGAGACGGGCTCCACATTGACTGAGAATCAGGCAAAGACAATTTTGCACCTGTTCCGCAAGGGGCCCGATTACGTGTATTCGATCGCTAAAGAAACGGAGATTCGCCAACCAACACTTCAGAATATAGTTGGGAGGTTGGAGGAGTACGGGCTAATCTCCCTCTATGGTAAGGAGAAGGGTGATACAGGAATTTCGCGGAAAAATTACTCATTGACTGGCCTGGGGTGGTGCGCTGCAGCGATGCTTCTACTTAAACAGGGGGGTTCGCCATTCGCCGGCGAACGTGTCGCGGCGGTGCTCAATCAAGGTATAGCGCGCCGTGCCGATGTATTCAAACCCGCTGGCGTCAGAGACGATTCGCTTCACGGTCAACTACTCGACACGTTGACGGAAGAGCCACTCCGCGGCGGTGAGAGAGGAGATACAATGTTCCTTGAACACTGGGAGGAAATCATACGAATCGCAGAAGTTTATCCAAATCCCCCTGATTTTAGCACGTGTATGATATGGGATCAGGTCGGATTCTTTGCAAAAACGCCCGATTTGTTCTTACCGAGGAACGATCCGCGTTGGGTATGGTATGCCGCCCTGTACTATGCTTGTTCGGGTGTATTCGGGGTTTACTCGCAGGCAGGCGAGAAAAAGATAAATGGTGCCGTCTTCGACGTGTTCTTCTCGTCCTACCTCGCGACAGGGGGGTGTATGACCATGCAACATCCAGCGTGGATTCCGTACTGTTGCGAGGTTCTCCGCGCCTTTGATGACCTAGCAGAACATATGGCTGCTATATTTGAAGTACACCTGAAATTTCTTGAAGAGACCCGGGAGGTCTACCAGAACGCCATGGCCTCCTTGGAGAACGTAAAAACGGATTAGGCCCCTCCGGCCTTCCCCATCAGCTCTTTTATCCGCTCATCCACCAGCCGCTGCAGCGCCTCCGGGGTAGCGCCCACGTCCGCCTGCATCGCGTTCATCATTGTGATCTGCCGCTGGATGCCAGCAAGCTCTCCCCGAAGTTCCCGGTTCTCCTGCTCAAGTTGCCGGAGCTCTCCCTCGTTGATCGGTTTAGTCTTAAAGACCCACAGGACCGATTCGGCCGCCCTGTATGCCGCCTCGACCTCCTCGTCAGTCATCCTGACATAACTGTCGGACAGATACCCCGAGTGGCCCATCAGCGACTCGACCACATCGATAGAAGCGCCGCCCTGGGGGAGTCGGGTTCTAAAATATTTTCGCATCACGTGGAGCCGGAGCACCAACCACCCGGTTGTGGGATCTTTCTCGTCGAGCCCGCACTTCTCAAGAACCCGGCCATATTTATCCCGCACGCCGTTGTACGAGAGCGGAAAAACCCGGTTCGTGTCCCTGATATACTCGTCTGGAATAGTATACGCATCGGCCTTCTCCGCGTACAGGGGGTGATAGGCTTGCCATTGGAGAAGGACTTCCAGCGCCTCGCTCGATATGAAGGTGTCGCGGGGCTCTCCATTTTTAGCTATCTCCCGCCGGATGTGGATCTTTCCAGTTGAGAGGTCAACGTCCGACCACTCGATCCCCAACCCCTCCCCGGGTCACGTCCCCCCGCCGTTCTTCATCGCCATCCTCGCCCGGGCCTCAAGCAAGATCGTGAGCGCTTCGGGGTCGTTCGGGTTCGCCACCACCGCTTCGGCGGCCTTGATAACCGTGTTCACAGTCTCCGCCGCCTCGACCGTAAGCGTCAGCCCGCACCGACCACAGAACCGGGACCCCGGCGGCATGACAAGGTGGCAGTTCGGGCACTGCACCGGCTCCGGGGATTCGTTCGTTCGATCGCTATCGGGCAGCTCCACGCCGGCGAGGGCGGCGAAGGCGTTATCGACATCCTCGTCTACCAGGTGCGAGTAGGTATTGATCATCTTTGTGGTCTGATTGCCCCAAAACGCTTTCTTCGCTAGCGTTTCCTGCATCCCACCGCGAAGGGCGTGCGTTATCCTGCTGTGCCTGAACGTGTGCAGGGTGATCTTCTTCTTGATCCCGGCAGCCTTGGCGAAATTCGAGATCGCCTTCGCGAGCCCGCGATACTGCATCGGCTCGCCGCGGCTCGTCAGGAACACGTAGTTATCGCCGGTCGGGTCGCCGGGATACGAGGTCTTCCATTTGGCGAGGTACTCCCGGTAGGTGATGATCGGGATCGTCCGGAGCCGGCCGGTCTTCTCGGCGGTCCGGACCTTCGCTCCCCACTCGTGGAAGGTGACATCCTTCCACTTCAACGAGGCGACCTCCCCGGACCGGAGCCCTGCCTCGTACATCACGCCGATCAGCGCCTTGTACTTGATGCTCTTCGCCGCGTCGATCAGCTGCGAGACTTCCTCGCCTGTCAAGATGTCGTCTTCGTTCTTGGTCTGCGTGTCATATTGAGGGTTCTTGATCTCCTTGATGATGTCCGCCGGGATATCGACATATCCCCTCTTCACTAGCCAGAGGTAGAACCGCTTAGTAAACCGCACGTAGTCGGCTATCGTGTTCTTCTTGTACGGCTTCCCGTTATCCTTCTTCGCAAAACGCATACGGTTGATGCCGCCGAGCAGGTCCGTCTTCTTCGTCTCCAGGAACGGCGGGAGGTATCGCCGGACCGCGATCAGAGTATAGGCTGTCTTGTATTGGCGGCCGGGAGACAACCCACTCGAACTCTCCGCCACGTACTCCCGAATAAGCCCGGCGTCCTCCGGGGTTATCCGTCCGTCCTCAACTGCGGCCGTGAGGCTCTTCTCGGCGTACTCGAAGTACTCCTCAGGCGAGTGATGAAACCGCTCGTTCCCCATGAGTGATGATATGCGCCCGACCATTATAAAGACTACTATGGATTAAGAACTTCGTTTCCTTAAGCCCGGCTGGGGCTCTTGCGCTTTTAGTTCAAACCCTGAGGTAAACGAATACTCCTGTAATCGTTCAATCCCCTTCGATCCAATTCCAACCCGGGGGTAATGTCCTCGCTCCCCGGAGATTCGGCCGTGCCAGTTCGGGCGCATCGGTGAGGCCCTCCGTCTTGTGATAAGGCGAGCCCTCTACCATCTGTGTTTGTGCGTTCGATTACATAATCGGGGGAAGATCATCTTCGAGGGCCTCGAGCAAGGCAGTTTTCCGAGGGGAGGCATTCTCAAACCCGCAAATGATCCGGAGACGCAGACGAAACCGCCATGAGAGGCAAACGAGCAGATATCATCCTGTGGGTGAATGCCTCCGGGTTCCCCTCAACATCGAGAGCCACTGGCGTATCAGCGCCATTTCACGTAAAGCGGCGGCGACCATGACCTTCGTGGCAAATCCGGCTCTGGGGAGCACACGGGTCGGACTGCACTCTCCGGGGATGATTGGAGTTAGGCCACACCGAGAGTCATGTGACTATGCGTGACCGGTACCGGGCATCTTTTCTAGAGTTAGGACGTAAGGGGGACGAGATCTAACATACCAAAAATGTATGATCCGTACTACCAGACGTCACCCCGTGTGGTTTTTTAGATACCACATCAATGTTCTGTCCGGAGACTCTCCCGGTGTTTCGATGCCATTTAGATCTCAATCGCTTACACCCGTCAACAGGTGGGGAGACGAAGTTCGTCTGCGTCGACGACCTGATGAGATCGTGGATCTTTATAAACCGATAGCATTATTGGAGATCCCCGATCACATATCTGTAGAGCGAACCTACACCTCGCCCGATGCTTGAATAGGGCATTTTTAGGCGCTGTTAGAATTGGACTAAAGTAGGATTGAAACAATCGACCATCCTCACAGAGGCTCTATATCCGACGAGTTAGAATTGGACTAAAGTAGGATTGAAACTGCTCGGAATGATTTATTGTAGTACTTACTCCGAACGAGTCGAAATTGACCTAAAGCAGGACTGATACCGCGAGAGACTCAGGGGAGCGGCCCCTGGCAGGGAGCCCTCCCCTGATCGACCCTACTTGGGCCCATTCACCTTTTTGCACTGGACCGCGAATCAATAAGTGATCGGAGTGGCAGAAGAGGAGAGAAGGACTGGCGGGCTAGCCATCAACACCATCCATACCATGGACTGCATCGAAGGCATGCAGCGCCTCCCGGCAGGTTCGGTCGATATCATCGTCACATCGCCGCCCTACAACATCGGAAAGGAGTACAACACCTACGACGACCAGAAACCCCGCGAGGACTACCTCCGCTGGATGGGGCAGGTCGCCGCCGGAGCGTCGCGGGTCCTCGCCGACGACGGTTCGTTCTTCCTCAACATCGGCGGCAAACCTCGCGACCCCTGGATACCCTTCGATGTCATCCAGCAGTTCCGTCCTCACTTTGAACTACAGAACGTCATCCACTGGGTCAAATCGATCGCGATCGAGAAGGAGGACGTGGGGAATTACGAAAACATCCTCGGCGATATCGCCGTCGGCCACTACCAGCCGGTGAACAGCTCACGCTACTTGAGTCAATGCCACGAGCACATCTTTCACTTCACAAAGAAAGGAGACGTCATCCTCGACAAAATGGCGATCGGCGTGCCCTACCAGGACAAGAGCAACATCGGTCGATGGAAGGCGGCGGATCGCGACCTCCGCGACCGGGGGAACACCTGGTTCATCCCCTATCGGACCATTCGCTCCTCCCGACCTCATCCGACCAGTTTCCCGGAAAAACTCCCGGAGATGTGCATCAGGCTCCATGGCTGCCGTCCCGGGACGCTCGTCCTCGACCCCTTCATGGGCATCGGGAACACGGCGCTTGCGGCGATTGCACTTGGCGTAGACTACATAGGCTTTGAGATCGACCCGGAATACCAGGCCATTGCAGAGGCCCGAATTGCCAAGGCACGCCGGCAAGAAGGATCGGACTGACGTAGACTATCCTTTTTAAGGCAGGAGATACTCCGGGCCCAACCCACTCCCACCACTATTCTTCAAAAAACCGGCCCGGACCATGTACATTATATAATTTAGGCGGTATGTAGTCCCTGCCAGAGGGAGAATAATGGATCTCAAATACGTATCTACGACATGCCCGTACTGCGGCACCGGGTGCGGGTTCAACCTTGTCGTCCGCGACGGCAAGGTCGTTGACGTGGCGCACTGGCAACGCGCACCCGTCAACGGGGGCAAACTCTGCCCAAAAGGGCGCTACGCCCACGAATTTATAAACAGCCCGGATCGACTCACTAAGCCGCTCATCAAGAAGAACGGCACGTTCGTCGAGGCGACCTGGGACGAGGCATACGACCTGATCATACAGAAGTTCAGGTCCTACAAGCCCGAAGAGATGGCCTGCCTCTCGTCTGCCCGGACATCGAACGAGGAGAACTACCTGATGCAGAAGTTTGCGAGAGTGGTCCTCAAGACCCCGCACATCGACCACTGCGCCCGGCTCTGCCACTCATCCACCGTCGCTGGCCTTGCTGCGGTCTTTGGGTCCGGCGCGATGACCAACTCGATCAAGGACATCGCCGAGTCAAAGTGCGTCTTCGTCCTCGGAAGCAATACCTTCGAGCAGCACCCGCTCATCGGGCGGAGCATCATCCGTGCACGGGAAAGCGGGGCAAAGGTGATCGTGGCCGACCCGCGCTACACCCCGACCGCCAAGCAGGCCGATCTCTACATGCCGTTCATCTCGGGGACCGATGTCGCTCTCTTGAACGGCTTGATGCAGGAGATCATCAAGAACGGCTGGGAAGACAAGGAGTTCATCAAGAATCGGACGAAAGACTTCGAGAAACTCAAGGAAGTCGTCATGAAGGAGGACTACAGCCTTGAGAACGTCTCAAGAGTCTCCGGGGTCCCCGCGGAAAGCCTCAAGACCGCCGCAGAATGGATTGCAACCGCCGATGTTGCCGCGCTCATCTACTCGATGGGCATCACCCAGCACACCGTCGGCGTCGACAACGTCAAATCAACCGCCAACCTGATGCTGCTCACCGGCAACCTCGGCAAACCCGGCTCCGGCGTCAACCCGCTCCGCGGCCAGAACAACGTTCAGGGCGCCTGCGACATGGGAGCCCTCCCGAACGTCTACTCCGGCTACCAGAAGGTCACCGACGAGGCGGCGCAGAAGAAGATGAAGGAGATGTGGGGCGTCGACGAACTCGCCGAGGGCAAGGTCGGCTACACGGTCACGGAGATGATCAACGTCCTCGCCGAGAAGCCCGGCGAGATCAAGTGCATGTACATCATGGGCGAGAACCCGATGCTCTCCGACCCGGACATTCAGCACGTCGAGGAGGGGCTTAAGAACCTCGAGTTCCTGGTCGTCCAGGACATCTTTATGACCGAGACCGCCGAGCTCGCCGATGTCGTCCTCCCCGCCGCCTGCTACGCCGAGAAAGACGGCACGCAGACCAACACCGAACGCCGTGTCCAGCGCTGGAGAAAGGCCCAGAACCCTCCCGGCGAGGCGAAGCCCGACTGGCAGATCCTCTGTGAACTCGGCAGCAGGATGGGCTACGAGAAGCAGTTCTCGTTCAAGAGCCCCGAGGAGATCTTTGACGAGATCGCCGCGGTCACGCCGTCCTACCACGGCATGTCCTACGCCCGCCTCGACCCGGACGGCCTGCACTGGCCCTGCCCGACGGCGGAACATCCGGGAACGCCGATCCTCCACCGGGAGACATTTGCCATGCCCGACGGTCTCGGAGTCTTCTCGCCTATCGAGTGGAAACCCCCTGCCGAGGTCCCGGACGCCGAGTATCCGTACGTCCTCACGACCGGGCGCACCATCTGGCAGTGGCACACCGGCACGATGACCCGGCGATCGTGGAGCCTTGAGAAGGAGGCGCCCATCGGCTGGATCGAGATCAACCCCGAGGATGCAGAAGAACTCGGAATCAAGAACAACGAAGTCGTCCGGGCAAGTACCCGCCGCGGATCAGTCGAGATCCCCGCACGGGTCACGCCGGAGATCATCAAGGGCGTGATGTTCATCCCGTTCCACTACAAGGAGCATCCGGCAAACCGGCTGACCCACAACGCGCTCGACCCCATATCAAAGATCCCGGAGTTCAAGGCGTGTGCTGTTAAGGTTGAGAAGATTTCGGAGGTGTGAGATATGGCAGGAAAAGGCGATTTACTCTATGCATGGACGACGGACGACGAACTCCGCGCAAAAGCAGAGACGGGCGGGGCGGTCACCGCTCTGCTGCGCCATGCTCTCGAGAGCGGTATGGTCGACGGGGTCTTTGCGGTCAGGAAAGGTGCGGACGTATATGACGCCGTCCCGGCCCTGATCACCGACCCCGCCGAGATCGGCGGAATTGCCGGGTCGCTCCACTGCGGCACCCTGCTCCTCCCCAAGCAGATGCGCCGTTGCCTCCTTGCGACCGAACCCAATATGCGGATCGCCACCGTTCTCAAGGGCTGCGACGTCAAGGCAATCTATGAGATGGCGAAGCGCGGCCAGGTCAACCTCGACAATATCATCATCATCGGCCTCAACTGCGGCGGCACCATCCGACCGGAGACCGCGCGGACCATCGTCCGGGAGAGGCTCGGTCTCGATCCCGACGATGTCGTCAAGGAAGAGATCGACAAAGGCAAATTCATCGTCGAGACAAAGGACGGTCAGCACAAAGGCATCTCCATCGATGAACTCGAAGAGGGGGCGGAGGATCTCCTCGGGAACGAGGGGCTTGGCCGCCGCTCGAACTGCCGCCGGTGCAAGATCAAGATCCCGCGCCAGGCGGATCTTGCCTGCGGCAACTGGGGCGTCATCGGTGAGCGGGCCGGCAAGGCGACTTTCGTCGAGGTCTGCTCCGAGAAGGGGGCAAATCTCCTTAATTCAGCGGTTGCAGCTGGAGCGGTCGCCACCGAACCCGCGAACCCCAAGGGAATCGAGATCCGCGGCAAGGTCGAGAACGCGATGCTCAAACTCGGCGACAAATGGCGGGAACGCTACTTCGGAGCGCTCGGCGAGGGGACGGAGCGCCTGAACAAGATCAAGGAGCAGACGAGCCGATGCATCAAGTGCTACTCCTGCATCGAGAACTGTCCAATCTGCTATTGCATCGACTGCAGCACAAGAAGGGACTATCTGGTCGAGCCGGGCGTGATCCCGCCGCCCTTCATGTTCCACCTCATCCGGTTCGCCCACATCTCCGATTCCTGCGTCAACTGCGGCCAGTGCGAGGAACTCTGCCCAGTCGAGATCTCAAACTCGGTCTTCCTCCATGCCATCCAGACCGAACTCGAGAAACTCTTTGGGTTCCACCCGGGTGAGGATATGACTCCACCGGTCCTCGCGCTCGTCGATGAGAGGGCTGAACGCGACCGACTTGCCGCGACCGGGAGCGACCAGATCTTTGATATCTTTCGCTGACCGGGATTCAGTTCTTCACCATCGGCCCTTTTTTTCGTCGAAACGCTTTTCCGGCGCCATCTTCAGTATTAGCAAGGTGCTTATCTACCCCAGAATGGCGGCGCTTTCATGACGTCCGTTCGAGTGACAAAACCCGAGAGCGTCCTCTGGAGAAAATTATGCGCGCCGTCTTTAAGGGCATCGCCCCGGGGTTCCCTGCCGCGACGGCATCCGAGTACCAGCCTCCACCAGAAGCCCGAAAACGCACCTATAGCATGCGATCTCCGGGGGAGTGATAAAAAGACATCGGGAGCACAACCATAACCACTAGAAGCCCGATATGCCAGTGTATTGCCGGGAGAGCATGACTCCGAATGAGGCGGTTGCGACCAGCCGAGTCGAATCACCTATTCCTGGAAAAAATACCACATTTACACTCGGTATCGAAGCATATCACGATACGCATATACCTGCAGAAATTTTGTCCGAGCATCCATTACCCGGCACTGACATGCGAGATTCGTGCGGTCACTTCCGCGCACCTGGCCCGCAAACTCGCTTCAATCCTCATATTTTTTGCGTGGGCGCGTGTGTGATAGAAAAAGCAACGTTTGCCTATATAGTGTTTAATGACAGAAATTAACTTAAAGCGAGTATAAACGCCTGAATTTGGGATATCTTCGTCGGACACGGCGATCATTTCGAAACCTATTAATAGCACTCTCAAATTACTGAATAATTGGCTCTGTTGAAACCCTCTAGTCGAGGGTCGGCTCCATCTGAGGGGAAAGATCTATAAAACCGTTGCTCCTTGTGTTAATGACGAAACCAACAACAAGGAGCAGAGTTAGTGTCGACGAATGGCTAT